>JBEKTC010000380.1:0-3965 GCA_049516475.1 Candidatus Korobacteraceae bacterium | reverse complement strand
TTGTTGGAGTTTCGTCACTATGACGAGTGGCTGACCCGCGAGCTGGCCGGAGTATATGCATCGCTCAAACATCGCGGAGGCATCCTGCGGCGCTGGAAGATGCGCAGCGAGGCGCTGCGGCTGAACGGAGTGACGGTGGAAATTACCGAGCTGGCCGAGCGCGCGGAAACCGCAATTAAGTTTGTCAGCGATATGTTCTCCGCGCGGCTGTACCGGCTGGCGGCGGCCAAGGTTGGGGTGCCGGAATATAAGAACCTGGTCAACGAAAAGCTGCATACCGCCGAGGGGCTCTATCGATTCCTCATCGATGAATTCCACCAGAGCCGTGGGTTTGTGCTGGAAGTGATGGTGGTCATCATCCTGGTGATCGAACTGGTGTACCTCTTTCGGGGCAAGGGATAGAACGGTTGTCAGTTGTCAGAAGACCCACCCAAGCAAAAGCAGCTTGAGTGTGGCACCCGCGGGGCGTTGTCGGACGCCTTATTGCCACAACCTGCCTACGGCGCGAAGTAACCGGAGATGTCGAGCAGCAGTTGTGTCAGCGCAGCGGCGTAGGCGTCGATGGAGCCGTTGTTCGTCGGCACGATCGCCATGTTGGAGGTGATGAAGCCGTCGTAGGCGTTCAGCGTCGAGGCGACGGGCCGTAGCTCGCCGTCCGGCCAAAGTGTCAGATAGGGCATTGAGCCCGGCGGAACGACCGTCGCGTTGAAGACGTAGGCCTGCGCGCTGCTGGGCGGAGCACAGGTGCTGCCGACCACGTTCACAGTTTTCTCACCCATGAAGGGCTGCCCGTGGTTCTGGCGCGTGTCCAGCACGCGACACGGCGCAGCCGGATAAAGCGACAAGCCTCCCGTCCCCGGCGCGGCAAAGTAGCCATTGATATCGATTAATAGATCGGTGGTGTTGAAAGCGTAGACGTCGATGTCGCCATCGGTTCCCGCCGGCACGATCGCCGCGTTAGCTACGACAGTTGCTGTCGGGTTGTTGAGAGTCGAGACCACCGGTTGCGTATCCCCCGCGGGCCAGACCGACAGATATCCCAACTGCTGCCTCGAAGGATTGGGTATCACGGTGAAGTTCAGCGAGTAGGCCAGGGGATTGAGACCTGTTGGAATGCAGGTGGTGCTCTCCAGCAGCGGGAAGCTGCGCTGCGCTTGCGCCGCCAGGCGCGGGCCTCCCAGATCGCCGTCGGCGCCGCGAGTGTCGACCAGGCGGCATGGCGTCAGCGGATAGAACTGATAAGTTCCGGAGCCAGGCGTGGCGAAGTAGCCGTCGATGTCGAGGATGACGTCGGTGGTGTTGGTGACATATACGCTGACGGCACCCCCATTGCCTCCAGCCGGTACAATCGCGGCGTTAGCTTTGATGCGGCCGTCCGTCGAGTTCATGGTGGAAACGACAGGCTGGGATTCGCCGGTTGGCCAGATGGTCAGATAGCCCAGCGTGGTATGCGGAAGTACCGTAACATTCAGCGAATACGCAGTGGCGCTGGCAGGAATATTGCACGTCTTATTTTGCGGGATGGGGAAGCTGCGGGAAGTGCTGCCCTGAATGGGCGGCCCGCCAAACTCGCCATCTGTCTGGCGAGTGTCCACCACGCGGCACGGCGTAACGGGAATGAATTGGAGGGGGGTGGGAGTGGGTCCTGAAAGACTGAAGACTGTACCGCAGCCGTAGTAACAGTTGTCGTTGGCCCCGCCACCTGAAGCTGTCCCGTAGAGAGTGCCATTCGTCGCCTGCACCAGTGTCGCATACGGGAGAACACCCGACATGCAGGTCGACGAGCAAAAGCTGTAAAGCGTGGTCAATACGCCGGCAGGAGTGATCTTGAAGACCGTGCCGCAGCCCGGGGTTTCAAGGAAAGTGCAATTCGGAGCCGTCCCACCGCTTGTTGTTGTCCCGTAGAAGTTTCCGTCAGTCGCCTGCAGAAGCCCAGCATCAGGAAGGGCGCCGTCTGTACCAGCGAACGTGTACAGCGTTGTCAGGGTGCCAGTGAGAGTGATTTTGAAGATGGTGCCGCACCCATTGGGGCAACTTCCATTTTCAGGTCCACCCAAAAGAGTCGTTCCGTAGAGGTTGCCGTCAGTGGCTTGGACGAGCGATGCTGACGGGTAATCGCCGCCGTCAAGGAACTCAAAGCTATACAGAATGATAAGAGTGCCGCTCGGTGTGATTTTGAATATAGTACCGGTCCCGTTGGCGCCGCCCGTAAAGGTTGCGCCGTAGAAATTACCGTCAGTGGCTTGCATCAACCCATTGGGTTGTGACCCGTCCGTATCGCTGAAGCTGTGGAGGGTGTTCAGTGCGCCGGCGGAAGTAATTTTGAACACCGTCCCGCAGCCTCCGGTGCAGTTGTTGCTGTTCCCGCCATTGATGGTTGTCCCATAGAAATTACCGTCGGTTGCTTGCACCAGCGGTGTGGAGGGTCCAGATCCGTCAGCGCAAGGAAGACTTCCGGAGCAGAAGGTATGCAGCGTCGTCAGTGTACCGTTCGGCGTAATTTTGAAGACAGTACCACAGCCATCAGTGCAGTTGTTGCTGTTTCCGCCGTTGGCAGCAACTCCATAGAAGTTGCCGTCCGCGGCTTGAATGAGGGCGGCGTAAGGGGTGGTGCCATCCGCACAGCGCGGCTGAGAGCAAAAGCTATAAAGCGTGGTTAGTGTGCCGCTCGGAGTCATTTTGTAGACCGTGCCGCAGCCACCAGTGCAGTTATTGCTAAGGCCGCCCTGCGTAGTCGTACCGTAAAGGTTGCCGTCGTTACCCTGAACCACAGAGTTCGGGCTGTAGCCATTTGTGCCATCAAAGCTAACCAGCGTAGTCAGGGTTTGTGCGGGCGAGGCAATCGCCATCGCGGCACAAAACAGGAAGACGATGTGGGCTATTTTCGCCAAGCTAAATCTGCTCGACGGCGAACGGTGACTGGTGGGCATAGCTTCCTCCCGAAACATGTTCGTCGTGATCGGCTGCGATTGGGGTGTGGGAGACACGTTCATTTCCTGTATAGGCTGCTCCGCATCGCTGGAGTAGGCGATGCTTAGTTCGCCGTCGCGCCCGGATTCGAACGACATTGGATAGAAGCCGAATGTTAGCACCGCTCCCGCTGGGTTCAACGATTTTCTGTGAGGGGCGCTGGCGAATTCCCATTGTGGGAATGAAGAGGCAGATTGGCACCTTCGTAATCTTGACTTGATTCTGCTGCAATCGAATAGTGGATGGTTAGGGTAGTATCAGCCTAGCCCCGGCGCTCCTGCCCCTTTTTTTCAGTAGTCAGTAGCCAGTAGTCAGTAACGACTGCAAGTGCTTGTTCCGCAGAGGTTTGCGGGGGGAACATAATGGAATGAATACTTTGCGAGGAAAGGTGCAAGTGGTTAAGAATCATGCAGTTAGGATGCTAGTTAACTTCAATGTAATCAATACTTTGAAATAAAGCCTTTATTTGCAACATTAATTCCTGGGGGGGGGTCCACCTAGATGAGTCTTGCAATCTGCGAGATCACCGAACGCGGTTCCATCGCGGCCGAAAGAGCAAGCAGGAGTGAGCTATGAATCTGGATCGCTTTATCAAGGCACTGCTGGTGGTCATCGCAGTGCTGCTTGGGATGCTTGTGTTGCGGCCAATCGTTCAGCCGGCGCCGGTGAGAGCGCAGGCGGACGAGGGCTATCCGTTTTATGTCGAGCCGGGCTACACGACGATTCGCAAACCCGATGGCACGGCGCAGATGTACGGCAAGGTCGTCATCGATATGCGCAATGGCGACATCTGGGGATTTCCCACGCTGGTGCAGGGCCCGTATCCGGTGGATGCCGCGCAGACCAAGCCGCCGAAGTCGTCTCCCATGTATCTGGGGAAGTTTATGTTCAGTGAAGCGTCGCGATGAAAGGTAGTGGCCAGTAGTCAGTAGTCAGATTAGAACCTATGAGTTGAAGAATTGCCCACAATGCAAACTTTGATTAGTTCGCGGCGA
>JBEKTC010000379.1:0-4012 GCA_049516475.1 Candidatus Korobacteraceae bacterium | reverse complement strand
ATTGGTGCTGACGTACGAAGCAGCTTCGGCCTTCCCCTCGCATGTGTCTGGACTCGTCCCCCGGTAAAAGTGCGCGAAGTCCTCGCCGAATTGTTTGGCACTCGGCATCGAGAACAATGACAACTGGCGACTTCGTAACTCCTCAACCTCAGGCCATGCGATGGGGGTTGGCAGGATTTCGGAACGGAGAAACGCATCGTCGTGAATGCCGGCAATGATTGCCACTCCGCCCAGTTCTCTCGCCGCCTTATTGCTACTTACGTGCTCCACAATTCCGCTGTATTGCGTAGCAGCGTAGCAGGTTACAACTAGAATCAGCAGATAGACGGCGATAAGGTAACTGGCGGCAGGCTGCCGCGCGGCAAGACTGATGATCCACAGCGCAAGCGCCAGCCAGAACAGCAGAGCAAAACTCTGATAGCGAGAGGTGAAGGCCTGGAGCGGCCCATAATTCACGCGCCCCAAGGACGTAATCAGTGCCGTGGCCATGGCATACAAAATGATTCCAGCCATGGCAAATTCAAGAAAACCCTGCTTGCTTCCTCGCAGGGTTAGCCAAAGCAGGAGAGCAATCGCCGCAATCAATCCCAACAAGCCGATCGCTGGCGCCAGACCGATCGCGCGGGTTTTAAGGATCGCGCTGTCAGGCATAACGCCGCCCGCGAAGTAGTTAGCCATATACTCCAGCACTTTCCGCGATTGGTGAATGGATTTCAAGGGCGATGCGTGCTGGGACGGTGAATGGTAGCCGATCAGGTACACCGGCACGATGCAAGCCAGACCAATCGCGTAGATCGCGACGACTCGCCAGGGCAGCCTGGCCAACAGCGCCAGCACAATCAGCACCGGCCATATCGTGATCCCATTCCCATTGGTAAAAGATGCTGCCGTGGCCGCCAGCAGCGAGACCATGACAAGTCCCATTCCGCCTGTCTGCCCTGACGCGAGGCGTTGCTTATGCATGACAAGGCACAGCACCGCCGCTGCTACCCAGACATTCACCAACACAAACGAGAGCTGGAAGGCCCAGCAGAAGTTCTCCCACTGCGACGGACAAAACAGGCAGAACAATGTCAGTCCAAAGCAGGCTCGCCACAGAGGACCTCTGACATCGTCCAGTTTGTACAGCATGTATCCGATAACGATGGCCAATGCCGCCAGAGAGCAGAATATGGCGACATACATCGGCCAATTACGGCCCTGGAAAAACCGCATGTCCACGATGAAGAGCGACTTGTAGAAGAGAATCCGATGCTCATTGTGCTGGGCCCATATCCACGAGAGTACGGACTTGTGCGTGGCATCGATATAGGAAGTCATCTCCTCCAATTCGTCCCAATAAGGAACCACCGAGTACCCGGCCCTCATCACGTTAGCCGCACCAACCACAGTGCCTGCGCCGATAGCGAGGATCAAATATCCAAGAATGTGGGTGAGCTTTGACTCGGGCAGTGACGTTTCCGCCGATTCATTTGCCGTCGTTTGGTGTCCAGCGCGATTGGTAACTGAGGGCGCGATCATTGCCTACGACGGTCCAACCGCGTAAGGAGTGAACTCCAGCACATAAATATTGTCGGACTCCCCTAGTACCCGGTATGAGTGTGTGCGTTGGGTGTAACCCACCACAAGATCGACAATCTGCCGGGACTGCAAGGGAGCGAGTAGAAGAAAACGGGTGCCTTGATTTCCCATCAGGAAGTGACTGACCTGGCGCTCGGTTTCCGCATTCAATGTGCGCGTAAGCGGAACGATTCGAGCATTGACGTTGTAGTAGCTTAACGGCGCGTACAGCACGCTCTCGCTGGCAACTGCCGGCATGGGCTCATAGTCGGCTTCCACCAGCGGACTGCACATCAGGATTGGCGCGTTGTCCTGGGCGGCGTTCGCATCGGCAAACGCGAGCGATCCCTTCCAGGACTCTTCGTGCCAGCGGGCCATTGGCGATCTATACGCCGAAGAGACACACAATGCTACAAACGCGAAACAGAACAATCCGCGCAGAGCGCGCGATCCGAGCCGGCTGCAGAGCCATCCCCAGCACAACGAGATGCCGGGCACAGCCACCAGCAGATAACGCGGAATAAAGACATGCACCGACGTGGTCACGCTGATCGTATACAGACACAAAATCGGAACCAGCGCCAGGCTCACGCAAAATGCCAGCTTGTCCAGGGATGCATGATCGGGGGGCAACAGTAGTCGCGCCACGATGGCAAGGAGGATGACGCCAGCCAGTACGACTAACTGCCCTTTGCCGGGATTCAGTAAGTCCAGGATCCACGTCCATTGGGGCGCGTTGGAGAAGGAATGCATGGTCCGCGTCTGGTAGATGTACTTCAGCCGCGGCAACACGGGAAGCAGGAAGATTCCGAAGCAGCTGAGCGCTATCCCGATTTGCCGCAGGTCGGCACGCAGCGCAGTGCGTCGCGACAGGAAGTAGTAGACGGCAAGCGCAACCAGAATGCTGGCGAACAGATAATGAAAGTAGATGATGCCCGCCGCCGCGGTGCCGAAGAGCGCGGCGTCCGCATCCCTGTGAGTCTTCGTCCAGCGCAGGAACAGGAGGATCGTGAGATTTGTGAGCAAAAGCGCGAAGCCGTAGGGACGAACGTCGATCGCGGCAAACACGATTCCCCGGGGAAGAATGAACACCATGGTCGCGATAAGTGACACATCCCAGTCAAACAGCTCTCGCGCACAGCGGTAAAGCACATACACGGCGGCGAGCATGGCGAGAATTGAGGGGATTCTGAGGACGATCTCTTTGTCGCCGAAGAGCGTCTTGGTCAGCCATAGGATGTAGGCGTAAGCAGCAAACGAATTTCCTTGTATCGATCGCGCCCAGATTTGCTTGAAGCCGCCGGCAATCTGCCAGTAGGAAAGAGTTTCATCCGTCCACAAGGGCGCACGCACCGCGAGGAACCATACGGAAAGACAAGCTAACAGGGCCAAGCCGTAGGCCCCGGCAAGCCAGGTGTCGGAGCTCGGGCGCAGGACCACTCTCGCTTCAGGACTTGCTGCTTCTAAATCCAAGCTGGCATTCGACATGACTTGACTTTGTCCGGCGTAACGATGACCCTTGCGCTCAACTGCGTTGGACGCAACTCGGTTGCTTCCAACTGCATCCGCAGGAACATTTGGAAAGTGCAGTCGGTCTGCCAAACGTGACCGGTCGCCCGCCGGCGGCTAGCCATTCATATTCAGCGACTTAGTGTTGTCTGCCGAGTTGGCTCATCCCAGCAAGAAGTTCCAAAAGAGTCTTTCTCCGCAATTCAGGTGTGATTTGGCGCGGGAATGATATCGCTTCACCGCACCGGCGCCTCTTAAGTTATTGTTGGGGCTGAGCTTATTGCGACTTCTCTTTGGAGGAGTGACTGCACTTAAAACACCTATGGGTTTTGTGGAGGAGTTGAAACCACTGCTTCGTCTGCGGTGGCTGCAGTTGGTCACGCTGGCCAGCCTTTTGGTCATAGTCGGAGTCATCGCCTTCAATCTGAAGTTCTCGGTGCTCGACCTCGACATCTGGTGGCATCTCAAAGTGGGCGACTGGATTGTGCAACACATGGCCGTCCCTCACAACGGCCTCTTCACGTGGACGGCAGCCGACCGGCCGTGGGTAGCTTACAGCTGGGGCTACGAAGTACTGCTATCGCGCGCCTACGCCTGGTTTGGCCTGGTCGGCATCGGATTGTACGGAACGCTGCTCACTCTCGGCGTCGCCTATTCCGTCTTCTGGAGCCTGCGCCGTCTTTCCGGCCAATTCTGGCTGGCATGCATCCTGGCGGTCATTGCCTGCTCGGCATTTCTCTTCAACCTGATGCCGCGGCCGGTCTTTTTCTCCATGATGCTTTTCTGCGTAACCCTGACGCTCTTGTTGGAAGCGCAGCGCACGGGACGCGTCCAGCTTCTTTACTGGCTGCCGTTGATTTTTCTGTTGTGGGCGAACCTGCACATCCAGTTCGTCTACGGACTGTTTCTTGTAGGACTGTTGCTGGCAGTGAATATTGTTCAG
>JBEKTC010000378.1:0-4726 GCA_049516475.1 Candidatus Korobacteraceae bacterium | reverse complement strand
CCGACCATCGCGGCGAAGTTTTTCGAAATTCTGGAAGAAGCCGGACTGCCGGACGGCGTGGTGAACTTCTGTCCCGGCCACGGCAACAGCTTCGGCAATTCCATCGTCGAGCATCCCAAGACGCGCTACATCGCGTTCACGGGATCGAAGGAAGTGGGCTTGCACATCAACCAGCGCGCGGCCGTACAGCAGCCGGGACAGCTCTGGATCAAGCGCACCGTCCTGGAGATGGGCGGCAAGGATTCGATCGTGGTCGATGCCGATGCCGATCTGGACGCAGCGGTTGAGGGCATAGCGAGTGCGGCCTTTGGCTTCAGCGGGCAGAAATGCTCAGCGTGCTCGCGCGCCATCATCGACGAGCGCATCTACGACAAGTTCCTCCAGCAACTGAAGGAGCGCGTAGAGAAGATCACCGTCGGCGATCCCGTGTTGAACCCGAACATGGGCCCGGTGGTGAATGAGAAGTCGATGAAGACGATCCTGGGCTACATCCAGAAGGGCATCGCGGAAGGTGGGCGGCTGATTACCGGCGGCGAGCGCATTGGGAATGAAGGCTACTTCATCCAGCCGACCGTGATCGCCGATGTCGATCCGATGGCTACCATCTCGCAGCAGGAAATCTTCGGGCCGGTGCTGGCGGTGATCAAGTCGCGCAGCTTCGAGCACGGTTTGCAGATCGCCAACAACACCGAGTTCGGCCTGACCGGCGCGGTCTATACCAACTCGGACGACAAGATTGAGGCGGCCAAGCAGCAGTTCCACGTCGGCAACCTCTACATCAATCGCAAGTGCACGGGCGCGATGGTGGGCGCGCATCCTTTCGGCGGCTTCAACATGTCGGGAACCGACTCGAAGGCGGGCGGCCCGGATTATCTGCTGCTGTTCACGCAGGCGAAGTCCATTGGCGAGAAGATCACCAAGTAGGTGACTAGAAACCGTAAGGCCGGAGCGCAATGCTTCGGCCTTTTTTGTTCTGATGAAAGTCCCTAACAGTTTGGTGAAAGAGTCGAAACAGTGCCGCCGGCTGAAGCCGGCGCAGGATGAACACAAGGGGCTTAGACGCTGGCCTGAAGGCCAGCTCTACCCGAACTCTCCTTCGCAAGGAGTTTTTCCGCGGCCTGCTAAGGTGAGGCCAGCACAATATTGTCGATCAGGCGGGTGGTGCCGAAGTATGCGGCGACGGCCACCAGCGCGCCTCGCGTGATGTCCGCGACCGGATCGAGCGTGTGTGGATCCACAACGGCGAAGTAGTCCAGCCGCGCTGCTGGCTCTTCCGCGATGACCTGTTTGCCGGCTACGATCAGCTTTGCGGCATTGCGCTCGCCTTGATCGACCAGCGTCTGCACGCGCATTAGCGAACGTTGCAGCACCAGCGACTGTTGACGCTGTTCCGGCGTGAGATACACATTGCGCGAGCTCATCGCCAGCCCATCCTTCTCGCGCACGATGGGACAAACAACGATCCCCACATCCATGTCGAGATCGTTGACCAGCTTGCGGAGGACGGCCACCTGCGCGGCGTCCTTCTGTCCGAAGAAGGCGCAATCGGGACGGACAATCTCAAACAGCTTGGTGACCACGGTCGCGACACCGCGAAAATGTCCGGGACGCGACGCTCCGTCCAGCTTGTTACTCAGGCCCTCGACGACAACACACGTTTCTGACTGGTGCCCCAGGTTCGCGTCCTTCCTTTGGACGCTAACCTGGGATGCGGGATACATCTCATCCGCAGTGGGCAGGAAGAGCAGGTCAACGCCGAGCTGCTCCAGCATGGCGGCATCGCGTTCCAGCGGGCGCGGGTACTTGGCGAGATCTTCCGTGGGAGCGAACTGAAGCGGGTTGACGAAGATGGAAACCGCTGTGACGTTGCAGCGAGCCTTGGCCGCGCGCACCAGCGAGAGATGTCCTTCGTGCAGAGCGCCCATCGTCGGAACGAAGCCCAGCGTCTTGCCGCTGCGCGTGGCCTGGCGGCAGGCAGTCTTCATTTCGGCGATGGTGGGAATGCGCTTCAATGGTTATCGCAGTTCACAATTGGTTTATTGGAAATGGGCGGAGCATGCCTTCACAAGCTGCTGAAAAAACTCAAAAGCAGATCCCTCGTCGGCCTAAAGGCCTCCCCGTGATGACAAGGACAAAATGCCTTGTAACGGCACGGCTAAACAGGCCGCTGAAAAAGTCGTTGAACGCGAGTTGTGCCGTCGGCTGAAGCCGACTCGGAATCGAAAATAAAGTACTTAGACGCTAGCCTAAAGGCTAGCTCTACCCGAACGGCCCAAAATCGCGACTTTTTCAGCAACCTGTGAAGGCGTGCTCCACCCATCGTGGCACAAGAATTCTCATCCAATCTACCTTGGAAGCTGAGACGGAGCCTTGCTCCCGCCTGGCGCAGTCGGAGTCGGCGCGCTCTCGTCGTTGTCGCCGACAGGCGCCTCGGGCTGCGGCAGAGTCCAGCTATCCAGCACGCCTTTCAGCACTGGCTCCAGCCGGGCCAGATCCTGCGGCGCACACTTCAAAGCTACGGAGTAGATCTCGTTCTCCGGGCCCTGAATAAAGATCATCTCCTCAACCCAGTCGTGGCCTGTCGCCTTCTCGCGATACTTTGCCTTCAACATCTGTGCGGGCTGGTGATCGACGGTCCGCTCCTGGCGTTGCAAGGTGACGAAATTCTGCCCGGCTTCACGCATCGCAGCCATGGCCTGCTCAATGATGCCGTTCAATCCCGGGCCTTCTTCATCGCCTTCAGGCGAAGGTGCGACCATCGCCAACGTGATCTCGTACCACAGCGCACGGTCTTCTTTCTGCGGCGGCGCGACGACCACGCCGTTGCCGTCAAAGACCTCGCCCAGCATCGTCCAGTTACTTGGGTATTTGAAGCAGAAGCCGGCATTGGGCTGGCAGTATCGTTTCCAGGGGACAGCAGGCTTGTGCGCGGGAGCAGAAGCCTGAGCGGCCGCAACCGAGGCCAGTCCCAACGCCATCGCAATCAACCAAACAGACCGCAGTGCAAGCCGCATGTCTCTACACTGGCACAGCGCGCTTGCGTTCGGCAATCGGGGCCCCCAGCAACCGCCGATTTTGCGGTTGTTGGGGTCGAATGGTCTGGAGCGCGGCCAGCGTTTCCTTGGGCAGATGGTACGACTCGGCGTCGGAGGGATATCCGCCCGACTTCACATCGTCCTTGAACGCCAGCAGCGCGTTGCCGATGACCGAGCCAACGTCGGCATAGCGTCGGACAAACTTCGCCGGCGGCGAAAACGTCAGCCCCAGCAGATCGTGGAAGACCAGCACCTGGCCATCGCACTCCGGGCCCGCGCCAATGCCGATGGTCGGAATCTCCAGCTCGTGGGTGATCATCGCTGCCACTTCGCGGGGAATGCCTTCCAGCACCACGCAGCAAGCGCCGGCGCGTTCCAGCGCGAGCGCGTCGTGCATGAGCTGCTCGACCGCCTGCAGCGTCTTGCCCTGCACCTTGTAGCCGCCCATGGCGTGCACCGACTGCGGTGTCAGCCCGATGTGGCCGACGACGGGAATCTCGGCCTCAACCATGCGTTCGACCAGGTGCGCACGCTTCTCACCGCCTTCGATTTTCACCGCCTCAGCGCCGGCTTCCTTGATGAAGCGCGCGGCATTGCGCAGCGATTCGCGCTGGCTCAAGTGATAGGAGGCGAATGGCATGTCGGCGACGAGGAAGGCGCGCTTGACGCCACGGCGCACGGCGCGCGTGTGATGCAGCATTTCGCGCATGGTGACGGGCAGAGTGTTTTCGTAGCCCAGCATCACCATGGCCAGCGAGTCGCCGACCAGGACGATGTCAATGCCGGCCTCGTCCACCAGGCGCGCGCTGGCGTAGTCATAGGCGGTGAGGCAGGTGATGATTTCCTCCAGTGCAGTTCCGCGTTCGCGGATACCGCCTGATTGGCCTCGTCACAAGGGGTTGTGATCCCCGGTGGGGAGACGTTTGAATTCTATACCCTGCGGCGGGCTGGTCAATCACTATTTAGATGTAGACGGCGGCGATGAAGTCTGAGCAGGTTCCGCTGCTGCCGCGCAAGTATGGTCGTGGACGATGCGCCAACCCTCGGGAAACTTGCGGAAGATGAGAGTGAAAACTCCGTGAGGCTGTTTGCCCTCGGGTATCACCAGATGGAACTGGCCGCGAACGAAAGCGGCATCGGAGCTGAGCGCTTCCACTCGCAAATCGCTGAACGAAAGAGTGCCCATGGAGCGGCCAGCAGACTGGTAGTTGCGCCGGTAACGTTCCAGCGTCGGCTCCCATCCTTTCGTTTCGGTGGCTCCGGAAAAGAAGGTCAGCTCCGGCGATTTCCAGTAGCCAGCCATGAATGCATCCAGGTCGTGGTGGTTCCACGCGTCCACCTGCGCCTGAAGCACCGCGCGGACGGCGGCGTCAATGCCGGGAGAATTTTGATTTTGGGCCGATGCGAACGCGGCCGCGAGCAGAACAAGGAGCGATGCCAATTTCATGCCAACCTCCGGACGCAAGTGTAACGGAGCCTGCCGGGAAAAACCTGTCGCAAGACCTCATCTCATAAATCCCGCGGCGGCGGAGACCGGGGTACCGCAGGGGCTAAAGCCCACGAGTTGGCGGCAGCTTTCGGCACGGCTGAACAGGCTGCGGAAAAAGTCCTAAACAGGCCCTGATGTCGCCGGCTAAAGCCGGCTCAGGATGAGAAACAAAGGGCTTAGACGCTGGCCTGAAGGCCAGCTC
>JBEKTC010000377.1:0-4082 GCA_049516475.1 Candidatus Korobacteraceae bacterium | reverse complement strand
GCACGATGGCGACCATGAAGTTCGATCCCCAGCCATGCACCGCGCGGAGAAACCATCCCAGGGTGACGCCATGATTGAGGTATTGCAGACTGTTCCAGGCTTCGCCCGCGGAAGGCACATAGATCAGCGCCAGCATGATGCCGGTGAAGATCTGCAGCATGAAAACGGTGAGCGCCGCGCTGCCGAAGACGTAGAACCAACTGGCGGACTTGGTCGGGACGCGATGCTCAGCTGTCTCCTGCACCATGGGCCAGATCTTCAGCCGCTGCTCGAACCAGTCGCCGATCTTGGCTAGCCTTGACATCCCGTGCTCCTCTGCTGAAGGCTGGCGCTGGTGGACAGCGTCGGCAGTTGTCCGGCCTCAATCATCAAACGGCCGTTCTCCACCTTGTAGGGATACTCGAACAGGCCGCGCGGCGGCGGTCCGGAAGCGCGCGAACCGTCGCGGTAATACACGCCGCCGTGACAGGGACACATGAATAGCCCCGATTGCGGGAACCAGCGTACCGGACAGCCCAGGTGCGCGCAGTTGATGGCGAAGACCTGGAAGGTCTCGCCCTGCACGCGGCGCACCCAGCACGGAATGTCGTCGGTCTCGCCGTCCCAGGTGTTGGAGATCGGGTTCTTGTACTTCGCCAGCCGCGTCTGACCTTCGGGAAATTCGTCCAGCTCGCCTAAGGCGATCCACTTGCGATAACGTCCGCCTTCGCCGCGCATGATGGGCGCCAGCAGATAGCCAATCACCGGCGTGGCCAAAACAACGGCGGCCAAGCCGTTCAGAACTATGCCCAGCTTGACGAAGAACTGCCGTCGGGAAACATCTTGCTCGCTCACGGTTGCCCTCCGGGGGTAGAGCTGGCCTTCAGGCCAGCGTTTAGGCGCCTCTTGAATATTCCCGAGCCGGCTTTAGCCGGCGGCACAAAGCCTCTATTATCGGAGACTCCTTCCGAGCGTGTTTCAGCCATGCCGTTCGGAGCCCGATAAGACGTGGGTTTTAGCTTCTGAGGAACCTCGCTTGCGGTCCCTCCCTGATTTTGAGCGGCGGGAGTAGCAGTCGCCGCGCTCGCCGGGCGCTGTGCGGCCAACCACGCCACCACGTCGGTGATCTCCTGGTCGGTCATCGGATGGCCGGGCACATTGTTTCGCCAGTCCGGCGCGTTAAAGTCCGGGCGACCGACAATCACTAGGGTCCGCAGTCCCTGGTCCGTTATCAAGCTGAGATAGAAGGGATTCACGATGGAGCCAACCTTCGCCGTGCCCTTGCCGGCGGCGCCGTGACACGAAGCGCAAAATGTTGCGAACGCCGCCGCTCCGCGCTGCGAGCTGCCCGGCGCCTTGGCCGCGTACGGCGGCACTGTCCCACCCTGTAGGACATTGGGCTGCGCCCAGCGCTGCCGCATGCCCTGCACAATCGCGTCGACCTGCTTGCTGGTCAGCATCCCGCCCTCGGTCTGCGCAAAAGCCGACATTGCCGTACCTGGCCTGCCCTTTGAGATCGTGTTCCGCAACGTGTCGTCGTCAACAATCGCCAGATACACGGGATCGCCGATGGGCGGCGCCGGCCCCAGCTTGCCGTCAGCGCCATGACACCCCGCACAGTTCTGTTTGTAGAGCACGACTGGATCGAGAATGTCGGTGGGACGCTGCACGATGTCGGCGGGAGTGGGCTTCCCCGGCAAGTCACAGGCAGCAAGCGCCAGCAATGTCGCGAACGCCAACGTAGAAAACGCGCAGCGAGTTGTCATCGCTTGTTGGCCTCGTCCTCGCGCTCTTCCATCAGTCCTGGCGCCTCAATGCCCGCTCGCAAGGCCAGAGGCAGGTTCTCCGCTGTCCACACCTTGTTCTGCCGCGCCACCACCAGGCCGGCAACGATTCCGAATGCGGCTTGCGATGCCGCGAACCACCACCAGTTGATACGCTGATCCAGCAGCGGGTTGACGTACCCGATTATGTGGTAGAGCAGGCCAGTCCACAGCAGCGGACCGATGATGCCTCCCAGAACAATAGGACGGCGCGGAAGCAAGGGCAGCATCGCACCGTAAAGAAGTCCCACAAGCAGGCACATGGTGATGTGCATGGCCAGGGCAAAGAGGAACCATCCCATCTGGAAATGCCGCATCTCCTCGATTGTGGGAGTTGCCGATGGCGCGTACAAGCTTCCGGCCAGCAGATTTATCGGATACCACACACTGTGGTAGAAGATCAGACCATATAGCGCCGCCAGCACTGCCATGGCCACGCCCCCGGCCAATCCGCCCTTCACGCCTGCGGTGATGGGATAGATCTTGAGCGGCAGCCACGCGCGCTGTATCTCCTGCGCAACCGGCAGCCGCAGGACTTCGCGGGGGGGAAGCACGCGGGCCGGTTCCTCGGGCTGCACGGGAATCGACTCGTGCTGTTCATGCGGCAGCACCTGGCGAAACCATCCCACCGCTCCGGAGATGGTCAGGATCGCGCCCAGCACACTGACCGACACATCCGTGAGCAATCCCGCAAAGGTCAAAGCTGTCCCCAACGCCATGGCGAAGGGCCACATTGTGGGAGCCGGCATCAGCACTGCCGGCCTCTCGGAACCGCCGCTCACCTGTGTCTCGTCACTCATGAATCAGTTTCAACCCATCTCATCGCGTGATGAAATACACCACCGACAGCACGACCACCCAGATCGCATCGACAAAATGCCAGTACATAGCAAACACGCTGATGCGCGCGGAATGTTCCTGCTTCACGGCGCCGAAAAGAGTCAGCAGCCAGATGATCGTCAAGCCGATAAGACCTACCGTCACGTGGAACGCGTGCAGTCCCACAAGCGAGTAGAACGTCGTGCCAAACAGATTAGTGCTGATCGTCAAACCGTCGTGATAAATCAGGCGATACCATTCGCGGCCGGTGCCAATCAGAAAGATCACGCCCAACGCGATCGTCAGAAACCAGAAAAGGCCGAAGCGCTTTACCTTGCCGCGATGCAGCGCCTTCTCGGCCAGCAGAATCGTCAGGCTGCTGGAGAACAGACAGATCGAAGTGAGGTACGGAACGTCAAGCACCTGTGCCGGAGTGGGACCGCTCAGGCTCTTGCCCGCGTAATACAGATACGCCACGACGAAGATGCTGAAGATCGCCGACTCCGCGATGATCAGGCACCACATGCCGACCTTGCCGCGAAGATTCGCGGACAACGGCATATCGCTTTGCGGCACGGTTATCGTCGCTGCTGCCAATCAATTCTCCTGTTCGACGTCGGGTAGTGCGGGCTTCTTCCGCCGCCGAACCCAGGCCTGAAGGCCTGCTCTACCTCATTCATACTTCCAATCCGGATCTTCCGGATGCTTCAAGTCCCACAACGGACGCCGGCTCCGGATCACCGGAATCTCCGCGTAGTTGTACTCCGGAGGCGGCGAGGTGGTGTGCCACTCCAGCGTCCACGCGTCCCAGGGATCGTTGCCCGCAATTTCGCCTTTGTAGTATGACCAGATGACGTTGACTACCCATATCAGCACGCCGGCGGCCTGGAAGATCACTCCGATGGAGACGATGACGTTCCAGACTTCCCAACCGCGGCTGGCCTCGTAGGTATAAATGCGGCGCGGCATTCCCAGCAGGCCGGGAATGTGCATGAAGTCGAAGGTCAGATGAAAGCCGATCACGAACAGCCAGAAATGCCACTTGCCCAAGGTTTCGTTCATCATTCTCCCGACCACCTTGGGATACCAGTAATACGTGCCCGCAAACACTGCCATCACGATGCCGCCCAGGATCACGTAGTGGAAGTGAGCTACCACAAAGTAGGAGTTCCCCAGTTGCCAGTCGAAGGGCGCCGCCGACAACATGATGCCCGTCAGTCCAGCGATCAGGAACTGACACAAGAACGCGACGCAGAACAGCATAGCCACCTTGTAAATGATCTTGCCGCCCCACATCGTTCCAATCCAGTTGAAGATCTTTATTCCCGTGGGGACGGCGATGGCCGCGGTGGACGCCACAAAAAATGCGTTCGCGTACGAAGTCATGCCGACGGTAAACATGTGGTGCGCCCATACGCCCAGGCTGATGAAGCCGATGGAAACCGTCGCCGCCACCATGAT
>JBEKTC010000376.1:0-4103 GCA_049516475.1 Candidatus Korobacteraceae bacterium | reverse complement strand
AGGCGGTGGCCTGCCCTGATGTTCGCCGTCATATTCCTGGCGCTGACCGCGACCATTTTCGCAACCCAGACCCGGGCCGCTATTGCCGGCTTGCTAGCCGGCTGCATGGTCGCGCTGCTGGTTCTGCTCCGCAGGCGTATTCGGCTTTGGGCGATGGCACTCGTGCTCATCCTGGGCGCTGGCGCAACCGTTTGGATCCACCACAGTCGCGGATTGAGCTGGATCGCCAGCCGCGATGCAGGGACACGCTATCGCTGGATGATGTGGGAGGACGGCTTGCGCCTCGCCCGACAACATCCTTTCTTCGGCGTGGGGATGGGAACCATCCAGAATCACTGGCAGCAGTGGAACATCCGCGCCTTCGCCGTGTACCACGTCTATTACAACTTTCATTCCGATCTGGTACAGATCGCAGCGGAACGCGGCTTTCTCACCCTGGCAGCGTGGCTGTGGTTCGTGGTGGCGTATCTTGTCTACTTGCTTCGCCTGTTGGCCAGGGCCCGCCGGCAGAACCAGTTCGCCACGGCAATTGTGACCGGGGTCCTCAGCGGCTTTGTTGCCTTTCTCTTCCCGTCGCTAGTAGAATCCGCCCTGAATGACGACTCCCTGGTGATGTTGCTTTTCTTTTGTTTCGGCGTGGCTGTCGCGATTGATCGCATGTTGCGAGAAGCCGGCGCCCTCGACCTGAACTAGGGAGGTACGCCGCCGCTTTCGTTTTGCGCAAGGAAGCTCGCCCGCGGGCTTCTCCTCATCGGACAAAGAGTGAAGTCAATCGAAGCCGCCCAACCAGAGAGACTCCGCTCCGTCAGCCTCGCCTCACGATGGATCATTCCGGCAATCCTGCTCATCCTTTTTACCCTGCAATCCTTCTGGTTCATCCATACCCAATCGCTCACCTATGACGAACCGGCGCACATCATCGCCGGCACCGACGCGTGGCAGCAGGGACGATTCGAGCGCTGGAACGACCATCCACCGTTAGGCCGGTTATGGCTCACGCTGCTGTTACGACACACCCCAATCGACTTCACGCAGCAAGCCTGGGAAGGGGAGCTTCGGATAACCTCCATGCGACCCGGGCCGGAGTGGTTGGGCCTGCGCACGCGTCCCCTGAATACGCTGCTGGGCCTGGCTCTGGGAGTGGCTGTGTGGTTCGCCACTCGCCGGATATTCTCGGAAGGCGCTGCCAACGTTGCTCTCGCCCTCTTCGCCTTCACCCCCTCCTTGCTGGCGCATTTCTCGCTGGCGACCACCGATGGCATCGGCGCCCTTTTCATTTTTCTGGTTGCGCTGCAACTTGTCCGTTGGCGCCATCGTCCCACTGCCATGCAAACCTTGCTGATGGGGATGGTCCTGGCCGGCCTGCTCCTATCGAAGTTCTACGCGCCGCCGCTGGTCGCCCTGGCACTCGCCCTGATGCTGGTGCTCGATCTCAGTGGCCGCCGATTGGTTGCAGCCAGATGGAATTGGAAGCCTACGTTCGCGGCGGTCGCCATTGCGATATTGCTGGTCTGGGCCGGCTACTTCTTCCACATCTCCCATCTCAAGGTTAGGGATGGACAGGTAGTGGCAACCTATCCCAACCGTCCAGTCAGGGTTTGGACGGCACGGACCAACCTTCACGTAAACACATTCGTTCCGGCAGGCGAATTCTTCGAAGGCCTGCGTGAAGTCATTCGCAACAATCATCGCGGACGTCCGGCTTGGTTACTGGGAAGGATCTACCCGAATGGCGGGACAAAGCTCTACTACCTGGCGGCGATTCCACTCAAATGGCCGACCATCCTGTTGTTGCTTTGTGTCCTGAGCCTGGTTCTAGGGATCCGAAGGACCAGCCGCGCCTTCCACGACCTGCTTCTGATGCTGACCTTTCCGCTGCTCTACTTCGTCTTTGCGCTGACCTCGAGATACAACATCGGCGAGCGCCACATCCTGCCGCTGTACCCATTTGCTCTCTTACTCGCCGGCGGCGTCTGGGAGCACGCGCGCAAGTCCCGCATGGCGAAGACCCTCGTCGTACTCGCTCTCTGCCTGAACGCAGCCGACGCCTTGCGTTACGCCCCCGATTACCTTTCCTACTTCAACGTTTTTGTTAAGCCGCAGAATACCTGGCGACTGCTGACCGACAGCAACCTGGACTGGGGTCAGGGACTGATCGCCCTGCGCAAGTACCAACACGAACATCCCAACGAGATTCTGCACCTTGTATATTTTGGAACCATCGACCCTGAACTCTATGGTGTACACGCGGTCTCGCTGGAGCCTGGCGAGAGGACTACCGGCAAGATCGTGATCGGAGGCACCCTGCTGTCAGGCCAGGTCCTATCGGACACCAGTGCTTATCGCTGGTTGTGGCCCGATCAACCCGAGGGTCTGATCAACCATTCTTTGTGGGTCTATGACGTCAAGTGATGCCAACTTCGGCAAGACTTGCTCCTTTATGCGCTACTGCATCTTCTGTGACAACCAAGCCAAGACGAGAGAACATCTCTGGCCTGAATGGATACTCAAGAAAGTTAAACCTGGAAAGGTCACTGGCTTCATTGGCCACAATACAAACCTAACCTTCACTGCCGAATGGAAGGTTCGCACCGTTTGTAAATCTTGCAACGAGGGATGGATGAGCGCCCTAGAGGTCGCTAATACACCGCTTATCGGGCCGCCAATTGACGACATTTCAATAACCCTCAGTGAACCACAACAATGGGCGATTGCGGCGTGGTCAGTAAAAACCGCGATGGTTATGGATTCCACTACCGTAGCTGCAAGGCCTCTGTTTTACACCCAAACAGAACGCGATGAACTGAAATCGTCATCCTTGACTCCGCGTGGAACTGCCGTGTGGCTTGGTCGTTTTCTTGGTCTGCGCTCCATCGGAGCGGTGTCGGTCGACACCAAGTACAGGATTTCTGGCGTGGACGAACTGTGCCCGGGACGCATTACCACCTTTCTCCTTGGAGCGCTCGTCATTCAGGTTATGACCGTTCACATTCTGCCCGAATATGGTGACCGACGAATCAGGATTGACCCGGCACAAGGTCCATGGGATCACCTCTTGGTTACCGCGTGGCCCACGGCGGGCCGTAAGATTTATTGGCCGCCCATCCTCGCTTTTGATGACAGCGGCACCCTTACGGACCTTTCTACGCTGTTCGACCGATGGGAGCTTGGGACTCAGGTTCCGCTTGCCCCGAAGAGTAAGATTAATTGACTTGTTCACGCCCCCGCCTCCATTTTTCTGGAAGGTGGAGTATGGATTACAATGTCGCCGCCATGAGACGGTGCCTCTATGCTTGCACGGTGATGATTGCAATCGTTCTGCCAGTATATGGGAGGCAAGAAAAAAGCTCCCAGTCCACAGGTCACCAGAATCACACCCAAAACTCTCGCAAACCAGCCCCGCCATCCACGACAGTCAACTTTATAAATCAGCAAGCACCCGTAGACGACAGCAATGGGGCCCCCAATCATCCGGAGAGTCGTTTCTCTCGCTTGTTTCATGCGGAGAACTGGCCCAACATCGGCCTATTCATCGCAGGAGTGATCGGCATCATTATCGGTGTTTGTACCCTGCGGGCTATAAACCGACAAGCCGATGCAATGGAAAGAACTCTCATTGCCACATTCAGACCCAAGCTCGTCGTTCGGGGAATCAAATTCAATCCCGGAAGCATTGTCGTTGCAGGCCCTCCTGGCAATATCCAGTATATTGTCGCCAACTCCGGAGGAAGCACTGCGCATGTCGTGGACAGTAACCTGACCGTTGATCGTTTGCCGTCCCCACTTCCACAAATTCCTCCCTATAGCAGCGATAGAGGAATACTGGGAACGTTCGATATCTTGGCCGGAGAGTATCAAGAAAGAACGTTCAACCTGGATGCCAACCAGAACTTCCGAATCAGGTTGACACAGATCATGCGCGCCGGGGGAGGACAAGGTCTTACAGACATTCACTTCTTTGGCTTCGTTCAGTATCGGGATGAAACCGGAACTCCAAGACGAACTGGGTTTTGCCGCCGCTTCGATCTCGGAAGCCAACGGTTTCTGGCAGTTGATGATCCCGAATACGAGTATTCCGATTAATGCCGGAATACTTATACAGT
>JBEKTC010000375.1:0-4124 GCA_049516475.1 Candidatus Korobacteraceae bacterium | reverse complement strand
AATGTGCCTATGGCGGATGTCTTATTAAGCACTACCGTCAAGAGTGAGCTTCCTAAGCGCGTCCAGAAATATGTGACTACGCTGCCTGGAGCCAGGAACGTCCTGAAAATTCAGGATTGGTCGATCGGTGAGCTTAATGTCCCACCATATCCGGCGGCAAGAGCTTATCGGGCCGTTGGCGCGGAAATATGCAGGTACTCGTATAACTCCCCGGATGTTCTGCTGCTTATAGAAGAGAAAGATACGTTACTGGGAAGGGGTGTTCTTTCTCCGGACACGTGCTTTGGTAGTCTGGTCGTCGATAAGTGGTAACGCGTGTCGCTACCTAATAACCCAGTTCTGCCCGGCTGCGGGTTCGAGGTCCTGGCTACTAGCGCTCGCCGACTACGCGGCCGCCCCTCGCGCCGCCGGGTCCTTTTGCCGGAAGAGCTTAGGCGCCAGCAGCATCAGCAGGGCAACGACAATGGCGTAGGAGGCAACCGTCGGCAGCGCGTCGCGGTTGTGAATATATTGTCCCGACAACAGCAGGGCCAGGCCCACATGGCGGTTGGCGTTGCTGACCGCCAGAGTGCGCACTCCGATTGGGTCAGCACTCATCAGGAGGCGCATCGCTGCGATCGATGACGCCAACAGCAACACCGCCGCCAGCACCACCCACGGCGTCACTCTCCTAAGCTCCGGTCCCATTTTCCAAAGCAAAACCACAAACACTAAAGTAAGTGTGCAATTGGCAAGTATGTTCAAGACAGCCTGCGCCTTTTTTGAGAATACGGGCGTGAAGTGCGCCAGTGCCATGCCCACCAGCAGTGGCACAAATTCCTTTTCCAGTATCTGAATGACCACCGCCATTGGCGGAATCCAGATGTCGCGCCCGTAGAGCTTGGCCGCTCCCGCCACCAGAAGAGGAATCATGATCGGGGTCATGACCGCGCCCCATACCTGATAGCTCGCCGCCAGATGCATGTCGAATCCGCGCCGGGCAAGGTTGCGGGTGAGCAGCGGTGCACCGGGCGCAGCTGCCACCATGAACAGCCCGGCGGTCTCCGAGAGATTGAGCGGCAGGATTCGTGCCAGCAGCAGCGCAACCGCCGGTGGCACGATGAACGTCGCCAGCAATAGCCGCAGCCAGGCGCTCCACGTCAGCCGTCGCCAGTTGGCCACCAGCTCCCGCCATCGCAGACTCATGCCGACGGACACCATCAGCACAAATACGGAGGCGGGCAAAAGCAGCTTCATTGCGGTGTCGCCCAACCCTTGGAGCTCATTATGGCCGGTTGCTAAGGCTTGGTTTCGCCAGTCCTGAAGCCGCCTGCTTTACCGGCATCCAGAAACTGCTGCGGGTCGAGACGGCCGAACAGCTCGATCAGTTTTGCCACCAAGCCGGTCCATCCGGTCTGATGGCTGGCTCCCAGACCCGCGCCGTTATCGCCGTGGAAGTATTCATAGAACAGGATGTAATCCTTCCATTGGGGATCGGTCTGGAACTTCTCGGTGCCTCCGTACACCGGCCGCCGGCCGGATTTATCGCGCAGGAAGATCCGTTCCAGACGATTAGCTATCTCGTGGGCCACCTCGAACAGGTTCATCAATTTACCCGAGCCGGTGGGACACTCGATTTTGAAGTTGTCACCGTAATAGAGATAGAACGAGAGCAGGGCGCGGATCAGCAACGCGTTTACCGGCATCCAAATGGGACCACGCCAATTGGAGTTACCGCCGAACATGCCGGTGTCAGATTCAGCCGGCAGATAGTTCACCCGAAATTCCTGACCCTCCACTTTGACGACATACGGGTGGTCGGCATGGTAGCGAGAGAGCGCCCGGATGCCGTAGGGACTGAGGAATTCGTTCTCATCGAGCATGCGCGTCAGGATCCGGCGTAACCTGTCAGGATTCACCAGCGCGGCAATGCCGCGTTCGGCGTACCCTAAGTGGCCCACTCCGGTGGGATGAATGCTGTTCCGCAGTTCGGGCATGCGCTGCAAGCGTTCTTGCAGGGTCTTCAGGGTTCGCGGCGCCCGCTCGCGCTGCCAGGGCTCGATCACGGTGGTGGCACACAGTGGCAGCAGTCCTACCATGGAGCGTACTTTCAGCCGTCTGGCGCTACCGTCGGGGAGCCGCAGGACGTCGTAATAGAAACCATCCTCCTCGTCCCACATACCTTCAGGCCCCATCTGGTTCATGGCGTGGGCAATCCAAAGGAAATGGTCGGCAAACTTCATGGCCATGTCCTGATAAAAAGGGTCGTGGGCTGCCAATTCGACGGCGATCTCCAACATGTTCTGAGAGAACATGGCAACCCACGCGGTGCCGTCTGCCTGCTCCAGGCTTCCACCCGTCGGCAGCGCCGCGCTGCGGTCAAAGACGCCGATGTTGTCCAGTCCGAGGAATCCGCCTTCAAACAGGTTATTGCCAAAGCGGTCTTTGCGGTTGATCCACCAACTGAAGTTCAGCATCAGCTTGGCAAACGAGCGCTTGAGGAACTCGATGTCGCCCTTGCCGTGCAGGGCTTGCTCTGTCCGATAAAGGAAGATCGTGGCCCAGGCATGCACCGGCGGATTTACGTCACTGAAGTTCCATTCGTAGGCCGGAATCTGACCGGTCGGATGGATGAAAAACTCCTGCAGCATCAGGTCGAGTTGTTCTTTGGCGAAATCGGGATCGACCGTGGAGAGCGCGATGGTGTGAAACGCGAGGTCCCAGGCGGCATACCACGGATACTCCCACTTGTCGGGCATGGAGATGACGTGCTGGTTCACCATGTGGAACCATTCGCGGTTACGCATGAAACGTCCGCCGGGCTTCAGCGGATCCTGACCGTGCTCAGTGAGCCATAGGTCGACGTCAAAGAAGAAATACTGCTTGCTCCACAACATCCCGGCCAGCGCCTGGCGCATGACCAGTGCTTCGTCTTCGGTAACACGTGCCGGAGTTATGGATTTGTAGAACTCGTCTGCCTCCCGCTGACGGGTCTGCATGATTTCAGCAAAGCCTTTGAAGGGATCGCCCGTGGCCGCAGGCGCCAGATCGGTTAGCCGCAGACGGATGGTGGCCGTCTTTCCTGCGTCAACATTCAACTGATAGTGCGCCGCCGATTTCGTTCCCGTTTTCTCCGGGTTGACTGCGCTATGGTCTCCTTGAACTACGTAGTTGTTGATCCCATCTTTCACGTAGGGACTGGTGTTGGGCGTGCCGAAGATCCGCTGGTTGTTAGTCTCATTCTCCGTAAACAGCAGCGGGACATCTCCCTCGCAGTACAGATAGCGCTCCCCCAGCTCGGCCTGCGTGGCCGCAATCGCCTGTGCGCCTTTCTTGCCGGAGATCTGCTTCAGGGCTGGCTTGGGCGTACCGGGCCACCATGTCCAGTTGTTGCGAAACCACAGGGTCGGGAGGACGTCTATCTTTGCTGTTTCAGGCCCGCGATTGCTCACGCTGATCTGAATGAGGAGGTCCTCCGGCGACTGCTTGGCATATTCCACAAATACATCGAAGTAGCGATCACCGTTGAACACACCGGTATCCAGCAACTCATACTCCATGTCGTTACGGTTGCGCCCCTTATTGGTCTCAATCAAATTTGCATAGGGATAGGCCGCTTGCGGATACTTGTACAAGTACTTCATGTAAGAGTGCGTCGGCGTGCTGTCGAGGTAGAAGTAGTATTCTTTTACGTCTTCGCCGTGGTTGGCCTCGCTGTTCGTCAGGCCGAACAAGCGTTCTTTGAGGATGGGGTCGTTTCCATTCCATAAGGCCACGCTGAAGCACAGCAATTGCTGATCGTCGCTGATGCCGGCAAGACCATCTTCGCCCCAGTGATAGGCACGGGACCGGGCCTGGTCGTGAGTGAAGTAGTCCCAGGCATTGCCATCTTGGCTATAGTCTTCGCGAACTGTTCCCCACTGGCGCTCGCTAAGGTAGGGTCCCCATTTTTTCCAGGCCTTCTTGCCGGCGCCTACCTCCTGGAATCTGAGGGTCTCAAGTGTGCTTGCTTCTTGGAGTCTGGCAGCTTCTGGATTTTGTTGCATTTTTCTCTTCCTCTGGTGGTTCAGGAGGACTCGGTCTCAGACAGTCATGGCGGTCGGTCTGAACCTCAAGCATCCCAGAGCTTCACCATGACCTCTCCG
>JBEKTC010000374.1:0-4256 GCA_049516475.1 Candidatus Korobacteraceae bacterium | reverse complement strand
TCTCCGCCTTAGTTGACCTTTGGTTCAACTATCGCGGGGTGACGTTCCCATACCTTCCAGCTTGGACCATCCTGAATCACAGCCCAATCTTGACCAAGTGCCTCGGGATGAGACGAGTCTGCGGGCAACGCTACATACCGCACCTGGAAAGCTTGAATTGCGGCCGCTGGATTGGACGTAACTTGATCGAAGAAGGCCAATCGGCGTTGCAGACGTGGGGCCCTCTTCGCCGGGTCGCGCAGTTCCACCCCGAACTGCAGGTGATCGAGTTCCCAACGCTGACTCTCTTCAAATTGGCTTCGTGATGCGCCGCCAAGATAGGCGTTCAACGCGACCCGGCGATCCAGGTCGGAGTCGCTAACCGATGCACTCCAGATTACCGGGTACTCGGCAGCCAGGGGAACAACATGGTCATCGATCATGGCAAATTGGACGAATTCCTCAGTTCCTCCGGCGACGGCCCCGGCGTCGAGCGGGCCGTGCCGGCCATCATTGCGCTGCTTTTCGTAGTTGGCATTCGCGCCGCTGAACCGAAGCGTCTCTTTCGTCCAGATCGCCTCCGCAATCCGGAGATAGATGCCTGCCGCAGCATTGAAGATCACCGCCAGCACGAGGATCTTCCCCGCAGCTCGGCCCCAGGAGCCACCGTGTTGCAGCGCAGTTACCGCAAGCAGAAGCACAAGCAGGGTCATGCATGAGGCGAACAAGTATGCCCAATGCCAGTTTTGCAGTTGAAGTCCGGTTACCAACTGCTGGTGAATCATGACAAATCCGGCAGCGCACAGACACCAGAGATAGAGCAGCCGCGGTGAGCACCGCTGCACGATTATGAAAGTAACGATCACCAATAGGGCGGAAAAAAGAAAATGGCCGTGCTCGCTCAATCGTGGAATAGGGAGAAACTCGTCGTTCCGCCGCATCCAGTCCGATCCACCGCCCTGCGCCGCGAACAACATGGTTGCTAATTCCGGAATTCCAACCACCAGCCCGATCCATCCGGTGTGAAAATAAGTTCGCCAGCGGGGACGGTCCAGCGCCATACCCAACGGCAGCGCCAGCCCCACCGCCGTCCAGTAATAGAAGTACGCATAGAACAGCAGCCCGAAGGCCACGCCCGAGCAGATCAGCCGATTGCGTGACGGTTCATCGATGCTGCGGCGCAATGCCCACAGATAGAAGAGCAGAAATGGCAGCACGGCGACCGGCGAAATGATCCGCCACTCGCGGTGGATGCTGGGATTATTCGCAAAGATCTCGCCGGAGCGATGCAGCAAAACGCTGGCAAGAATTGTCCATTGGCGAACGAAGGGCCGCAATTGCAGCCAGCCGCTGTCGGTGAGTAAGAAAACCGCGCCGAAGAAAGCGACCCAGGGACGACGGAAGTGTTGCCATATCAGCGCATACCATCCGAATCCAAGGGCAACGCCTCCCAGAATGCGAAGGATTAGTCCGAAGCGGATGGGGTGCAGGCCAAGCGCCTTACACAGGAGTTCGGCGGGGACAAGTTGTAGCCAGGAATAAACCGACCGGCCCCCGCTGGCGAAGGTCGGATCGGATAGGTAGAAGGGATGCCAGTAATAGGCATGGCTTGCATGTAGAAGGTATTGGATCTCATCAATATTCTCGATCCATACACTTGAATGAGCCACCTGATACCAGCTCAGGTACGGCAGGATGGCCATGAGCAAGCCGAAAAATCCCGCCAGCGTGGCAATCCAAACCGGAAACCGCGGGCCGGCGACGTCGCCCTGCTGCTCCAAAGTACGCATGCCATCAGCCTCTGCGCAGGTCGCCCCATCGATCGCCGTAATGTTACCTCCGCGGAATAGACCGAGATTCTAACATTCTGCGAATCTCGCGCCGTGCCGGCACTCAGCTGAGTTCCACACCGTGTAAGATGAGTGGCGCCGTACCGCGCTAAACTGCGATGAAGGCACAACTACAGCCGTCGACCCGGGAAGATTCTGCAAGGTCCACCTTGATCCGCCGCCTGGTCCTCTACGTTCTCATCAGCGCCTCAATGGTGTGGATTGGCTCCCATGTCGTCCTCGCCCGCCACTCCGGCGGATCGCCCGAGCGCCTGATGGACATTCCCACCGGCGGCAGCGCCGAATACATCGACATGGCGCAGCACGGCACCATGGCTGGCCCAGCTCCGTTCCGCTACCGCTTCCTCGTGCCGCTGTTGGTTTCCGTGTTGCCGGTTCCGGCGGAGCTGGGCTTTCGCATCGTTACCTTCGTCTGCCTCGGCCTCACCTACGTCGTGGCGCTGCTGACGGCCGAGGCGCTGGGCATCTCGCTGCGCGGTTCGCTGATCGCGCTGTTGTCAATGTTCTGCGCCCGCACTCACGCCTTCAACTACTGGAACCCGCTGCTGGCCGATGGCTGGGGACTGCTGGCATTGTTCCTTATGCTTTGGGCGCTCATTCGCGGCCGCGACGCCGTCTTCACCGCGGCTTCAGTGCTGGGCACTCTCGGCCGCGAATCCGTAATGTTCCTCACGCCCGCCATCTTCACCCGCAAACAGTGGAAGCGCGCCGTGCTGCCCATCGTCCTCACCGCTGCGGCCTACGTGCTGCCGCGGCTGCTGCTGCGCACGCCTGACCAGGACATCGTCAGCTTCTACGCGAAATACCATCCGCTGCCCAAGTTCGCCGCCCTCCAGTTCTGGAAAAGCGTTGCTGTCTCGTGGAGTTATCTTTGGCTGGTGCTGCCGGTTGGCATGATCTTCACGCCGCGGCAGTGGCGTCCGGTGATCTTCCGTTCCCTGGCGTGGGTCGCTCTCGGCACCTGCATCGCTCTGGTGATGGCGGAAGACACCGAGCGCATGGTCTCCTACCTGACGCCATTTGTATTTATCGCGACCGGCTTCCTGGTGGACGGCGCGAGCAGCCGCCTGCTCGACGCAATGCTGGTCCTGCTGGCCCCGGCACATCTCCTCGTGATGCTCGCGACAGTGCCATTCCCCATCCACGAGCACGGCCTGCTCACCGCCTCGCTGCGGCTGGAGTTGCTGGTCGCATCGTGCATCGTGGTGGCGGCCATCCTAATCAGTCCGCTGACCGCCAGACTGAGGAAGTCGCCGCATAGACCGTAACCGCGAGATTCCTCACGCGAAGCGGCTGCCAGTTCAGCAGTGCTAGAATCCAGCGTCATCCCCTACCCGGTTTGCGGGACATCGCTTTCTTTACTCGCAAAATGAGGCGTCGTGTCCACGTACTACGTGAAAATCGCCCGCGGCCTGCGGCACTTGGAATACTTTGGTGAAGTTTGGAGATGCTTTTCTGTCTTCAGGCGTCCTCTCCGAATGTTAGCGGGATACCTCGGGCCGTTTGCTTCCTACCCATTCATCTGCGAAACAAGAGCCGGCGACAGAATACAAGTCGCGGATCGCATGGACCTCGTCACGACCTGGATCATCTATCTTCGGAACGAATACCCGGTAAAGCCGGAGGACCAAGTCATCGTCGATTGCGGGGCCAATATCGGTGTCTTTACCATCTATTCCGCTTCAATAGCCCCCCGCTCGCAAGTTTTTGCGATAGAGCCTTTTCCGGAAACCTTCCAGTCGTTGCGTGAAAACGTCGAACTCAATAGTCTCGATTCCCGCGTTGCCTGTCTCCCAGTAGCATTGGCGGCAACCGACGGACCAGTAAATATGTACGCGGCGCCGCACGTGGCAAGTCAGGCACGACAGGTGATTCGGCCATCCGGAGCGGATACGGTCTCCGTTCCCGCGTTAAGCCTCTCCTCGCTATTCGGACGCATCGAGCTTCCCATGATCGACCTCCTGAAAATGGATATCGAGGGCAGTGAGCACACAGTTTTATTGCATGCTGACCCGTGCGCCTTGGCACGCGTTAAGCGCATCGCCGTCGAGTACCATCAGAACTGTCCTAAGAAGCCCCTCTTCGACCACCTGCAGCGGAGCGGGTTCTCACTTCGCCAAGATCGCATCCTCGGTTGCGACTACGGTGTCGCGGAGTTTGTGAGGTCTTCCGACTAGGGAGTCACGAAATCTCCCGCCATATTGCCTGGCCTTCGCGCCACCAGTCGCTGGCCCGCGTCCCCCGATGGCGTACGGTACCGAGAATACATCGCGATTCGTTTAACGCGCATATGCGACTTTGGTGTTGGAAGAAGCAAGCTTTGAGGCCGATTCCCGGAAAAATCGCTTCCCGCGCTACCCGCTTGGCATTTTTCGCTATTTCAGGGCTAGTCAACGCCATCGCCGTGCCCTATACTGCCTTCAATCC
>JBEKTC010000373.1:0-4261 GCA_049516475.1 Candidatus Korobacteraceae bacterium | reverse complement strand
CACCGAGACGGCGTACTTCTACGACTACAATGCTCTGAGTAATGGCACCTACTGGGTGAACCTGAAAAACGCCAGCGTCACCAACGGCGATCCGGTTTACTGGGACGAGAACTTCGGAGGGCCCAGCAGCTACGCGTTGGGGCAGTCACTTGCCTCAGAGAACACTGTGGGTACGATTCCCTCCGAGTCGTTCACGCTTTACGGCGTACAAACTTACGCCACCAACAGCACCACGACCACGGGCACGGGTACGGTTCCTGAGCCCGGCAGCATCATGCTGTTCGGTTCTGGCATCTTTAGGTCTGGCTGGCATGCTGCGCCGCAGGTTGTTCTAACCTCAGGGTAGGGCAGTTTCTCCTTTTGATCCGCTCCAGAGCGGAATACTGCGTATCCGCGCTATGATGCCACCGCCGACCGCTGACTTCTGGCGGCTGGCCACTGCTGCCGTGTTATGATTCGGAACTTACTGGAGTGCAATCGGCAGCGGTTGCCGCTGTGCCGCGGCAGGCGAATCCAAGGGGCGATGGTTAGAGCGTGCCAAGCGAAAAACAGGTTCGATGGTCGCAACTTCGCGTAGGGGTTACTGTCCTCATTGCGCTTGTCACCCTGGCCGTTCTCATCTTCGTCATGACCGGCACCACCGGCCTCTTCACCAAGAAAATTCTCCTCCGCGCCTACGTCGACGATGCAGGTGGCCTGCGCGTCGGCGCGCCGGTTCGCCTGGAGGGCGTCGATATCGGCAATGTCACCGGCATCAGAGTGGTTGCCGATAAGCAACGCCGCGCGGCTCCCGTCGAAATCACCATGAAGGTCACCACCAAGTATTCCGACACCATGAACGCCGGTTGTCAGTCTGAACTGGCCACCGCCGGCGTGTTGGGTGAGGTTTACCTCAATCTCGATTGCCGTGCCAGCCAGGGCGGGGCAGCGCTGAAGAGTGGCGACGAGTTGACCACCCGCGACTCACCGCAGCTTCAGGATGTGGTGCGGGCCAGCCAGGGCACGCTGCAGAACGTGAATGTGCTGGTCAAGCAGCTGAGCGATATCCTGAATTTCATCCAGAGCGGGCAGGGCTCCATCGGCAAGATCATCTACGATTCAACCCTGTACGACCGCGCCAATAACACGCTCGGGCAATTGCAGCATATTGCCGACGAAATCAATTCGCCGAAAGGCTCCATCGGCAAGTTGCTCAACAGCGACGAAATGTACAACAAGGTCAACACCTCCATCGATAACGTGAACAAGATCATCGACGGGGTGAACAATGGAAATGGGTCGATTGGCAAGCTCCTGAAAGATCCCGCGCTCTTTGACAATGCCAATAAGCTGGTGGCCAACGGAAATCAACTAGTGGCGGACGTTAATGCCGGCAAGGGTACGCTGGGCAAGCTTGCCAAGGATGAAGCCCTGGCGCGCAAGATCGACGATACGATTACTCGGCTGGACAACATTACCAAGCAGCTCGACGAGGGCAAGGGCACAGCCGGCAAGTTCCTCAAAGATCCCGACCTGTATAACAACACCAACGACCTGCTGGTGGAGACGCGCGACCTGATCAAGGCGGTGCGTCAGAACCCGAAGAAGTACCTCACGATTTACCTGAAGATCTTCTAGCAGATCGCCTCGTGTATTCCGCCTTGTGTCAGGGCACAACTTCAGTTGTGCCGAACCAGGCGCAAAAAAGAATTGGGCTTCAGCCCCTGCTACGCCCGTCAGGGGCTGAAGCCCCTATGGTTTGGCGACGATATCGGCACGGCTGAAGCCGTGCCCTGACACAAAACTTCAGACCTGGTACAGCCGCTCTGTCGGGAGCCCGAGATTTGTCCAATTGGCCTTCCTCATAATCGGCACTTGCGGGCGGTCGTTTGCTACCCTTGCCTCGTGAACTTCGCGGACGACACACTCTACCAACTGGAATCTCACGGCGACGCTGTCGTTCTGCGTCTCGTCTCCGCCGATGGCACCAACCGCCTGACGGGCGCGCGCATCGAGGCGCTGACCGCGATCATGGAGGATTTGGCGAGCCATCCGCCCTCGCGCCTGCTGCTCACCGGCAATGTGCATTTCTTTTCGGCGGGTGCTGACCTCAACGAAATCGCCGCGCTCACCGGGCCGGAAGCGTTTCGCTTCGCGCGCATGGGCCAGCGGCTGATGAGTGCGGTCGCCAGCTTTCCTGCTCCGACGGTTGCTGCCGTCCACGGCTACTGCATGGGAGGCGGCCTTGACCTCGCACTGGCATGCGATCGCCGCATCGCCGGTCCGCACGCGCTGTTCGGACATCGTGGCGCGGCCTTGGGCCTGATCACGGGATGGGGAGGCACCCAGCGGCTGCCTCGCTTGATCGGCAAGGCACGGGCGCTGCAAATGTTTCTGGCGGCGGAGAAAGTTCACGCGGCTCGGGCATTGCAGATGGGACTGGTGAGTGCGATTGCCGACGATCCGGTAGCAGCGGCGCTGCTTTGTTCGTAACTGTAAACCGAGATTTTTCTGCCGGTGGAAGCGCCGGGCTTTCAGCCCGGCGAACTCGGACCGCATCAGAAATGGCTTCAGCCACGGGACCGACGCCAAAGCCGAATGGAATACGGCATCCCGTTCCAAATCGGGAAAACGCCGCCTTGGCGTTTAGAGACGCTCTGGCGGGCTTCAGCGTTCCAGACGGCCCGGGATGCCTCCGACCACCCTTTCGTCGATTCCAGGGCCCTCCCAGGCCCCGCAATGGGCATCGTGATTCCATATATCCATGTGTATGGAAATATTGAATAAGAAATGGCCTCCAAGCACCCTCGGCTAAGCTCAGCACAGGCTCTGACAGGCTACTGAAAAACTCCTGGCGAAGCAGAATTCAGGTAGAGCTGGCCTTCAGGCCAGCGTCTCAGCCCTTTGTTTCTCATCCTGAGCCGGCTTCAGCCGGCGACACAAGGTCCTGGTTCGACTTTTTCAGCAGGCTGTGAAGCCGTGTTTCGCCCTTCGCGTCAACCGGACTGTGCTACTGCCTTAGCTGATGGCTGAAAGCTGACGGCTGAGAGCTGAAACTCCCGCATTGCGCTCGCTCACCCCCCTGCTTTATCGTGGATGGTCTGCTCCAACCGAATATGACTGACCATCGCCCGCATGCCGGATCCACGTTTGAAACCCAGGTTAAGACCGACTCATCGCGCTTCGAGCGCAACCAGAAAGCTGTTGCCGAACTGGTCTCGCAAGTTCGCAATGAAGAAGAGATCATCCAGCAGGGCGGCGGCGCGAAGGCGATTGAGTCGCAACACAAGAAAGGCCGCCTGACCGCGCGAGAGCGCATTGCGCTGCTCATCGATCCGGGCACGGAGTTCTTCGAGCTGGGATCGTTCGTCGCGTGGGGAATGTACGAGGAGTGGGGCGGCGCGCCGTCGGCCGGTGTGGTGACGGGCCTGGCGCGAGTGCAAGGCCGGCTGGTGATGCTGATCGTCAACGACGCGACAGTGAAGGCTGGCGCGTTTTTCCCGATGACCGCGAAGAAAGTCATTCGCGCGCAGAACATTGCCATCGAAAACCATATCCCGACGATCTATCTTGTCGACTCCGCCGGAGTATTTCTGCCACTGCAGGAAGATGTCTTTCCTGACACCGACGATTTCGGGCGCGTCTTCCGCAACAACGCCGTGATGTCGGCGATGGGCATTCCGCAGATTGCGGCGATTATGGGCATGTGCGTCGCGGGCGGCGCGTATCTGCCGCTGATGTGCGATCACATCCTGATGACCGAAGGCAGTGGACTGTTTCTGGCTGGACCGGCGCTGGTGCAGGCGGCGATCGGGGCCAAATACTCTGCCGAAGAGTTGGGTGGGGCGAAGATGCACTCCCAGATCAGCGGCACAGTGGACTTTCGCGAGCCCGACGATCAGTCTTGCCTCGCTCGCATTCGCCTGCTGGTGGACAAGATGGGCAATCGCCAGCTCGGCGTCTTCGATCGCAAGGAGCCCGAGGAACCGCTGTTTTCGGCGGAGGAAGTTTATGGCATCTTCGAGAGCGATCCGGCGCGCCAGTACGACATGAAGGAGATCATCGCGCGCATCGTCGATGGCAGCCAGTTTGGCGAGTACAAGTCCGAATACGGCGAGACCGTTCTGTGCGGCTACGCCCGCATTGGCGGGTTCGCCATCGGCATCGTCGCTAACCAGAAGACGCATGTGCAGCAGGTGGACCATGCCGGCAACCGGCGCATGGAATTCGGCGGCGTCATCTATACCGAGTCGGCGGAGAAGGCGGCGCGCTTCATCATGGA
>JBEKTC010000372.1:0-4270 GCA_049516475.1 Candidatus Korobacteraceae bacterium | reverse complement strand
CACCGTCCGAATTCGCCAGGTAGTGGACCTCCAGCCGCTCCACCAATTGTTCTATGTCATGCCGGCCGGTAAGCAGCATGGGCACGACAACGATCGTTCGCAGTTGCTCCGTCACGCCGTCCCGCAACTCCAGACGAGGCAGCATTCGCGGGCCGAGCAAGTCTGTCACTAATCGGTTGATGAGGGCGATAGCCAGGTCGGAAGCAGGCACAGCAGCCAGGAGTCCAAGCAAAACCAGACCCCAATCTGCAACTCCGGATTTTCTTTGATGGAGCAACGGGAGTGCAACGATCAGGACGGTACCGAGGGCGATCGCTCCCAGGTAGCCGGCCACCGCGCTTCGCATGTAAAGGCGCAGCAGCCAGCTTTTCCACGGCACACGGAAGCCGAGTTCATGCTCAAACGCCTGGCGACCACTTGAAATCAGATAATAGCCGGGATCCGCACGTCGGTCCTCGCGTGGCTGTCCATTCCCAGACGACTCTGCGCGGGACCTCTTGATGCGGTGTACAACGTGTTCCGTCACTTCGATTTCCGAATGACGCGAGCCCCGCGAGAGATCCTCGATCGCATGGCGGTAAGAATCTCGCGTAGCGAAATCCATCTCGGCGAAGTTGGTGTCGCTCCGCAAAATTTGGTCTGGCAGGCTGACGCCCTCGACGAATTCATGCCAGTCAAAGTCCGTCATCAAACGCATGCTGGGGATAATGTTCCGCACGGTAACGTTCGCTGCCGTTTGTTCCTGGTGCTCGGCGCGGACAATTTCGTCAGCCGTTGTCCCCTGCTCAGCCAGACGCTGGTCGAGCCAGCGCAGGACCGCTCCCATGTCCGGGTCGACATCGCGCAGACGTTGGACGAGCTGTACGACGAATGCCCTGGGAAGCGGCGCTTTCTCGAACCTGCGCTGGGCCGTTTCTGGGGCAATGGAAAGCTGTCCGCCTGTGCCAAGCAGGCTGTCAGCCAACAGGTCGGCGTCCTGGCGTTCGGCGCGGCTTCGGACAATTCGATCGGTGAGCCGGCGCAGATTTTCCACCAGTACCACGCGCAGGGTGATAGCCACCGCCCACAGCTCACTGATGTTGAGAGGTTGTACCCGCTGGTAAGCCTTCACAAAACGGCGCAACACCTCCGGATCGAAGTGGCTGTCGGTGTGCGCCACATAGGCCCATGCCACTCCGTAGACTCGCGGATACCCTTGCAAGTGACCTGAGGCGAGCTTCGGTAGTTTGCGGTAATAGCCAGGGGGTAAATCGTCCTGGATTTCGCGCAGCTGCTCTTCGACGATGTGGAAATTGTCGACCAGCCACTCAGCTGCAGGCGTGATCGCGCGCTCCTCCTGAATCGCCCGGGCAATTGCCCGGTACGAATCCAACAGCACACGACCGTTTTCCATTACCCGCGGGATAAGGGGAAGGCCCTGGTACGTTTCCTTGGTGACCGTCTGCGCCGCCGCAAGGCTCCCGGCGTGCTGCTCAAGCCGCTCCACGCTGAACAGTTCGGCGCGGATGGGCTCCTCCAGAGCGGGAATCGTCAGCGATGGTCCATTCTTGTTTGGAAGAGCCGTTATCGACCTCCAGGCAGGCGGTAATTCAGAGCTGATTGCCTTCTTAGTGCCATTCTAGCGTGAATTAGCATGCAGGCTATTTCAAGTGGCCCGCGGGGGAGGCGCGGCAGGGCTACGTCGCGGGTTTATGGTCAAGTAATTCGAACCCTTAAGTGTAATGGTTAGAAACCGAATTGCTCACGCAGCAAAAGAACTGGACCATCGGTCTGCGCCCGCCGTAGCTGCCCACGATCAGGATCGCTTGAGCCAACCGTCACACAGCGACAGACATCTCAATCCGCAGAAGATTTATGCCTACTCTGCTCGCTTCCTGGGACTCCCCGCCCCCGGCCAACGGTGGCAGCTCCTCTGGCCGACTCCGCAATGCAAGGCTTTGCCATTTCCCTCTCGACGTCGCGGAGAATTACTTCTCCGGATTCTTTCTTCTTATTTTTCTTATGTGGCATAAAACCATTATGTCAGGCGTCGAAGGGCGACAACGGTCAATTCAGACTAGTCTATGATGAGCAATTTTGAACAGCTTTGGCAATCTGATTCTTGGATACTAACCGGCAGACAAAATCTACTTCCGGCAAGGAAACCCCGAAACCGGACTTTAACGCTCCAGCAGAAACTTAAGGCATAAGGCGCTATCAATGAATATCAATCTGATAGATCCCAAACTGATTGCTCTCGCAGTCGCGGTGGTTCTGGTAACTGTCGTTGCCGTTGCCCTGTACATGCGAAAACGCAAGAACACTGGAGCGGAACCACGCAACCGTTTCGGGCCCGAATACGACCGGGCGGTTAAACAACATGGGTCTGAACGCAAAGCGGAAGCGAAGCCGACAGATCGTGAAACGCGGGTTGAAAAGCTTAGTATCCCGGCGGACCGGGGGCAGTCGGTGCAGGCTCATGTTGTCGATTATCCGAAGGGAGCCGTCACAGAAGCTAACGAATCGGTGGTGTCTCTAATGCAGGCTCGGGGTCGAGGTGGCCACCTGCGGTATTACGCCAGAGCAACCCGATGGACTCAAGCTGGTAGAGGGACAACAGCCGGACTGACAGTTGAGGACAAGCTGACAGCGTCGCTTATGACGCGGCATTGCGGAAAGGTTTGCTAACGAGTCGATTCATCATAACGCCTACCCAATCTCGGTTAGGAAGCTCGGTTAGCATAGGCAGCGGCGATGTTGACATCTGCGGCGGTTTATCGTGGCGGGTACTCCCGCTTCCAGTACGTCAGCTATTAGTTCGGATTTGTTCATCCGTGGCCGGTGGGCTGGCATTACACCGATTACGTTTATATCGACTCCATCGGTAGCGGGTATTACCTGTTTAACCCGTTTTATCCCGGTGTTCGCGTCGAAATCAGTGTCGTGCTGTGACGTACTAATGCCAATCGTGAAGCCCCCAGCGTAGGCGGCAGATGGCGATCCAGAGGCAAGAGGTGACGCAGGGGCGTCTTCCGAAACCCGGCGGCAAGGTACGGTCAGCGGTTCGGGTCTCGCCCTAACTTCTCTTCCCAAGAGACTGACTCTCCGCCGAGTACGGTGCGGAGAACGAGATTGGAATGGAAAAATGATAGAACGGAAACTCACCATCGCGGAGATCATACTCATCGCCGGAACCCGGGTCGCCTTCGGCGCCGGAATCGGCCTCTTGCTTTCCAGTCGGCTAAACAATGATCAACGCAAAGCCGCCGGATGGGCCCTCGCCCTGGTCGGAGGCCTTACTACGATTCCGCTAGCCTTGGGCGTGATCGGCAAAAAGAGCCCAGAGGAGATCAGATAGGCCTGTGGATGCCGCAAACTACATCCGAGTGTTCGGCGGTTGGACTTTGCAGATTCAGATGGGGCCAATTTCAGTTATGAGTTATCCGCGGTAGCAAAACGCACAAGGAGTCCGGACGAAGTTTTCGGTATGCACAGGATACTCGCGGTTGCCCCATGCACGGTTTGCGACAGGACAGTTTGCCGCGACTCACAAGAAAGCTAACGTCGCGCGCAATTTGCAGTCAATGACGATAGTAACTCCGCCGGCATCGGCGTTATGAATCTTGAATCCACAACAGGTTGACCTGCCTCGAGACCCGACAGATCCACACACGGCCAGTCCCCGGCTGGTCTGGTGAAGACTTGATCTCTAGCTGGCCTGGTGGACCCTTGCTCCACGGCTGACGGGGTTAAGATCTGATCCTGGGCTGGCGTGGTGAAGGTTTGGTCGTTGTAGGCTGCCATATTTCCCAAGGAATCAGCCGTCAAAGGCCGCCAGTGGTAAGTGGTGTGCGGCGTTAGCCCGGCAATGGTTACGGCTACATCGTAGATGTTGGGTATTCCCTCTATTAAGGCTGTCTGGTTCTGGACTCCCACGACTGGGTCAGACTGGTAGTCATAGTTGGCTGCCAGCATTTGCAAGAAGCCGAAGTTAGGGTACGGTTGCATGCAGTTCGGCGGTTGCGGGTTGTTGATATCGCAGGTGCTGGGAGTGGCCGTCCCATAATAGATCGTCGCAGTGGTATTCGGCTTAAAAATGTTGAATGAAACCAGAACAGTCGTGCCAAAGACGTTCGCATTCGAAAGTACAGGAGTGATGGAGGGCTGGTTGCCATTGTCGCCTGCCGCCCACTCAAATTGAACTGGAGTTGTGTAATCAGTCCAGGCTCCGCCGTAGGGATTAGCAGCCGCCAATACGGTTTCCACTGGCGGCGATGTGCCATCCGCGTTC
>JBEKTC010000371.1:0-4282 GCA_049516475.1 Candidatus Korobacteraceae bacterium | reverse complement strand
AAAACACCATGAGCACGGCGATGGCGCGCAACACGTCGAGATTGGCGGAGTTCCTGGACACAGGCAGACTTGGGCTTAGTCGAACCCGAAGGTGCCCTTCACTTTACCCCAAAGTTAACCCCACCTCAATTGAAACAGCATCGTCAAAAACCGATCTTCCCCTTTTGCTTTCTGGCTCATCTTGTATTGCGCGGGCATCTGCGTCTTCCCAAATTCCGCCCTAGCGTTCATAATGACTGATTGCCTTGCGCGCAGATCTGGATCGTGAGGCAGGCCAGGCTCTCGTTCGAAAATCGGTTTTCAGGTAACTGCCTGCTATCCTGACCGATCAGCAGGTGGTGGCACATTTCAATGAATCAGAAAGAAATTAAAGAGCTCATCGAGCTTCTGGTGGAGAAGGACATCACCGAGTTCGAGCTCCAACGCGGCGACATAAAGGTGCATGTCAAGCGTGGAGGCCCGACCGCTCCGGTCGTCCAGGTTGCCCCTGTCGTCGCTGCGGCGCAGCCACTTCCGATTGCAGTGACGCCGCCGGCTGCTGCCACCGGCGCTCCGGCGCCAGAGGCCGGTGCGCAACCCGCCACGCCCGCTTCCCCCGGTCCAAGCGCGGAAACGTCTTCGGATGCCGACTTGTACATCGTGAAATCGCCCATCGTCGGCACCTACTATGAAGCTCCTTCGCCTGGCACGCCGCCCTTCATCAAAGTTGGCGATACGGTCAAGGAAGGCCAGGTGCTCTGCATCATCGAGGCCATGAAGCTGATGAACGAGATCGAGGCCGAGGTTTCGGGCGTAATCGCCAAGATGCTCGTCGCCAATGGAAGCCCAGTCGAATACGGAATGCCGCTGTTCGGCGTTCGCCGGCAGTAGATGCCCTCACTTGTGTGTTCACCACGGAAGCACGGAACGCACGGAATTTCTTGAGATGGATTGCCTGGCGGGCACTCCATGATGAAACGGATTGCAGGTTGCATATTCTAGGCGATAACCCTTGGAACAAATTCCCTTCCGTGCTTCCGTGGTGAATCGAAACCTATGTTCAAGAAAATCCTAATTGCGAACCGCGGCGAGATTGCTCTGCGCGTCATCTGCGCCTGCAAAGAGCTCGGCATCAAGGCGGTCGCCATCTACAGCGAGGCCGACCGCAACTCGCTGCATGTTCGCTTCGCCGACGAAGCTATCTGTATCGGTCCGCCGCGCCTGAACGAGAGCTATCTCAACATTCCCGCCGTCATCAGCGCTGCTGAAATCGCCAACGTGGACGCGGTCCATCCCGGCTATGGTCTGCTGAGCGAAAACGCCAACTTTGCCGAAGTTGCGCAGGCTTGCGGCATCAAGTTCATCGGCCCTCCGCCCGAGGTGACGCGCCTGATGGGCGAGAAGGAAAAAGCCCGTGCCACCATGAAGCGCGAAGGCGTTCCCATCCTGCCGGGCTCGGATGGGATTATCGCTTCGGCCGACGAAGCGCTGGAGTGGGCGCGCAGCGTTGGTTTCCCCGTGATCGTCAAAGCTTCTGCCGGCGGCGGCGGCCGCGGCATGAGAGTCATTCGCGACGAACAGGAGTTGCCCAACCTGTTCCACGCGGCGCAGTCCGAGGCGGCGGCGGCCTTCGGCAACGGCGATCTCTACATGGAGAAGTTCATCGAGCGGCCGCGCCACATCGAGTTTCAGGTACTGGCCGACGAGCATGGTAACGTGATGAGCCTGGGGGAGCGCGAATGCAGCATCCAGCGCCGCCATCAGAAACTGCTGGAGGAATCGCCTTCGGTGAAGGTGACGCCCGAGTTGCGCGAACGCATCGGCGGCATCCTGGTGAAGACCCTCGGCAACATTGGCTACATGAACGCCGGCACAATCGAGTTCCTCATGGACGAGGACGGCAGCCTGCACTTCATCGAGATGAACACGCGCATCCAGGTGGAACATCCGGTGACGGAGATGGTCACGGATGTCGACCTGGTGAAATCGCAGATTCTGATCGCCGCCGGCGAGAAGCTCAGCAGTATCATCACCCAGCCGGTAGTATCCCGTGGGCACGCCATCGAGTGCCGCATCAACGCCGAGCATCCTGAACGCTTCACGCCGTCGGCGGGCAAGATTACGGTGTTCAACATTCCGGGCGGCACGGGCATTCGCGTGGATACCGCGGCGTATGCCGAGGGCGTCATCCCGCCCTATTACGACTCTCTGATTGCCAAGCTGTGCGCACGCGGGCGCGACCGCGATGAAGCCATTTCGCGCATGTCGCGGGCTTTAGAAATGTTCGTCGTGGAGGGTATTTATACCAGCATTCCGTTGCACCAACGCATCATGCGCGACCCGGACTTCCGCGCCGGCAACTTTGATACGAAATTCATGGAGAGGTTCCTCGACCAATCGAAGGGGGCGACGAAGTGAAGTCTCTTTTCACCACAGAGACACAGAGACACAGAGGTTTTAGGTCATAAATTTGTTTTTAATTTGTTGTCTCTGTGTCTCTGTGTCTCTGTGGTGAAAATGTTCTTTCCGAAAATGAATCTACCCAGGCTCTACGCCATCGTCGATGTCTCGTGTTTCGCGATGCCGCTGCGGACTACCGCGGCAATTGTTGACTACGCGCGCGATCTCGCATCCGGCGGCGCGACCCTCATTCAGTATCGCAACAAGGTTGGCACGACGCGCGAGATGCTGGACCATACTCGTGAAATCCGCCGCGCTCTGCCTGACAACGTCATCCTGATCATGAATGACCGCGCGGATATTTGCATCGCGGCTGAGTTGCAGGGCGTGCACGTTGGCCAGGAGGATCTTTCACCTGAGGGCGTTCGCACCGTGATCGGCCCCCAGCGGATTGTCGGAGTCTCGACTCACAGTTTGGAGCAGTTGCAGCAGGCCGATGCCGGTCCTGCTGACTACATCGCTTACGGCCCGGTGTTCGCGACCTCGTCGAAGCGAAATCCGGATCCCGTAGTCGGTCTGGATGGAATTCGAGCAGCACGCGCTGTCACCAGAAAACCGCTGGTTGCCATTGGCGGGATCACGCGCGCCAATGCGCGTTCCGTGATTGATGCCGGAGCGGATTCGGTCGCGGTGATTGCCGACCTGCTGAGTTCGCCGGCGAAAGTTGCGGAGGAATTCCTGCGGCTGTTGGTGTAAGCTGACGAGAATTCTTCGCCCATCTCGAACCGCGGATCCCTCCGCTCGGACTAAAGTCCTCGGTCGGGATGACTAATGAAGAGGGGTCATCATGGCGCACCTAAAGTGCGCCTCTTCGAGGTTCATTGGCTACTGAAACAAGAATTATTTCCGCCGCTTCAGGCGACACCGGATTCGTAAAGGGCCTGGGCCCGATCAGCGCGACCACGCTGGTGATGGGCTCCATGATTGGCTCCGGCATCTTCATCGTCTCGGCCGACATTGCGCGCCTGGTCGATTCGCCCGCGCTGCTGATCGGCGCCTGGTTGCTTACCGGATTTCTCACGATCACCGGCGCCCTGGCCTATGGCGAACTGGCGGCGATGATGCCGCACGCCGGCGGCCAGTACGTCTACCTGCGCGAGGCATTCGGCCCGCTGTGGGGCTTTCTGTACGGTTGGACGTTGTTCCTGGTTGTTCAGGCCGGAACCATTGCAGCTGTCGGCATCGCCTTCGGCAAATTTCTTGGCGTCTTTTTTCATTCGGTCTCGTCCAGCCACTGGCTGATTTACCACTGGCACGTGCCGCCGATCCCAATCGGCCCCATGGTCTTGGGCAACATGGATGTTGGCCTGAATACCCAAAACCTGGCCGCGATCGTGATCGTGATTTTCCTCTCGGTGTTGAACATCTTCGGCGTGCGCCTGGGCGCGGCTGTGCAGAATGTCTTCACCATTGCCAAAACCGCAGCTTTACTTGGGCTGGTGCTGCTCGGGCTTTTCGTCGGACGCAACGCTCAGGCCATCGCCGCCAACTTTGGTGCGAACTTCTGGCGCAATGCCGGCTGGCACTCACTGCATCCGGTTCAAGTTGGCGTCGGCGGTCCCGTCGTCCTGGTCGGCATGCTGACCATTCTCGCCGTCGCACAGACAGGTTCGCTGTTTGCCTCCGACGCGTGGAACAACATTACTTTTACCGCCGCCGAGGTCCAGAATCCGAAGCGCAATCTGCCGCTGGCCCTGGCAATCGGCACGGCCACGGTCACTTTGCTCTACGTGCTGGCGAATGTGGTTTACCTCACGGTCCTGCCGCTCCAGGGTGACCCGCACGGAGCCACGATTCTGGCCCGCGGCATTCAGCACGCTTCGGAAGATCGCGTTGCCACCGC
>JBEKTC010000370.1:0-4282 GCA_049516475.1 Candidatus Korobacteraceae bacterium | reverse complement strand
AAGGCCACAAGCCTTTTGGGCGCACTCCGAAGAGCGTCTGGTGCGAGTCCAGCGCGCGCTTGATCTGGAGCGAGGCGTCGTCAGGATGGCGGAAGCGCCGCGTCGGCAGCGGCAAACCCGGCGACGACTCTGCGCCCACGTTGGTATCGCACAGCAGCGGCAGAATGGGATGGTAGAATGGCGTCGCCGAAAGCTCGATGCCGCCGCGCTGCACGGCTTCAGCGTAAGCCGGCAGAACCTTGGCGAGAATCTCGCCCTCCTTGGCGGCGACGAACTGCTGGTCCTCGCGCGTGAAATCTTCGCCCTTCTGCACCAGGGCGGCAATGTCCGGTTCGGTCAGGAAGAACTCGTCAAACCAGGCGAGCTGCGACAGCACTTGCAGGTCGGCGTAATCGCGCGCGACAAAGTAGGATTCGGGACCCTCGGGCCGCGCGCTGGTCGAGCGGTATTTCTCCCACAGCTCGCGATATCGCGGATAACGGCCAATCATGTTGACCGGATTTGCCTGGAAGAGATACTGCAACGCGAAGCGGCGATCGGCAGCGGTCAGCTCTTTGGCAGGCTTGGAAACGAGATCGAAGAACGGATCGTGCGCCTTGCCGGAAACATAGTCCTGAATCTGGGCGACGAGCGAAGGCACCAGATTGAAGTTCTGGTGGACCTCGGGAAACTCGTCGAGCAGCTTGACCATCCCGAAGTAATCCTTCAGCGCGTGCAGACGAACCCAGGGCAGGCGATACTCGCCCGTGACCATGTCTTTGTAAAACGGCTGGTGCATGTGCCAAAGCAGCACAAGCCGAATCTTCGGAGAACCTGTAGGGGAAACCGCGTCACTCATGGGAGGAATTTGGAGCAGCCAAGTGTATCAGGCGGGATTGGGTTGTGGGAACTGGAAGAAGCAGCAACTAGCAACTAGCAAAATCGCGACGTTGATGGCGTATGTCACTCGCTGCGTTTTGCCCGACCGTCCTCAAACTGTCGCACGGACGCGGAGCAAAGGAAAGGAACAATGCGCGGATTAGCCGATCTGATCAGCATCGTTTGCTAGTTGCTAATTGCTAGCTGCTAGTCGCTGCTTTCTTCGCATGAGGATGGGTTTTGTCGTACACCTCCATCACGTGCTTCACCGTGAGCTGGGTATAGCGTTGCGTGGTCGAAAGGCGCTCGTGGCCGAGCATCTCCTGAATGGCGCGCAAGTCAGCGCCTTCCTCCAGCATGTGCGTGCCAAAGGCGTGACGCAGCGTATGAGGATGAACGTCGGGAGAAAGTCCGCGCGCGACCGCAATCTGCTTGACGATTCGGCCTACGCTTCGCGTTGTAAGCCGCGCGCCGCGCAGGTTGATGAGCAACGCGCGCTCGGAGGTGCGTTTGGTTTCGCCGAGCACACGCTGGCGAGCCGGCAGATAAGCCTGCACCGCGGCCTTCGCCGAGTCGCCGAACGGCACGTAGCGTTCTTTGCGGCCCTTGCCGCGCACCAGCACTACTTCGTTCGACCAGCGAATGTCGTCGAGGTTGATGCCGATCAGCTCCGAGTTGCGGATACCGCAGCCGTAGAGCAACTCCAGGATCACCTGATCACGCTCGCTGAACGCCGAACACTCCGGCATCTCGGAATCGAGTACCGTGTTTACCTCTTCGATTGTGGGGACACGCGGCAACTTCTTTGGCAGCTTTGGTGTGGCGACCAGCGCCGCGGGATTCTGCTCAACTTCACCCTCCTGCGCCATCCATCTGTAGAGCGACCGCAACGCCGCCAGCGCGCGCGCGACCGAAGTCTTGCTCAGTCCGCGTTCGTAGAGGCTTGCGAGGTAACCGCGGATGAGAACATGGTCGATGTGGCGCCAGTTCTGCGGGCCAATGTAGTCGGCGAACTGCGCCAGATCGGTGCGATAGGCCTTGATGGTGTGCGCGGAAGCGTTGCGCTCCTGCAAAGCACGAATGAATTTCGCGATTGCCTTCTCGACGATGGTTGCGCCGCGTTTGGTCATGGTTTTGATCGGGTAGTGCGGACCTTCAGGTCCGCGTTGCCGGACAACCCAAACCTTCTCGAGCCGGCTTTAGCCGGCGGGGTGAAGGGGCGCACCTTTAGGTGCGCCGTGAAAACCAGCCTTCTACTCACAGCCGGCTTTAGCCGGCGGCACAGAATCACTGCCCACGGTCGCTCTGCCTTTCCCGCGCGGATGATGTTCCTTGTACACGCGATTCAAGCGGTCGAGTGCCAAGTGCGTGTAGATCTGCGTCGTCGAAATGTCGGCGTGGCCGAGGATGGTCTGCACAGTGCGCAGATCGGCACCGTTCTCCACCATGTGCGTGGCGCAACTGTGGCGCAGCATGTGCGGACTCGCATGACGGGACTGCGCCGACGCGTCATTCACCATCTGCCAGACGCGCTGGCGCGTGATGCCGCGCGCGCCACGAGCAATGAAGAGAACCGGCGACGACTTCCCTGCCGCCAATACCGGACGGGCGTCACGCAAATATTGCTGAACGACTTCCTGCGCAGCCCGGCCAAGCGGCACGATGCGTTCCTTGTCTCCCTTGCCCCGCACCAGCACGTAGCCCAACTCAAGCTTCAGGTCTTCCAGCTTCAAGTTGACCACCTCAGAGACGCGCAACGCACCCGCGTAGAACACTTCCAGCATGGCGCGATTGCGTCCGGCAAGCGCCTGCGCCTGGTGATCGTCCTTCGCATGAGGCGGACCTTGCAACACGCTCTCGACCTCGTCCACCGCCAGCGACTTGGGCAACACCTTCCACTGCCGCGGCGTATCGATATTCAGCGTTGGATCGGCGGCGATATATCGGTCGAGCAACAGGTACTTGTAGAAATGCCGCAGCGCCGAAAGTTTACGCGCCACGCTGCGCCCATCAACTCCATTCGACAGCAGCGCGTTGAGGAAGTCGCGCACATCCTGCCGCCGCGCCTCGCGCAGCCCGCGCTTGCGCTTCAGCAGAAACTCGGAGTACTGCTCCAGGTCACTGCGATACGCCGCGACGCTCAGCGGAGCGAGTCCCTTCTCGACCTTGAGGTAGTCTAGGAACGAGATCAGCAGCCGCAGGCTGGGATCGGCACTCTGCACGAGATAAGTATGGGGTCAGAACAGGGGCGTGAGAATAGCGAGAAAGGTGCGTCCCATCCCGATTGTGTCATCCTGAGCGCAGGATCGCTTCTTTTGCGATCCGGAGTCGAAGGACCCCTATCTACCCGACCCTTCCGCGCCCACGTTACTTCGCACCGAATTCAGCATCTCCACCGCATTGTGCGGCGAGCGCGGATCCTCTTCATGCTTGAAGAACGCATAGGTCTCCAGTCCATCGGCAACACACTTCTCTATGCGCTCCTCGAGCTTCTTCAACTCGTCCGCCGAATAGCTGGGCTGGCGAAAGCGGAAATAGATGTAGCTGGCAGTGCGGATTTCAGGCGTGTTGAGCTTCTCCGTTTCGGCGACGCACAAGGTCGCATTGTGGTCGTGCAGCGTCTGATAGATCTGGTCGGTGAACCACGATTCGTGGCGAAACTCGAACGCCGCTTTGAAGTTTCGCGGCAGCAGCGCCAGAAAGTCACGCAAAACGGCAACGTCGGCTTTGGCGGTTGGTGGCAACTGGAACAATACCGGCCCCAATTGCGACGCCAGCGGTTGCAGCGTGGGTAAGAATCGCTGCATAGCTTCTTCCACGTTCTGCAGGCGGCGAATGTGGGTGATGTATTGGTTCGCCTTCAGCGCAAATCGGAAATTCGGACCAACGTCGGCCATCCATCCGGTCGCGGCTTTTTCCGACAGGCTTCTGCGGAAGGTGTAGTTCACCTCGACCGCGGTGAGTTGGGTCGCGTAGTACTTCAGAAAATTCTTGGAAGCAACTTCCTTGGGATAGAAGTCGGGCTTCCAGATGGTATAGGCCCAGCCCGAGGTGCCGACGTACAGCGGCAGTTGCGCATTAGCGGAATTCGCAGCAGCGTGCATCGCCATCAAGGTCCTTCCCACAGAAGCGGTGTGTTTGCACGACGATTGTATGATTCTAGAATGCGGAGTCGGCTCGCATCCAATGTGAGCGCCCCTATTTTGGCTTCTTCGAGGCACACAACGTCGCAATCCGCCCAGCCCGGCTCCCCGCCGTCCCTCGTCGCCCTTACCGGCTTCATGGCCGCCGGCAAGAGTACCGTCGGTCGCGTGCTCGCGTCGATTCTCGGCTGGCGCTTTTTCGATCTCGACTGCGAAATCGAGGGCCGCTCGAAGCTGCGTATCCACGAACTGTTTGCGACCCATGGAGAGCCACACTTTCG
>JBEKTC010000369.1:0-4293 GCA_049516475.1 Candidatus Korobacteraceae bacterium | reverse complement strand
TAAGAAACGGTCAGTGAGCGCATTGCGGGCCGGCACTGTACCTTTTTCGCCGCCACAAGGCGGCTGACTGAGATAGAAGCTGGCGGGATCGACGCACAAACCCTTCTCCGACGCCCATCGTGCTGGGCCTTTCTAAATCCCGCTGGCGGTCTCTGCAGCTACAGCCAAGACCCTAGCCATGGCGTCGGCGGTGTCGTGCATGTCATCGTCCGACAGCGTGGGATGCACCGGAACATCAAAGGCTGTCTCTCCCAGCTGCTTGGCAACTGGCAAGCGCTGGCTCGGACACGCAGCATCAGGAGCTTTTGGCATCGCCGCGATCTGGCGGAACCTCCGGGGCATCCTTATCTATCGACGATTGAACGAACTGCTGGAACAAGCAGGGTTCGACGAGTTCCGCGGGACGCGCTGCCGCAAGTTTTAAACGAGAAGCTGGGCCGCCCGTAGCTTGCACCGGGGATGTACTTCCGAGTGATGCTGATCGGGTTCTTTGAGGGGATCGACAGCGAACGAGGTATCGCATGGCAAACGCATGTTGGATTTGTATGTTGAATCGGCGAGCGCGTAAGCCAGCACAACGTCCTTGTCCCGCGAGCCCCTACGTCATATACTGATGCGCCGCGGATGGAACCCACGTTTGCCCCCTCCGCCACAGGCAGCCGATCGGAGCGGCCTAATTGTGCCCGGCCGCACGCCAAGATTTCGCAGCCGATGCGGCCAGCAGATTCTTAGTCAAGAGCAGGTTATTTGTACATCTTGGGAATTAATGCGTATCACGGCGACGCCGCCGCGGCTATCACCAGAGACGGCGAACTTCTCGCTGCGGTGGAAGAAGAACGCTTCAATCGAAAGAAGCATTGCGCCGGCTTTCCCGTGGAATCGGTGCGCTACTGCCTGGAAGTGGCCGGGATTCCGCTTGAGAAAATCGATCACATAGGGATTTCGCGTGACCCGTCTGCTCACTTGCACAAGAAAATTCTTTTCTCGCTCAAGCGGTTGAAGAAACTTTCAGGCCAAATCGTGGAGCGACTCGCGAACGCTGCCAAGGTCAGGGACCTGCGAAAAGAGCTTGCCGACGCACTCGGAGCCTCTGCCGAATTGTGCGCCCAGTTTCACAATGTCGAGCACCACAAAGCGCACATGGCCAGTTGTTTCTTCGTGTCGCCGTTTGAGCGCGCAGCGCTCCTGTCGATTGACGGTTTTGGCGATTTCATCAGCACCATGTGGGGTAAAGGCCAAGGAAATCGTATAGAGGTGCTGGGCCAGGTGGGGTACCCCCACTCCGCCGGAATTGTCTATACCGCCACCAGCCAGTACCTGGGATTTCCGCAGTACGGTGACGAAGGTAAGGTCATGGGACTCGCGCCATACGGAAAACCTCGTTACCTGCGGCAATTTAGAGAAATCATCAGGAGCGATGACAGCGGTTTCAAGCTAAACCTCGGTTTTTTCCGGCACGATTCGGAAGGCGTCGATATGACGTGGGACAACGGTTCTCCCACGATAGGCCAGATTTTTTCCGACAAGTTCGTCGACACCTTCGGCCCCGCTCGGTCGAAAGGCGAACCGCTCACATCGCGGCATGAGGACATTGCTGCTTCGCTGCAAGCTCGCCTGGAGGAGGTCAGCTTCGAGATCCTGCGACGGCTGCATACTCATACGAAGCTCGACCGTTTGTGCCTGGCCGGTGGCGTCGCGTACAACTCGGTAATGAACGGAAAGATTCTCCTGGACACGCCGTTCAAAGAGATCTACATCCAGCCGGCGGCGGGAGACGCGGGCACCGCTCTTGGAGTGTGTTATTACATTCACAACTTCATGCTTCAGCAGCCGCGTTCCTATATCATGGAACATCCTTATACAGGACCAGAATTCTCCAACCCGGAGATCGCTTTGGCGCTGGCCGGGAATGCCCTGTCCGGGCGTGAACTGAACGATGGCGAGCTTACGCAGACGGCGGCACAATCCATCGCGGACGGCAAGATTGTGGGATGGTTCCAGGGACGAATGGAGTTCGGTCCAAGAGCGCTTGGTAACCGCAGCATCGTTGTAGACCCAAGACGTGGTGACATGAAAGACATCTTGAACGCGCGCATCAAGAAGCGCGAACCCTTTCGGCCGTTTGCTCCCTCCATTCTTGAGGAACGAGTTGGCGAGTATTTCGAGCAGACACATCCTTCGCCGGCCATGTTAATGGTCTATCAGGTGAAGGCTGAAAAGCGCGACGTGATTCCTGCAGTTACGCATGTGGATGGTTCCGGGCGTTTGCAGACGGTTTCGCGTACTGCCAATCCTCTTTATCACCGGCTGATTTCAGACTTTGAAAAGATAACCGGTGTGCCGGTCTTGTTGAACACCTCGTTCAACGAGGACGAGCCTATTGTCTGTAACCCGCAAGAGGCGGTCGACTGTTTTCGGCGAACGCGGATGGACGCGCTGTTTATTGGCAATTATTTGGTAGAGCATTAGAAGCTGGTTAAGAAGTTCAAGGTGTTGTATTCCCGAACGACTGGCTGCGACGTGAAGTCTGCTGTTCCATGCCTCGTGGGTCCGCAAGGAATCGCAATCGAAATGGTTCTTCTGAAGCTGCAAGGAAGTTAGCTTTCAAGAACGGCGATGAAACTACTGATTCTGAACCAGGCGTTTTATCCAGACGTCGTTTCGTCGGCGCAGCATGCGGCCGACTTCGCCTGCGCTCTGTCCGATGCCGGACACGAAGTTACCGTGATTTGCAGCCGTCGGGCTTATGATGAGGCTTCTTCGGTTTTTCCCCGTCGGCAAATCTGGAAAGGGATCAGAATCGAGCGCGTGGGCTCTACGGCGCTTGGCAAGGGCGCAAGGTGGCGCAGGGCGGCCGATTTCGCAACTTTCGTTGCCGCTTGCACATTTCGCCTTCTGTTCTTGCCTCGGTTTGACGCCATCGTCACCCTGACGTCCCCGCCGCTGCTTTCATTCGTTGCAGCTCTGGCTGTACCTCTCAAGGCAAAGCGCCTGGTCTCTTGGTCCATGGACCTGAATCCGGACCAGGCGATTGCCGCTGGCTGGTTGCGCGAAGAATCCAGGACTGCTCGGCTTTTCTCACGCCTCTCGCTCTACAGTTTGCGGAAAGCGGACCGAATCATTGCGCTGGATCGCTTCATGAAACAACGGATTCAGGCGAAGGGTATTGACGAAGCGAAAATTAGCGTGATCCCGCCTTGGGCGCATGACGAATACGTACGATTTGATCCTGCTGGACGAGAGGAATTTCGGGCGCGCTACGGCCTGACCCAGAAGTTTGTGGTGATGTATTCCGGCAACCACAGCCCTTGTCACCCGCTTGACACCTTGCTGCAAGCAGCGGAGCGACTGGCTAATCGGGAGGAAATCGTTTTTTGCCTGGTCGGTGGTGGCAGCGTGTTCCGAGAAATACTTCGCGACGTTGGTCTGCACCGGATACGCAACATCGTCTGCATCCCATATCAGCCAATTAACAAACTAGCGGCATCGCTGTCCGCCGCGGATTTGCACGTCGTGGTCATGGGAGATCCGTTCGTCGGCATCGTACATCCCTGCAAGATCTACAACATTCTGACTGTGGGCACACCGTTTCTCTACGTAGGCCCGCGGGAAGGTCACGTCGCCGACATCCTTGCTGAGTACCCCCGGCTGGGGCATGCGCACCGGCACGGAGACGTGGATGAGGTTGTGGACAGCATAACGGCTGCGTGCGCACAGCACAGTTGCATATCGTCGGAGACAATCGCAGAACAGTTTTCCAGCAAGCGGCTTGTGCCCGAGATGGTGCACGCCGTTGAGGAACTGATGCCAGAGGTTCGGAGCGGGAAAACGACCCCGACAGAGGAAGGCAGCGCGGGCGAGCCCGAGAGTACGCTTCTGTCCTAAGACAAAGGCAATCTGTACGGCACTACCACACGCCGAAAGCACACGATCAATCCCTGAGGGCAACATTCCTGCGAGGAATGATCTCAGTTTGTAACTTGCGGTATCTCGTGGAAAACCGGTCCGGGCGTGCTCAAGGTATTCGGTATATCGCGGCTTGGCTAGCAAGCGTGACGACTGCTCCCAGGTTGAAGACGGCCTTCGCCCCGCTCATGGGAACGTAGAGGATGTCGTCGGGCTGCACCGGCATATCGCCTTGCTTCCCGCGCAGCATCTTTCCCAATGGTATGGTCATGTTTTGCACCCCATTGGGGCCTCTGCGCATCATTGTCGTCTTGTCCTCCGAGGCCAGATAGGTCGGTCCCCCAGCGGCGGCCATGATCTGCAAAACCGTAAATCCCGCGCTGGAAG
>JBEKTC010000368.1:0-4303 GCA_049516475.1 Candidatus Korobacteraceae bacterium | reverse complement strand
AGTTCAGATTGACGGAAAGGGTTCAGGCATCACCGATAGGAATGGAGTTTTTCCGGTCAAAGTCGATCCTGGCGAACACTTGGTGCAGGCTAGTTTAAGTGGATACGAAACGTACTCTTCTAGCGTACCGGTGAAGGCAACTGGGAAGACGTACCTCGTCGTCGACCTCAAGCCATCCGCTCCGATTATTGCGTCATTCGCTACCAGTCAACCGAAAATTACTCCGGGGCAGACAGCCAGCCTCAAGTGGACAACCCAAAATGCCACAGAGGTTCGAATCGATCCCGGGATAGGTACGGTTTCGGCCAGCGGTACGCAGGATGTTTCTCCTGCAAGGACAACTACTTACGTGTTGACAGCAAAAGGAAGCGGCGGAAGTACGAATGCCAAAGTTTCTATCGCGGTCGCGCCCAACCCCGCGGATGTGCAAAGCATTAAAGAAACCATGGCTAGATTTAAGGGCGCCTACGATTCCGTGGATATCAGTGCTCTGCAGCGAGAATGGCCGTCTCTAACCCAGACACAGGCTGACGCAATCAAAACGACTTTCGTAGGATTGACCTCGATCCGGTTGAACGATGACTGCGAGGGTTCGCCTGCAATTTCTGGCGACATGGCGGAATGGACGTGCAAAGAGACGATAACCTACTTTATCAAGGGACAGCCCCAAACAACCCCGGTGCACCATACAATCATTTTTCATTTCAAGAGGGCTGGTGGAAAATGGTCTGTGGTTCGTCGAGAAGGAACAAGCACCTCCACGTCTGCAAGCAACTGACCTGTCCTTCGCCAAAATAAAATCGGGCCTCGCACAGCCAGCATTCTGGCAGCAGATTACCTCGGCCGGCTGCTATCGCGGCAGGGGTTGTGCTGAAGCCGCGACAGAGGTTTGGGTTTCATAATCCGCGGCACAGTCTGGCAACTTTCCTTCTAGATAAGGAGCAGGACACGAAGACGATCCAAGGTCTGCTGCGCCACGCCAACGTGTCCACCACCCTCGGGCTGTATGCGCAGAGCGTGAATGCGTCGATGGTGGAAGCGTAGAAATCGATGCTGAAGGCGATTTTGCGAAACGGCTCGAACGCGGTAAACTGACTTTTACAGGCGACGTTTTGCAGGTGTGATCCGTTTTCGGCCGTCAGCAAGAGCTTGGTAAACTATTGAAACGGCTAAAGATAGGCGCGTAGCTCAGTTGGTTAGAGCGCTACCTTGACACGATAGCCATCCACCCACCGGCTGTTGACTCTAAAGAGGTTAGATAGGGTTAATAACGGGAGATACCGGTATATTTGCCGGTATTTGGTACGCTTTTGGTACGCTCGGATCGGTGGGCCGCTGGCTAGATAATGGCGGGGTGCGGCCCCATCGCAGACGATCATCCCATCCCAGACCTGTCCTGACCTCCTAAAGCAAATTGATGTCTCAGTTATGCACGATATGCCGCTCGCCTCAACGAGCGGAGATCGAAGGGCCACTGCTGTCACAAATTTCCAGCCAAACGGAGGTCAGTTAGGTATGAGCACGAAGAAACAGAAAAGCAAGGCCGGCGAAACTCAACCGAACAGGCCGAGTCACATGCCTGAATCGAAAGCGGAGGCGATAAATGAGCCGTGCCCGATCCGAGGGAACTGAGACGACTGTTCATGGACCCACCCCCGCCGCTTAGCGGTGTTGGGCCGCAGAAATAGCGAGGTCTAGCGATGCAATGTCAGAAGAAGAAACGGGACGGGGACGAATGCCGAGCCCGTGCCCGATCCGGGCAGAAGTACTGTGCTCTGCACGCGGAACCAGGCAAGGCGGCGGAGCTTGGCAGTAAGGGCGGCCGCCGACGTGCCGTTTACAGTCCCGATGCCTTGCAGGAATTCCCTGCGCCAAGAACTGCTGCCGACCTGCGGGATCTGCTGGCGCAGTCAATCATTGAAATCAGAGCCGGTAAACTGGACCCCAAACTGGTCAATTCGATCAGCTACTTGGGGACGGGTTTCCTGCGCGCAATTGAGGTCGCCGACATTCAGGCACGACTAGAATCGCTCGAACGCGAACACCAGGAGGCTTGGCAAATTGCCGGTATCTAAAGCCAAACTCGGACGATTGGAAAGGGAAGTGCCATTTCGCAACTGGATTGCGCTCCAAAGATTCCTTGAATGCCTTACGATCGAGCAGCTCAAGTTTTTTGTAGAGCATGGCTACGTAGAGGGACAAGTCACAAAACCGCGGCACAGCAAGTTTGACGGACTGAGTAGGAAGGCCCTCGTGACTCTGTGGCGAGAGGATGATCGTCTCATGGCGAGGTTCCGAGGGCGAAGCAAGGATGAAAAGCGGTTCTATTTACGGACCGGCCATTTTCCAGACGGGGCGAAGGACTAACCGATATAGCGACAGAACAAGATCAGTCTGCAGGGATTTAATTTCGATGCTCGTTCGGACAGTACGCAATGCTTTCCTCTTGGCGGATCCGTCGAGGATAGCTGTCCAGCCCTCAACCAGGAGGAAACGCGTGAATGGCTATCCTCATCTTCCATTCTCCAGCTCCGTGGGCCAAAGTGGCAAAACCGGCATTGGTGGAAGATAAATTCTTGAAATCCACACGAATTCGATCACAGATTGCCGCTTTCTCGACCGCGCATTGCAACCGCCGCGCGCGCCGCGCACTTCGACCCTATCGCAAGCCTGCGTTACCAGTAGAGAAACAGGCCGCGCTGCCGGAGCGTGCCGTGCTGCGCTATCCGCTGAAAGGAGCATCTCTGTTCTTAACAATGATCCGCGGCCACTCATTTACTGGTTCGGCTTGTTGTCCAACGTCGGAATGTAGGAGGCTGACGGTACCAGATCGCCGCCCAGGGAGCACTGCTGGTTCTGTCCTGCCAGCTGGAAGGTGCCGTAGAACACGGGACACTTGCAGGTGGCAGTGGAACCGTCCGCGCTGAGCGTGCAGGGCGCGGTCATACAGGCAGCGTAAGGCGCCTTCGGACACACGGTAGCGAACGGCTTGCCTTGCGCAAGAATCTTCAGTATGGCCAGACGGGACCCGGGATCGTAAGTGGAAATTACGTCTGCACCGGGGATGAGAGTTCCACCGTTAAGATATCCGCAAACCGGCGCCTGGCCGACTTGCGTGCATCCGGCTCCGTCCGGGTAGCAGGCGCTGGCGGTCGCGTTGTAGACGGAGCGGTTCAGAATCGCAGTGAGCAGCGTGTAGTTGGTGCTGGTGGCAACCGTGCACAGGCAGTTGGCGGATTGGCCGTCGGGAGAAAGTGTGCAGGGGTAGGGCTCGGCGCCTGAATGAAAACACAGCGCGAACTGCGTCGAGCATCCTAACATTTCCGAGGGTGCCTGGATCGTGTCGCGATAGGCCGGCCCGTAAGTCGTCGTCCAATTCTTCGAGTTATCCCAGAAGGGCCGCGAGTCCGGTACAAGCTGCTGCTTCCAGTTCAGTGGATCGTCCCAATAACCGGGAGACTTCTGACCCAGCAGTTGAGGATTAAGCGATTGCGCCGCCATCGGGCTCACCAGGCCAAAGCCCAGGACTACCGGGACGACGCAGGCCAGAATCATGCTCAGTCTTCGCATAAGCGTTCTCCTTGCCATCGGCCGAACTATACACATTGGCCAGAATTTCTATTCCTAGCCCCAAACAGCCCAATACTATATACGCTTCAAGCGATTCCTGGGCATAATTATTTTCTTGGCAGGCCCTTATTCTCGAAGACTGAGATTTCTGCGCTTTATAAACAAAAACGGCGCGCTGCTCCCCGCCGTGACCGGCGAGATCGGCTTGCGCATCACCATCGATATCGAGCTTGCGCACCATTCGCCGTCCCGTAACCGGAGATTTCCAGACTGCGGTTCGGACAGTTTTGCCGTTCCATGTCACGTCGCGCGTGCAGGCCGGGATGGACGAACATAGCCTGAACATCTACCGTTTCCAAATGGAACGAGAGGGTCGAAGACAACAGGCTGGAGTTTCCGCCTACCAAAATTCCGGAAAGCTATTTGCTGAACGACCTTGGTGTTGAGCGAAGTGGAAACCGCGAATGACCCCCACATCGGAGTTCAGCGGGGTCCGAAACTCTCCGGATTCTTGCGTCGGGCGAAAGGATCATATCCATTTTCAAGTTCTCTCGGCAGTGATTCGGCTGTCTCACGCCTCCAATTCACGTTCGTTCCTGTTTGGCGACGGCAGTCCGGGCGGAAACCACACGCGCAGTGTTTTGTCAAAAGAAGCGGAGACTGCCAATCGACCATCCCTACTCAACGCCACACCACGAACCGAATCCGTGTGCCCCTCCAGGGTGCGTAGCAC
>JBEKTC010000367.1:0-6440 GCA_049516475.1 Candidatus Korobacteraceae bacterium | reverse complement strand
TTCTGGGAGATGGCGATTGAGGAGAGAGACCACCAGGCCCTTCTGCAACAGAAGTCCGTCGAGCAGTACGGAGGGTCGAGCAGCACCTTGACTGAGGACGATTTGGTTGAGCTGATTGAAGTCCCAAGGCTGGAACACGGTGACGTTTTCGCAGCCGGCAACGATGCTGTTACGGCACGCCATCGTGCGCTACAGGTTGCGCTGCAAGCCGAGCTCAGCGCACAAGGCTTCTACACGAAGCTGGCGGAGCAAACTCCCACCGGACCGCTGCGGCAGATTTATAGCGACTTGGCCAAGATGGAAGATGGGCACGTTGCCTATCTGGAGGCAAAACTCTCACACGACACCGCCGGGAACCCAAGCCTGCAGTGAGGCCTGCGCCTGGACTTAAGCGCCCGCCAGTGACACCAGGCATCCGGCGTAGAGACTCACCCGCCGATATCCTCTTGCTAGATGTCAATCCTACTTTACGCATCTTGACGGACAATGTCACATAGGTAATACTGTTAGGCATGAGTACGACAGAAAAACTCGAGACCGTCTCGTTCACAACAAAAGGGCAGGTCGTGATCCCGCTGCGTCTTCGCAAGCAATTCGAAATCGAGGACGGAACCAAAGCGGTGGTGCAAGCGACGCCGGAGGGCATCCTGCTGAAGCCGGTGACGGCGGCGCTCATCCGGCGCGGGCGCGGCATCCTCAAGCGCGCGTCAGGACACAGGCCGCTGGCTGAGGAGTGGGCCGAGCACAAAAAGCAGGAGCGCGCGCTCGAGCAGCGCCATGTCGGCTAAGGTGCTGGACAGCTTCGCGCTCATCGCCTACTTCCGCGACGAATCGGGCGCGGAAGCGGTGGAGCAACTGCTCATCTCCGCCAGCAGGAAAGACATCCCTCTCCACATGACCGACGTGAACTACGCCGAAGTGAAGTATTCGATTGTGAAGAAAGACGGCGCCGCAGCCTGGGCGGAAGCCGCAAAGGTCCTGGAGGGCCTGCCCATTGATTTTCATTCCACAACCCGCGCGCTGGCCGACACTGCCGCCGATTTCAAAGCACGCTTCAAGATGAGTTTGGCCGATGCTTTCGCCGCCGCGCTGGCCAAAGAAATGAAGGCAGAACTCGTGACCGGCGACTCAGAATTCAGGCCGCTTCACCAGGAAATCAAAATCCACTGGCTGAAGTGATTATTGGATGCCGCACGTCCAGCACCTTTCGGGACTCCTCCCTTTCTTCGCTTATCATAGCAAGCCTGGTGCCCCAGGTTCGCGTCCATCGTTTGGACGCTAACCTGGGCCTCGGCCTAACTCGGGCAGAGGAACACGCGGGGCTGGCCACCTGTCACTTTGAGCTCGCGATCTCTTCCCGTCCACTCCGACTCAATCTCCACCACACCCATCTCGCGGAAGGCGTAATGCCGAAAACTGCTCCACTTCCAATCGCCCGGGTCAAGGATAAGGGACGAGTGAAAAGTCTTATCGGCGCGACCGAACAGGTTGCTGAAGGTGGTAAAAGCAGATCCCTCGTCGGGCTGAAGCCCTCCTCGGGACGACAAATTAATAGGGGCCTCATCGGCACGACTGAAGTCGTGCCCTGACACAAACCGTGCCCCGGCATAAAGAAACGGGGCGCTGGTCGCGCCCCGGTGGGCTAAAGCCCCCTATGTTTTATTGTACCGCGGAACGCCGGCCTGAAGGCCGGCACTACCCGAACTGCCTAGTCGTGCACTCCATCCATAAACGCGCGCAGCTTCCGCGACCGCGATGGGTGACGCAGTTTGCGCAGCGCCTTGGCCTCGATTTGCCGGATGCGTTCCCGGGTGACGGCGAACGACTGCCCCACTTCTTCCAGAGTGTGCTCGGAGCCGTCCTCCAGCCCAAAGCGCATCTTGATGACCTTCTCCTCGCGCGGCGTCAGGGTGCGCAGGACCTGGGCGGTCTGCTCCTTGAGGTTGACGTTGATCACCGCCTCGGCGGGCGAGACCACGGCGCGGTCCTCGATGAAGTCGCCGAGATGCGAATCTTCTTCTTCGCCGATGGGCGTCTCCAGCGAGATGGGCTCCTGCGCGATCTTCAGCACCTTGCGCACCTTGGCCACCGGGATGTCCATGCCGCTTGGCGATCTCTTCCGAGGTCGGCTCGCGACCGAGCTCCTGCACCAACTGCCGCGAGGTGCGGATCAGCTTGTTGATGGTCTCGATCATGTGCACCGGAATGCGGATGGTGCGCGCCTGATCGGCGATGGCGCGGGTGATGGCTTGACGAATCCACCACGTCGCGTAGGTCGAGAACTTGTAGCCGCGGCGATACTCGAATTTGTCCACCGCCTTCATCAGGCCGATGTTGCCCTCCTGAATCAGGTCGAGGAATTGCAGTCCGCGATTGGTGTACTTCTTGGCAATCGAGACCACGAGTCGCAGGTTGGCTTCGATCAGCTCGCGCTTGGCGTATTCGGCATCGACGTCGCCCTGCACGATCTCGCGCTGGGTGCGCTTCAGCTCGGTAAAGCTGGCGCCCGCGTCGTGCTCCATGCGCTCCAGGTCGGCGCGGATCTGGCGGACCTGCTTGCGATATTCTTTCTTCTGCTCTTCGGAGCGCGTGGCCTCGGCGCGGCGTTCGAAGTTGACCGCCTGCTTGTCGAGCCCGCGCATGCTGTCGACGGTTTTGTTGACGCGGTCGATCAGCCGTTTGCGCTCGTTGTTGGTGAAACCCAGCTTGCGGATGACGCGCGAGACCATGATCTGCTCGCGCCCCAAGGCCCAGCGGCAGCGGCGATGATCGCGCGGACGTTTCTTCTGCGGGATGCCGGCCAGCTTGTCGAAAAGCTGAATCGACTTTTTGTAGTGACGATGCAGTTCGTCGATCTTGCCCGTCATCTCGTTGAGCCGGTGAGTGACTACCTCTTCGGTGATCTCCTCTTCGTCGAAGAGAACGATTTCCTTGATAGAGCGCACGCCGCGCTTCAGGTCCTCACCAATCGCGATGATCTCGCGGATGACGATGGGCGAGCGCGACAGCGCCTTCAGCACGCGGAGTTGGCCGCGCTCGATGCGCTTGGCGATTTCAACTTCACCTTCGCGCGTCAGCAACGGCACCGTCCCCATCTCGCGCAGGTACATGCGGACAGGGTCGTTGGTTTTTTCCAGAGCGCCAGGCGAGAGATCGAGTTCCATGTCCTCGCCGGCTTCGATCTCTTCGAATTTCTTGTCGCCCCCCATCTTGGGTCCTTCGAGCACGTCAATGCCCTGCGTGCCGATGGTGGTCAGCAAGTCCTCGAGGTCGTCGGGGGAATGCACGTCGTGCGGGATCAGGTCGTTCACCTCGTTGTATGTGAGGTAGCCCTTCTCTTTACCCACATCGATCAGTTTTTTGATATCGTCGTACTTGTCTTCTAGAGCCAAAGCGGAATTTCCCCTAGCATGGCGCCAACTGAAAGGCGCCCGCTCGTTGTATGCACACTGCGGTGGGACCGGTACTGCAGTACCGGGAACATGCACAAACTTACAGATTCTATCATAGGCCGGGGCCGCTTCCCAGCCTTTTCTTCGGTTTACAGGATTGAGTGGCTCTCCACCCGCTCTGGGAACGCCCTGCCGCTTCCCGGCACAACATCCCACATCAATTAGATGTTTCACCCTCTGAAATAGCTTCACCCTTTTGAGTCAATCAGTTAGACGGACTTGGGTGACCAAAGTAATGGTGACCAAAGTAACCTCCCGCTTGTGGAAGGCCCCCGACCTCAGAGACGGCCCTCGTCCACGTCCCGGCAATCGTTTTGTAACAGGGCACGATTTCACAGGCTGCGTGAGAACTGAGTTTCATCTTTGCCGGTGGAGTATCACCCGAGAAAATCCAGCGCCGTAGGCGCGACATATCATAGCCCAGCACGCAGCCGAAGGCGGAGTGCTGGGTAAAGTGGGAAAAATACCGAGCCCTCGGGGGCGGCACGGTTCTCACGCACTCACTTCAATCCTGCCGAAAGCGCACGCCTAAAATTGCATTTCCACCTTGTCCATCATTTCTGAATGCGTTTCAGTACTCTGCGACCATCAGTTCAGTGCTTCAATGCCATTCCGCCGTTTATGACGCAGAAACAGCCATTGTTGCCGCAGCCAGGCTCCTCCCTACCCCATCAAAACGGACGTTCGAAAATGAGGCTCGCCACGGGCTAAGCGTAGGTAAGCTACTGCGAGCCAGGCGGCACCTTAGCCGCTTCTGTCAGACCACGAAGTTGTGCCCCGTAAACCACTCCACAATTAGGAAAGAGGCCACTCCCGAGGCGAAAACCAAGTAGATAGGCCACAACCACGGGCGACGTCTAAGACCTACATAAATGGCATATAAGAACGGGGGCTGCCACCAGATGTATCGCGCCATGCCATAGAGGTCCCCGCCCAGCGAGCCACCCAGAAGCGCAACCAAAATAGAGAGCACCAGGTAGATTCCCATCTCCGGCTTGCGCAGCTTGAACAACCACGCGCTCGCCATGAATGCAGCAATAACCATTATGGCCCACACCCGCGGCCAGTGATGATGATGCAAAGGCGACCAGAGCGCAGTCAACGGATTGCTAAACTGGGATCCCACGAAACTGACATGGGAATGGATCTGCGCCAGACCATCGCCTGCGCGGTGATATTGGTAGAGCATGTAGAGCAGTGTTCCCATCGGACATAGCGCAAGGCCGGCTAGCTTACGCCACTCAAGCCGACGCCATCCCCTGCGTTCTGCCAAGATGACGGCGTAGGACGCGGTAAACACGACTCCCACCATTCGCGTCAGGGAGGCGAACCCACCCAGCGCGCCAGAGGTAATCCACCGCTGCCTGGCAGCAAAGTAGAAGGCAAACGTCAATGCGGCGAAATAAAGAGACTCGCTATAGCCGGCGTGTCCATAGAGGATATAGGGATTGAAAGCCACCAATGATCCGGCCATCCATCGGTCCATGCCGGAATCGATGCGATCGGACAACATAAGGATAAAACCGTAGATGGCGAAGAACAGCGCAATCTTGCTTGCCACAACCAAACTGGTCTTTAACGGAAGATGCAACCAGTAGTACAGAGGATATGCCAGTAGCGGATGGGCAGGATGGAACAACCATAGCGCCGATCCTTTTTGGTAGCCTAACGTCAGTACCTGCCCAAATATTCCACAGTCCCAGCGGCAAAGGTCGGCGCTGCTGTAATAGGAGTCAATCCCCTCCCAGGTGGCCATGCGTGCGACCATAGTGACGAAGAGGTTGCTGGCTACCCATAGCGCAAGCACCACCCAGAAAATCGACCCGGTTGCAGACGGTTGGCGGCCATCGCTGGCCCGCTCTATAGGTTCGACGGAAGCTGTACTCATTTAAAGATTCTAAGCCGGCTTTAGCCGGCGACACCGCAGTTCCAAGGCGTAATCGGATCACTCGATCCCTTCGCCAACCTTGCGAGTCCGCGGACGCCATAGTCTAGCCCAGCGCGAAGCGCTGGGAAACGTTGCCATTTGTGATCCGAGCCCTGTAGGGGCGGCATCCCCGAACAACGCCATGTGCGCTCAGCCGCCGTCCGCGAGCATTCTGCCTCTCCGGCCTTAGTCGTTTTGTGTCAGGGCACGACTTTTAGTCGTGCCGATAAGCTGTCTATTTTGTCATCACGAGCCGGCTTCAGCCGGCGACACCGCAAGTTCCATGGACCGCGCCTCGTCGACGTCACACCAGTCGTTTTGTAACAGGGCACGACTTCACAGGCTGCGGAAAAATCCGCTTCGAACATTTTGTGTCAGGGCACGACTTTTAGTCGTGCCGATAAGCTGTTTATTTTGTCATCACGAGCCGGCTTCAGCCGGCGGCACAATGCCCTGTTCCGACTTCTTCCCGCAGGCTCTTCGGTCGTGCCGATACGCCGCCCTTTTCCTTTTGTCATCCCGAGGAGGCCTTCAGGCCGACGAGGGATCTGCGGTTTGACTCTTGACGTCGACCCTCGAGCACTTTGCATCAGGACACGACCCAGAGCAGACGACTTGTAACAGGGGCACGACTTCGGTCAAGATTATCTCCTTGACACGAGTCCGCATTTCTTTGCTCAAACGCGGCATTGTGGGAGCGTGGCATAAAATCAGCGCGAAAACACTTACACGCCTACCTCGACGAGATGTGCTTCCGATTCGACAACCGCAAAAACCGCTTTCTCTTCCGCGACACGCTGCTCAAAATGCTGGATGCGAAGCGCGTCGAGTAGAACCAGCTTATGAAAGCTGCTTAAGGTACTTAATTTCTTGAGTGCACGTGTGCGGAGATAACCCAATTCCTAATTCAAAACTCGCGAGGACTCCGCCTGATTCGCAAGAAACCAAGTCAACATTTACAAGGCCTTCTTGGTACGGGGGAACCTCCAGTGGATAACTTACCGACATGGCCTCCGTTTTGTTTCCCCTTCGGTTAATTACTGCGGACCAAAATCTAGTTA
>JBEKTC010000366.1:0-4394 GCA_049516475.1 Candidatus Korobacteraceae bacterium | reverse complement strand
CCAAGAAGAACATCGAAGTGCCAGAACATTCCTGCAACTGAAATCGAACAGTCACAGAAACGCAGCCCGGGTGGTGCTTCATCGGCTGTGTACAATCGGCTAGACGAAATGAGCCGCGCCAAAACTCCCTCGAAAACCAGCTCCCAGATCCGCAAGAGGCCGACCCCCAGGAAACATTCGAGGACGGAACCGTTCCTCTCCGGCAAGAGCTTGATTACCGTTCTCTGCGTCCTGGTCGCGGCCGCGACGATCGCGCTCTACAGCCCGGTTCTTGGGCACTCATTTGTCGTCTGGGACGATCATGATTATGTCGTCGCAAATTCCCACGTTCATGCTGGCTTGTCGTGGAACACGATCAAGTGGGCCTTCGCGTCCACGGAGGCCGCGAACTGGCATCCGCTGACCTGGCTCTCCCACGCACTCGACTATCAGCTGTTTGCCTTAAGTCCGGCCGGCCATCATTTGGATAGCGTGTTGATTCACGCCCTGAATGCGGTGGTGCTATTTCTGCTGTTGGTATGGACTACGAAACGCGTAGGGCCGAGCTTGCTGGTGGCGGTGCTGTTTGCCGTTCATCCTCTCAATGTTGAGTCGGTGGCATGGGTCGCAGAGCGAAAGAGTGTTCTGAGCACGTTATTCTTTTTGTTGGCGATCGGTGCTTATGGCTGGTACGCCCATCGGCCGGGTTGGCGACGATATCTGCTGGTGGCGACACTGTTTGCTGCGGGACTGATGGCCAAGCCGATGGTCATCACGCTGCCGTTTGTGTTGTTGTTGCTGGACTACTGGCCGCTGGAACGGATCGCTTTTCGCTCCTTGCCTTTCGCAGTTCGCCAGAATGCGGACGCTGAGACCTCCGGCGAAAAGCGGATAGCGACGAGCGAGCTGCGATTCTTGCTGCTTGAGAAAGTTCCCCTGCTGCTTCTATCGGCGGCGAGCGCGTGGATCACGGTAAAGGCGCAGCGAGCCGGACAGAGTGTTCGCAGCCTTCATCAGTTCGCGCTCGGTTTGCGAATTGAGAATGCCGTTGTGGCCTATGTGCTGTACCTGTGGAAGATGCTCTGGCCAGCGCGGCTGGCTGCGCTCTATCCCCACTCCGCGACCGCGCTGCCAATGTGGCAGGTCGTGTCGTCCGCGTTGGTTTTAATTGGAGTCACCGCTGTGGCGATAATTTTTCGCCGCAAGGGCTACTTGCCGGTTGGGTGGTTCTGGTTTCTGGGTACTTTGATTCCGGTCATCGGTCTGGTGCAGGTGGGAGGGGCTGCAATGGCGGATCGTTATGCCTACGTCCCGCTGATCGGGATCTTTGTGATGATTGCGTGGAGCCTCGACGATGTGGCAGAAGCGAAAGCAGTCAGCACGACGTGGAGGGTAGTCCCAGCCCTGTGCGTATTGATCGCGCTGGGTTTCGTCACCTTGCGCCAGTTGAGCCACTGGGAGAACGAGTACACGCTGTGGGCGCACACCGTGGAGGTTACGGAGCAGAACCCCTATGCGGATGCCGTCTTGGGAGATGCGCTGATGAACCCCGACTTGGTCACGGCGGTGAGTAATGTTGACGGGCTGGATACAGAACAGAAGCGAATGGATGAAGCTCGCCTTCACTATGAGGAGGCGTTGAAGTCCTACCGGCAACTGGCGCAACAAAACCCAGCCGCCTATCTGCCCGACATGGCGACGACTCTGAACGAGATCGGAAACCTGGATCGGCGAGAGAACCGGACAGACGAAGCCCGCCAGGACTACGAGGAGGCGATGCAGTATTACCACCAGTTGGCACAGCAGAGTCCGGATCCGCATTTGTTGAACATGGCCACGACATTGAGCAACCTGGCGACGGTGGATCGACGCGAGAACCGTTTGGACGACGCGAGCCGGAACTATGAGGAGGCCCTGAAAATCCGCCGGCAACTGGCGCAGCAGGACCCGGACAAGTATCTGCCGAGTGTGGTCGACACACTGATCAACCTGGGATTCGTGGAAAAGTCCCAGAAGCAAACGGACGAGGCCTCGCAGCACTTCGAGGAAGCTTTGACAATCGGCCGGCAACTGGCGCAGCAAGACCCGGACAAGTACCTGCCCGCTTTGGCCAACAGACTGATTAACCTGGGAAACTTCGATGCCGAGCAAAACCGGATGGACGAAAGCCGCCAGCATTATCAGGAGGCCTTGAAGATTTACCGCCAACTGGCGCAACAGAACCCAGCCGCATACTTGCCGAATGTGGCAGCGACGTTGAACAACCTGGGGCTATTGGAGAGAGATCAGAAGCAAAATGCCCAAGCGTATGCGCACTTCGAGGAGGCTTTGAAGGTTTATCGTCAAGTGGCACAGCAAAACCCAGACCCATACCTGCCGGAGACGGCCATGGTGTTGAACAACTTGGGGAGACTGGACGGAGTCCAGAATCGGCTGGACGATGCCAGCCAGAACTTCGAGGGCGCTCTAAAGATTTATCGGCAGCTGGCGCAGCAAGATCCGGACAGACACCTGCCGGGCCTGGCGATGACGCTCAACGATTTGGCGTTCTTGGAGGCCAGCCAGAATCGGACGGAGGAATCGCGCGCTCACTACGAAGAGGCCCTGAGCATCCTCAGCAAGCTCTCTCAAAGCGATAAGCGATACGCCGGCGACATGGCTCGAGTGGAAGCGAGCCTCCAACACTTAAACAAGGGGAACCGCTTCCAATAAGGCAGAAAAAACGAGCCAAGAGAAAACCGCCTCGAATTAGCGGCCATAGCATGGTCCCGTTGCTGCTTCGTTGGCTGTGTACAATCGGCTAGACGAAATGGGCCGCGCCAAGAATCTCTCCCTATGTATCTGAAAAGTGTTCTCCAGATGGGATCGTTGATGCTGCATTTTCGCAACGGCGCAAGCCTGGTGCAGCAGATGCGCAACGCGCAACCCAGCGATGCGATTGTGCTCTGGGACGGCACGCGGATCTCGCACCCGGCGCAACGGGCCGGCTTGCTGGAGGCGGTGCAGGAGATATGGCTGGAGCGGATCTATACCGGCGGTTTTTACCGGCCCGCGGACGGCGACGTCATCGTCGATGCCGGCGCGAACATTGGACTGTTCGCAATCTACGTTGCGCGGCAGAATCCGCGGTGCCGCGTGATCGCGTTGGAACCTTTCGCGGAGAATTTCCAGTATCTGCAAGCCAATGTGGCACAGGCCTGTCCGAAGAACGTGACTTGCCACGAAACGGCGCTGGGCGCGGGTTTCAGCCAGGGCGAAATGCAGGCTGTGGGAGCGCGTTCGCTCGATCACGTGCTGCATTGCGATGCCAACGTAACTAGTGGAATCCCGGTGATCCCCTTGGCGGGATTGTTTGATCTCGCTCATGCCGAGGGGATCGACTTCCTCAAGGTTGATATTGAAGGTTCCGAGCACGACGTTTTTGCCGCAGCTTCACCTGAGCTGCTCAGTCGCTTCAAACGCATCGCGATGGAGTATCACGACCAGATCGTGCCGGGAACGCTGGACCTCTTGCGGAAAATCCTGAGTCCAACGCACGATCTAACAATTCGTCCATCGCACATGGAAGGATGCGGTATCCTGCTGGGAAGGCGTCGTTCTACTGCCGGCAAAAGCTAGCCATTTAACCCTATAGGAACCTGAATGAGAGCCCCAATTGTATTTTCTAAAGATTACGAAGGAGTGGACTACGAACATTTCTGGGCTGGGCCCGGCAAGCGCTACCTGGATCGGCTGGAGCAGAAGATTGTAAGGCATGTTCTGCCCGGTGGACATTCGATGGTGGAGGTTGGCGCCGGATTCGGGCGACTGGGGCCTTGCTACATCGACAAGTACCAGGACGTCCACATGGTGGAGCCGGCCAGCAACCTCCGCGCCCTCGCGATGGACGCCTTTGGAGATGCGGTGCAGTTCCACGATGCCAGCGTCTATGCGCTGCCGTTTGCGGACAGCTCGTTCGACGCGGTGCTCATGGTCAGGGTGTTTCATCATCTGCACAATTCCGAGGACGCTCTCAAAGAACTCCACCGGATTCTCCGTCCCGGCGGTACTCTCGTGTTCAGCTACAGTAATCTTCGCAACCCGGGCAGAATCGCCCGATTTGTAGCAGGCAAGGTGCCGAACCCATTCGCCAAGACGAAGGACCAATACCATCCCGATTTGTTTGGACACAGCCCCGGCCTGATCAGCACGCTTCTTCGCCAAACCGGGTTTGTTCTTAAGGAGCGGTATGCGACCTGCATTCTCAATAAGACGGTTGATGCGTTTCCTTTCCTGCTGCAACTGATCGATCCCCCATTAATTCTCGAAAGAAGCCTGGGAGCGCTCAACATAGCTCCGGCGATCTTTGTGGTGGCAAAGAAACGGTGAAGATTCTCATCGGCTGCGATGTTGATCCCGTGCTGCCGGCAATCCTC
>JBEKTC010000365.1:0-4407 GCA_049516475.1 Candidatus Korobacteraceae bacterium | reverse complement strand
CGGATCCTTCATAACTGCTCCTTTCGGGAAACGGGACGAGCATCCTAACAGGATTCCACGCGCTGGCTGCCGAAGTCCGCTCTCTCCAGAACGCGGAAGACCACGAATCGCCGGGGTGCTACGCGACGGCGGAAGGAGAGCACAATCGCTCCGGACTTCGCCCCGGCGTTAAACTCCGAAATTGTCTCAGGTTGGCCATGAACATCTTCCTCGCGAATGGTCGAGTTCAAGGCCCGAGTCTATGTGGCCGAGATTCTAAGAAGCGATAGTCGCGGGGTCAAGAAGAATCGGCTGGCACTGGAGTGGGTGATGCCAATGTGGGAATTGCCTGGGAGATCAGCGATAGGCTTCGCGGCGGTGCAGGACGCGACGAACTTCGATCCCGTCCGCAGCAGCAACAAAGAAGAGCCGATAATCGGCGATGCGGAGGCGGAGTTCATCTCGCCCGTGCAGTGCCTTCACGTCATCCTCACCCGTTTCGGCAAAGCGTTGCAGACCAGCAAAGATGCGCATGGCTGTGGATTTATCCAGGCCGCGAACATCGGCCTTGCGGTTCAGTCCAGACGATCCGCGTCATCGTTCCTTGTTGTAGCGGTCGATCTCTCCCTGCGCGATCCCGAGTTCCGCCAGAACCTGCTCGTGGGGAATGGGCTCATTATGCTTCAACCACACACGGGCTTCATCGAGCGCCTTGACCTCTTCTTCGCCGATCGGTTCGTCTTCGATGGGGGCATTAGCGATAGCGCGAGCAACGGGGTCAATCATGACTTCCAGCAGGCGAACCACGGCATCCAGCTGGCCACCATCGAGCCGATCCACAAGTTCGTACGCGTGCTGTTTTTGCTCGGCGGGCGGCATCAGGGATAGTTTCCAATTCTCCTGCGAAGGGTGTGGCCCAGACGAAGCTGGGAGCCAAGAGCTAACTTCAGATCGCACGAACCTAATTCCTCTGACTGCTATTTCACCGCCGCCTTCGCGGGTTCGCCTACGCGCTTGGCCACCTTGAAGGTCAGTTTGTGTTGCTTCTTGTCGGCGTCGACGGTAATGTGATCGCCGTGCAGCACTTCGCCGTCGAGGATCTTCATCGCCAGCGGGTCCTGCACCAGGCGCTGGATCGCCCGTTTCAGCGGACGTGCGCCATAGTTCGGATCGTAGCCTTCGGTGAAGACTAGTTCCTTCGCCGCCGGCGTCAGCTCCAGCGAGATCTTGCGATCGGCCAGCAGTCTCCTCAAATCTTCCAGCCGCAGGTCGACGATCTTCGTCAACTGCTCCTTGCCCAGCGGGTTGAAGATGACGATGTCATCCACGCGGTTGAGGAACTCGGGCTTGAAGTGCGCCCGCAGCGCCTCCATCACCTGCTTGTGGGCCTCGGTTATCTGCTCGGCATCGTGATGCACACCCAGGTCCTGCAAATACACCGATCCGATGTTCGAGGTCATGATTAGGATGGTGTTCTTGAAACTGACATGGCGTCCCTTGCCGTCGGTGAGGCGGCCATCGTCCATGATCTGCAGGAAGATGTTGAACACCTCGGGATGCGCCTTCTCGATTTCGTCGAAGAGCACGACCGCATAGGGCCGGCGGCGCACCGCCTCGGTCAGTTGACCGCCCTCGTCGTAGCCTACATATCCCGGAGGCGCGCCGATCAGCCGCGACACCGAGTGCTTCTCCATGTACTCCGACATGTCGATGCGGACCATGGCGTGCTCATCGTCGAAGAGGAATTCCGCCAGCGCGCGCGCCAGCTCAGTCTTGCCAACGCCGGTCGGCCCAAGAAAGATGAATGAGCCGATGGGCCGCCGCGGATCGCTCAGTCCCGCGCGCGAACGCCGGATCGCGTTGGCCACGCTCTGGATCGCTTCGTCCTGTCCGACGACGCGCTCTTTCAGCCGCTCTTCCATGGTGACCAGCTTTTTCACTTCGCCTTCCAGCATCTTTGACACCGGAATGCCAGTCCACTTGCTGACGATCTTGGCGACATCTTCCTCGTCAACTTCTTCCTTCAACATGCGCGACTGCTTGCCGTCCATGGCCGCGCTCAGCTTCGCGACTTGCTGCTCAAGCTGCGGCATCTCGCCGTACTTGATTGTGCCGGCGCGCTCGAAGTCGCCCTTGCGCGTGACTTCCACCTCTTCCGTCTTCAACTGGTCGATGCGCTCCTTCAACTCTCGCACCTTGGCGATGGCTTCTTTCTCCTGCTTCCAGCGCGCCTTCAGCGCATTGGCTTTTTCTTTGATTTGCGCCAGTTCTTTCTCAACGATCGCCAGCCGCTCGCGCGAGTTGGCATCATCTTCCCGCTTCAGCGCTTGCCGCTCGATTTCAAGTTGGATCGCGCGGCGTTCAAGCTGGTCAATCTCGGTCGGCATGGAGTCGATCTGAATGCGCAGCGAGGCCGCAGCTTCGTCAATCAGGTCGATGGCTTTATCAGGCAGGAAGCGGTCGGAGATGTAGCGATGCGACAGCGTTGCCGCCGCGACAATCGCGGAATCCTTGATGCGCACGCCGTGATGCACTTCGTACTTCTCGCGCAAACCGCGCAGGATGGCAATCGTGTCTTCCACGTTGGGCTCGCCCACAAACACGATCTGGAAGCGCCGCTCCAGCGCAGCATCCTTCTCAATGTACTTGCGGTACTCATTCAGCGTGGTTGCGCCAATAGCGCGCAACTCACCGCGAGCTAACGCCGGCTTCAGCATGTTGGAGGCGTCAATGGCGCCCTCGGCCGCACCTGCTCCTACCAGCGTGTGCAGCTCGTCGATGAAGAGAATGATCTTTCCCTGCGACTGCTCGATCTCTTTCAGAACGGCCTTGAGCCGGTCTTCGAACTCGCCGCGATATTTCGCGCCCGCCAGCATCGCGCCCAGATCGAGCGAGACCACGCGCTTGTTCTTTAACTGCTCGGGCACATCGCCGGAGATGATGCGCTGCGCCAACCCTTCCACGATGGCAGTCTTGCCGACGCCAGGCTCGCCGATCAGCACCGGATTGTTCTTGGTGCGGCGTGACAGCACCTGCACCACGCGGCGCACTTCCTCGTCGCGCCCGATGACAGGATCGAGCTTTCCCTGCCGCGCCAGTTCAGTCAGATCTTTCGCATAGCGCTCCAGCGCCTGGTACTTGGCTTCGGGATTCTGGTCCGTGACTTTCTGATTGCCGCGGACTGCGGTCAGCGCGCGCAGAACGTTGTCATAGCTTGCGCCGCCGCGTGCCAGGATCTCCTGCGCCGGGTCGCGCTTCAGCTTGGTCATACCGAGCAGCAGATGCTCGGTGGAGACGTACTCGTCTTTGAAACTCGACGCCTCTTTGAAGGCGTTCTCCAGCATCTTGGAAGCGGCATCGGAGAGATGCGCCTGGGTGGCGCCGCTGCCGGAAACTTTCGGCAGCTTCTCAATCTCGCGCATCGCGTCGGCCTGGACCGCGTTCGCATGAAGGCCCACGCGCTCCAGCAAAGGCGCAACAATGCCCTCATGGTCTTCGACCAGCGCCGCCAGAATGTGAACTGGCTGCACTTCGGGATTGCCATGCTCGCTGGCGAGATCGTTCGCCCGCTGCATCGCCTCCTGCGCTTTAACGGTTAATTTGTCCCAACGGATTGTCATATGAACTCCAGTGGATAGTGGTTAGTGGCTACTAGAGGTCAAGAGCTGCACAGTTGCTGCGGCGACTTCTCCTTCGTAGTTTAGTTGCGATTCGGTCCTAATCGGTCGCTCTTAAGCCACATAAACGGCGTCGCGGGCATGCTTCTCCGTCATCAGCTTGGCCTCGGCCAGAGCTGGACGGATGACATATGAGGCAAGACCTGGCAGGTGATTTGCTTTCGAGGTTGCCGCGGACAAGCTGTCCTTGAGGCGCGACATGAGACCAAGCTCAAGACTGCGCCGCATTTCGCGCGCTTTCGATGATCTCGAGAGGTCTTCTGCCAGCTTCACCCTCATCTCGTAACCACTTCACGAGGAGGGCGACCAACTCGCAAACATTGGAGTAAAAGGCTACATCACCTGGATCCGCCCCTGAACCGAGCCGCTTGAGTTCATTGCTTTTGATTTGACCATTACCCCAAAGCTCCCCAAGAGTAGCGCAAGTCACCTGGGAATCGCCCATGACTATCCATCTCACAGTCTGTGACAGAAAGTGGAATTGCGCAGCTTCGGGTACAGGAGACCTTCCGATATCTGCGCATTCTCTAAAGAGGTCATTCCAGGGCGACACGATCGGTGCCGACTCTTGAGGAAGCTCGTCGGCAACAGCTTGGAGGCGATGGCTCAATGCATCTTCCAAAGAGCGGACCTCTTCAAATTTATGCCCCAAAGCCAAGAAAACCTCTGGAGCATCCGATCGCAGTCGTTGCAGTCTCTCGGCGGCCGGCGGGTGCGTACGCCGAGCTTGTACGTAACTTGGATACCTCTC
>JBEKTC010000364.1:0-4414 GCA_049516475.1 Candidatus Korobacteraceae bacterium | reverse complement strand
ACCGCCTCCAGCACCGCCGGTGCCTCGTCCAGAGAATGCCGCTCGACAAAAGGTTCCAAAACCACTTTGCCTTCCAGAACCAACGCGAGTGCGGCCGGATACTGTTCCGGCGGGCAACCCCAGTTGCCACGCGCTGTGGCGTCGAAAGCCATAAGGTTGGAGAACCTTATCTCAACTTTCTTAGGCGTGAACCCGACTACGGCCAGATAACCCCCGTAATCGAGCAACCCAAACGCAATGGTTTGTCCTGCCGGCGTGCCGCTGGTCTCGAAGATTTTCAGTCCGATACCTTTTCGCCCGGATTGTTTAACAAAGGAGCGCACTGCGGATTTCAGTTCCTTGTCGCTCGCGGAACTGGCATCCAACGCCAGCGAAGCGCCGTGCTGAGCCGCCAGGTCAAGCCTGGCTGGGTCAACGTCAATGGCTAGAACCGAAGCACCCAGCGCGGCGGCGATCTGTACGCCAAATCCACCCACTCCTCCTACGCCTACAAATACAGCCACGTCATCGGCCCCTAAGCCCGAACGTCGAATCGCCTCGAATGGGGTAGTGACCGCATCGGCCACGACGGACAGGAGAGGGAGGCTGATGCCTGGCGGTAATTTTTCGGGGACTGGGCAAAGGCCCCGCGCGGGGACGCGGACATGCGTCGCGAAGCCACCATCACCGTCGTTGCCTGGCATGAACTGCTGCCGGCAGATCGTCGGTTGGCCAGCGCGACAGGGACTACAGTCGCCGCAGGGGATCACAGCAGGAACGATTACGTTGCAACCCTCCCACTGACCTGCGCGCGCGCCGGCCGCCGTAACGCGGCCCGAGATTTCGTGTCCGAGAGTAAGTGGAAGAGGAGCACGCGTAGGTACTCCGTCGAAAGCGAAACCGACATCGGTATGGCATACGCCGCAACCGACAACCTCTACCACCACCTCGCCAGGCTGCGGCTCAAGAGGGAGAAATTCGTACCTCTCCAGACTTCGAGCAGGAGCGATCAGACGGTAGCCGTATCCGCCTAACGTAGATGACAAAACGGGATTCCCCCAGGCCCCAACTTCATTTAACTGCGACGTCAGGGGAGTTGCAGCATACCGCGAGAGCAACCCACAACTCTGTGATCTAAATCACTGGGGAGAGTGAGGGTAAGTTGACAAACCCTTCATCCCCCGAAACTTGAACAGGCGATCCGCAAGTAACGTGAGCAGGGCGTCGTCGTATAGCTGACCAGAGAAGCGGCGAAGAGGATCGCAACGGTCAGCAGCAACGGTCGCGGGATAGATCTAAGGCCACGCATGAATTCACGAGCGAGAACTGGCGAAAAAAAGTGCTGCAATCTTGCGCGCCAGCGTGAGACGCGCCATGGTCGGCTTTATATGGCGCAGTGCTGGGATCTCCGGGTGGATTGCCGGCGAATCATGAAGGCGTTCTCTGACCCAAGCACTGGGTTCAACTCGCTGTAATTCCTGTTGGGAAAAACCCATGCTTGACGAAATACTTCTTCTCTTCCAGGGTGCGGCTGTCCCAGTCGGCAGGCAGATCCATGGGGCGCTCGTTGAACATGCCCAGTATGCGGCCCAAGCGTTCAAGGTTCTGGCCCTTGTCGACGAACTTGAACTTCTTCAAGTAGCCGACGTGTTTGCGGTTGTCGCCAGAACCCTCGAATAGCGCGATCATCCCGAAGTCGGTCAGGGCCATCGCCGTGTCGTCGTCGAGTTCGGCGATGTGCTTGAGACTGTCATCTGGATTAAAAAGTTTGCGCGGATCGAAAAAGGCTAGCTTTGCAAGCTCGTGCAAAACGTTGTCTGCCGTGATCTCCAACCTTGCAATGCGCTCTTTAGTCTTTCTGGCGATTTCGGTAAAAACCTTGACATTTTTCAACAAGCGTGAGCCTTGCTGCCCGGCGGTCTTTGGGCTGTAACCTGCTGCAATAGCAGCCCTTGTTGCATTGAGGTCGATCAGATACTCAGCAACGAATAATTCCTGTCGCCAGGTGACGCCTCCTGTGTGATTGGCCCGCTGGACGGTCTTGTTCCTCATCGCCGCTCTCCTGGCGCTGCAAGCTCGGAGGCGTCCTGGTTCTGTTCCCGCGCTGGCGAAGGGTCCACTTCGTCCGGGAAATGCCCGTGCTCAACGTAGAACAATCGTTCATCAACAGTTCGGCCCCGGAATGTCATCCTGGCCTGCTGCCGCTCAATGTCTTCCCGCAGTCGCACGAGAGCTTTCCTGCTTAGACCGTCGAATTTGCTGGGAACCTTACTAGGTAAAGGATCGGGTATTTCGCAACGATCGGCATAGGCGAGGAGCTGCTCGGGCGACCATCCCTCAAAAAGCCGTTCGCCCTGCAACCAAAGCTGAAACTGCAGCTCTCGTTCAATCCGTTCGAGTCTGGCCCTATGTGCAGGCAATTTCGGATACCCTCCGCTGCTCGCGTTCGAGCGATTCTAATCGTGCCTGAAGGTCAGCGACCTCAATTGCGCGCAGGAAACCCGTCCCCAAGTAGCTGATCGAATTGGCCAGTTTGGGATCCAGTTTGCCGGCCCTGATTTCAACGATGGACTGCGCCAGCAGATCCCGCAGGTCAGCAGCAGTTCTTGGCGCAGGGAATTCCTGCAAGCCATCGGGACTGTAAACGGTACGCCGGCGCCCTCCCTTACTCCCAAGCTCTGCGGCCTTGCCTGGTTCCGCGTGCAGAGCACAGTACTGCTGACCGGATCGGGCGTGCGCCCGGCATTGGTTTCCGTCCCGTTTCTTCTTCTGACATTGCATCGCTGACCTCGCTTATCTCTGCGGCCCAACACCGCTAAGCGGTGGGGTGGGGCGAACTTCGCCCCCGGGAAGGTCGTATGGCTTTGAGCCGGCCCAAGCCCGACCTTCTTGCGGACGAGGCTCGGCAGGCCGGTCTCAGCAAGAGGACAGGCTGATCCCGCCGCCGCACGCTCGGGCGCTAGTTGTTGGAAATGTCGCTTAGTTCAACGTGCCAGGCTTGGGCCCACCGCCCCTTAGGCGGCGCTCATTGTGCGTGGGTTGCTGAGTACTTGAGGAGAACTCCAGCATCCGCGTCTATTAAGAAGTTGCGCACAAACTGCGCACAAAAACCGCGCAATTTGAGCTGTTTTTTCAGGTTTTGCGGGGCCAACCTCAATGAAATCAATAGCACTTAGCGATTCATCGTTGGGCTCATAACCCAAAGAGCCGGGCATTCACCGCTTTGTCATGGCTTCCGGACAGGCCTCTCTGGATAGCGCCTCTATCCATTCATGCGAAGGCATTTAACGCGAGGTAGAAAGGCATTGTGGACGACTTGAGGATTCCTGGCGGAGCCCGGAACAATCAAATGCCGCCAGCATTCACTTGAGTGGTTTCTATCAGGGCAGCTACGGTACGCCCGCAGATCTTCACGACTCTCTGGAGCGCCAAGATACCAACACCTCGCAAGTTCATTCTTTAAGTCGTTGGGGTAACTTTTAGTGGCGTAAGATGCCCATGTGCAACGCGTCCGTCCCCCTACGGGTGCGTCAATAGATTCCTGGATCACTGAGTCCTTATGAGTTGGGTCACGATTATCTGGTCGACCATTGCATCGGCGTGTATCACGCTGGCGGGGATTTACTTGCTGGTCTGGTGCAGGAACCGCACGGCGTGGGTCAATCTGCTCTTTTCCTTGACGGCAGTGGCGGCGGCGGGCTTCGCGTTCAGCGAGTTGTTGATGATGCTGGCGGAGACGCCCGGAGAATTCGGCACAGCCCTGAGGTGGGGGCAGGTCTCGATATGGCTGTGGACCGTGTCTCTCGTCGGGTTCGTGTGGCTCTACCTGCAAGCCGGACGGCCATGGCTCGCGTGGGCGACCTGCGGCCTGCGGACCTTCGCACTACTGCCTAATTTCCTGGTCGGTCAGAATCTCAATTATCGCGAGATCACAGCCTTACGACACATCCCGTTTCTCGGAGAATCCGTCGCAGTCGCCGAGGGCGTGCCCAATCCCTGGATGGTGCTCGGCCAGTTGAGTTTAGTACTCCTCGTCATCTTTGTCTCGGATGCAGGTGTCACTGCCTGGCGGCGGGGCGACCGCCGGAAGGCGCTGATGGTTGGCGGTAGTGTCGTGCTCTTGGTATTGGTCGGACTAGTTGAGAGCATGCTGATCTTTTGGGGAAAGGTTCAGGCGCCGCTCACGGTGAGTCCGTTTTACTTGTGCCTGGTCCTGGTGATGGCTTACGAGTTGGGCCGTGACGTCCTGCGCGCATCGCAACTCGTCGGTGAGTTACAGGCCAGCGAAGCCGGGTTGCGCGAGAACGAAGAGCGGCTGAGTTTGGCCGTCGATGCCGCCAACTTTGGCATCTGGATTCGGGACCTCGCGCGGAACGAAATCTGGGCGAGCGACAAGTGGCGGAAGTTGTTCGGATTCGCGCCGTCGGAGCGGCTA
>JBEKTC010000363.1:0-4418 GCA_049516475.1 Candidatus Korobacteraceae bacterium | reverse complement strand
ATGCGGCCAACCGGCAAGTTGCACTTGGGCAATTACGTTGGGGCGCTGCGCAACTGGGTTGGTTTGCAGGACGACTACGAGTGCTTTTTTTTCATCGCAGACTGGCACGCGCTGACCACGGATTACGCCGATACGCGCAGCGTGAAGCAGAATTCGCTGGAAGTCATTCTCGACTATCTGGCTGCGGGTCTCGATCCCGAACGCAGCACGTTGTTCATCCAGTCACATGTTCCGCAACATGCCGAGCTGCACCTGCTGTTCAGTATGATTACGCCGCTGGGCTGGCTGGAGCGCGTTCCCAGCTATAAAGAGCAACGCGAGAACCTGAAGGACAAGGACCTTGGGACGTATGGTTTTCTGGGATATCCGCTGCTACAGTCGGCGGACATTCTGATCTACCAGGCGAATTTTGTGCCGGTAGGCGAAGACCAGGTGCCACACGTCGAGTTGACGCGCGAAGTCGCGCGGCGGTTCAATCAGTTCTATCCGCGAAAATTGAAGCCGGGATGTCGAGATTTCAAGCGCGAGGTTGTCTTCCCCGAGCCGCAGCCGCTACTGACCCCGACGCCGAAATTGCCAGGCACCGACGGCCGCAAGATGTCGAAGTCGTACGGCAACACGCTGCTGATGAGCGAGCCTGAGCCATCGCTGCGGCAGAAGCTGAAGACGATGGTCACCGATCCGGCGCGCATCCGGCGCACCGATCCTGGCGATCCTGACAAATGTCCTGTTGGCGATCTGCATAAGATATTCAGCAGCTCCGAAACCATGGCGAAAGTTTACGAGGGCTGTCGGAGTGCCGGAATTGGCTGCATCGAGTGCAAAGGATGGGCCGCTGATAGTTTGTGGCAAGTGCTGGAGCCTATGCAGGAGCGGCGGCAGAAGTACGAAGCGAGTCCGAAGCTGGCGTGGGATATCCTGGAAGCCGGATCGGCGAAGGCGCGAAACGTGGCCGAGGCGACAATGGTGGAAGCTCGCGAGGCGGCGAATTTGTCGCATGAGTACGAGCCGCCTGCAAATGTCGCGGGGCGATAGTTTGAAAGTCCCCGCCCTAGCCAAAAGATTGGAAAACAGCAGGTCTCTCGGCTTCGCTCGGGATGACAAGCGGGGCACCTAGTCTTACGTTGAACGTCAACACCAGGACCGTGGAAATCTGCGCTCAACTTGAGCAGTCGTGCTAGGCTCTAACCATGCAGATCACAGTCGACATTCCGGAGGAGTTGGTCGCTGTTCTTGCCGGTTCCGGTCAAGATCTGCCTCGCGCCGTAATGGAGGCGATCGGCCTGGAAGCCTATCGTCAAGGACGATTGAGCGGGTATCAGCTCCGCTTGCTTCTTGGCATCCCTTCGCGTTATGAGCTCGAAGGATTCTTGAAGGAGCACGAGGTCTACGACTACACGGTAGAGGATCTCGAAAAGGACCTCGCCAATTTAAGCTCGCGGCAGAAGGCCAGGGTCGACAAGTCGGCATGATCGTCGTCGCCGACACCAGCCCAATCAACTACCTGATACTGATTGAAGCGGCGGATGTCCTACAGGGCCTATACGGCAGCGTCATCGCTCCTAACGCCGTAGTGCAGGAGCTATTAAATGTTCGTGCCCCCATCGCAGTCCGAGAGTGGATTTCTGATCCTCCCGCTTGGCTGAAAGTGCATCCCGATCCACCAGGTGATCCAACATTGGCATACTTGGGCAAGGGCGAAAGCGCAGCCCTGACCCTGGCACAGGTTTTGGCGGCCGATAAACTGCTCATTGACGAACGCGCCGGCCGGATCGAGGCTGAGCGGCGTCACCTACCCGCAACAGGCCTTCTCGGTGTGCTAGCGGACGCGCATGTCGCTCGATTATTAAGCCTGAATGAGGCGCTGGGGCGTCTGCGTGCCACCAGTTTTCGTTTTCACGCAGATGTCGAACGAGAGTTGCGCCGCCGTATTCTCGAGGAACACTAATTGTCCTTATAATGCCGTTAGCGATTCAATGACCGAAACCCAACAACCCGCCTCTTATGGCATCGGCACGCCGCAGCCGACCCGCAAGAATGCCGACGATTCTGCGTTCTCCGTCATCGTCGGCCACGTGTACGAAGGACCGCTCGACCTGCTGCTCGATTTGATTCGCAAGCAGGACATCGACATCTATGACATTCCGATTGCAAAGATCACCGAGCAGTACCTGAAATATGTCGAGACGATGAAGGGGTTCGATGTGGATGTAGCGGCTGAGTTCATTTACACCGCGTCGCTGCTGATCCATATCAAGTCGAAGATGTTGCTGCCGCGCGATCCTGCGGGGCCGGCGGAAGAAGACGATCCGCGATTGGAACTGGTCAATCGCCTGTTGGAGCACGAGCGCTTCAAGACGGCGGCGCAGATGCTGTTGCAGAAGCAGCAGATCGAAGAGGCAGTGTGGTCGAACCCGGCGCTCAAGGAGTTCCGCGATGCGGAGGGCACCGAGCCGGAAATGGTCGCCGATGTCGTCGACCTGGTGAAAACGTTTCAGCAGATTCTGGACCGCGCGCGCAAGCGGCCGTCGTTCGACGTGGATGAAGAATCTGTAACGGTTTCGCAGATGATCGACTTTGTCCGGCGGCGGCTTGCCCTGGAAGAGCGTCCCGTGCGGCTGAAACAATTGTTGCGCAGCTTACGGTCACGGTCAGCACTGGTCTGCGCGTTCCTCGCCATCCTGGAACTGATACGCTTGCAGGCGGTGCTGGCGCGGCAGGACAACGTGTTCGGCGAAATCGTGCTGAAGAAACATACGAACTTCGATGCCTTGATGGCGGAGAGCCAGACGGTGAAGGATGATTGGAAGTGAGGCAGCGGTCAGTAGCCAGTTGTCAGTTGTCGGTTGTCAGTTCGATCCGTCGTGATGACATCGTCCTTTGAGATTTTTGCCGGCGAGGATGTAGGGATCCTTCGACTCGGGCGCGCAGCGGCAGCGCTCAGGATGACAAGCCAGGATTTGTCCTGGCGAAGAGCGAAGGGCGGACAGCGATTTAACAAGCTGGACAGCCGATAGCTGAAAGCTGATAGCTAATTAAAGATGAGCCTGAAAGCCAAAGTCGAAGCCATTATCTACGCAACCGAAGAGCCGGTCACGCTGAACGAGCTTGCCTCCTTGCTGAAAGATCCGGTGCTGGCGGATTTGCGCGCCGAGGAAGAAGCTCGGCTTGCATTGAATGAGACCGTCTCCGACGGCCTGCCTATTCCCGAAGCAGACGAAAACCTCGTGGTTGCAGAGAGCCTTGAAGACGCCGCAGCGGAGTTTGCAAATGAGCCGTCCGCGACGGCGGAAGCGACCCCTGTCGTTGATCAGCTTCAGCCTGAAAACTCCGCCTCCGCTCCTACAAAAAAAGAACAGAAGCAGGCGGAAGAGAAAGAGCAATTGAAAGCGGTGAAAGCGCGGCTGGGCGCGATCATCGACGAACTCACTGCCGACTACGCGTCCAGCGATCGCGGCATGGAGATTCGCCAGATCGCTGGCGGCTATCGCATGGCGACCAAGCCGGAACACCATGATGTCGTCGTGAGCTTCGCCAAGAGTCTGAAGCCACCAGTGCGGCTGTCGCTGCAGGCGCTGGAAACGCTCTCGGTGATCGCTTACAAGCAGCCTGTGACGGTGCCGGAGATCAGCGAGATTCGCGGCGTCGATTCTGCGGGAGTCATCGCGACTCTGCTCGATCGCAAGCTGATCACCACAGCCGGACGCAAGCAAGTCATCGGGCGGCCGATCCTCTACAAGACGACGAAGGAATTTCTGATGCGCTTCGGGCTGAACGACGTCTCCGAGCTGCCAAGCACCGAGGAGTTTGAAAAGCTGGGCGAACCGCAGGCGGAGTTGTTCAGCGCGCCTGCAACAGATACCCCAACTCCGGCGTCAGCGTCCCAATCTGAATCTCAATCGGAAGAGGAGCCCGTCACCGAAGCTGTGCCCGAACAGAACGCCGACAGCAGCCTGATGGGAGAAACCGACATTCCGGCTGATGGAACGTTCGCCACCGAGGCCGAGCCCGAGAAATCCTAGCGTCGCCGCTTAGCGCGATCGCGAACGAACAGTTCCCTGTCGCAAAGTTGCTGCTGAAATCAGCGTGGCCATCCTGTCCCACGACAATTACGCGTTCGCGCTCCGCAGTTGTCCTAAGGTCTTCTTCACGAACGCCGTGATGCGTTCTCTGGTCAACATATCCCAGCCTGGCAGCCGCAGCAAATACATCGCAGGCAGATAAACCGCGCACACCGACACGCCGACAGCCAGAATGCGCGGGATCAAGTGCGCCGGCGGAATAAGATTGCGAACCACATGCGCCAGCACGCCGGCGACAATCGTTACGCCGGTAACTTTGAACAGATCGTCGTACAGGCGAATGTCGCTGACCTTTGCTTCCACCACTCGGACTGCGCATAGGGCGATCAGGATCCG
>JBEKTC010000362.1:0-4445 GCA_049516475.1 Candidatus Korobacteraceae bacterium | reverse complement strand
GTGGTCCTCATGCCGAGGTTATGGGCGCTGCGATGAACATTGAGCCAATCGTTGGTCAGGCACTTCAGGCGGGCGATTTTGTAGCGCACTTCGTCGTCGAGGATTTCAGCGCCGCCGCCGGGGATGGAATCCAGTCCGGAATCGCGCAGCCGCCGGATCGTGTCTTCGATGCTGAGTGCGCTGACCTCGGCGATGCAGATGATCTCCGATGCCGAGAAGCAATGCAGGTGCACCTGGGGAAAACGTTGCTTCAAGCCGCGCAGCAGGTCTTCGTACCATTCGATCTTCAGGTCAGGATGCAGGCCGCCTTGCAGCAGCACGCCCGTGCCGCCCAACTCCACCGTCTCTTGCACTTTGTCGTAGATGGTTTCGAAGTCGAGCAGATAGCCTTCCTTCGCCAGCTTTCCCTTGAGCGGACGGTAAAACGCGCAGAAGGTGCAATACTCGGTACAGAAATTTGTGTAGTTGATATTGCGGTCAATGATGTAGGTGACCACTCCGTCAGGATGCATCTTGCGACGCACCGCGTCGGCTTCCATGCCGATGCCGATCAGATCATCGGAGCGATACATCTCCAGCGCTTGAGCTTTCGTCAACGACATAAGAAATGCAGGCGGCTTGCAACCCCACACCACATTCTAGCGGTCTGAGAGTCAGTAGGGAAGCCGCGATGGCTTGCGTCCTTCGAATTGCTTATCGCACTACCTCCCGGGGCGGCAGTGATTTGCGTACATTGTGCAGCCTGAATTGAACAAACATCGGCGAAACAATGCCGTGAAAGGCGAGTTTATATCTGCGACGATTATCGCAGTCAGCCGCTGGACAACGTACACTTTCAGATAACATAACTTGCATATCCCGCTCTCGGCCGGCACGGAACTTCGGGGCCGCTGGGAAAGAAGGCGAAAGCAATGAAGCTCTTTACTTCGACCGCAAGGCCGCTGGTTCGAATGCTAGGACCTGCACTTCTGATGTTGCTGGCGATTCCCATGTGGGCGAGCCTGGGCGACACAGCAGCCTCCGTGCTGAACGATCAGACGCAATGGAAGGGCACGCTCAGCAGCGTAGACAATGGTACGTTTGTTGTGCACGAAATCACCATGGCTTCGGGAGCCAAGGTGCGCGAGTTCGTCTCGCCCGCGGGGGCCGTGTTCGGTATCGCATGGGACGGCCAGTTCCCGCCCAACTTCCAGCAGTTGCTGGGTCCGTATTATCAACAGGTGCAGCAAGCGCTCGCCGACCAGAAAGCCGCACAGGAGGCGAGTGAGCAACAAGGCGGCACGACGGCCCGACGGCGACGCGGTCCGGTGATGATCGACACGCCCGGCCTGGTGTTCGCGCAAAGCGGACACATGCGCAGCTTCCACGGCGTAGCCTACATTCCACAATTAGTGCCGCAGGGCGTTCAAGCCAGCGATATCCGCTGAAGGAGATAATCTCGTGATGGTGCGCAGATTTGGGCTATTGCTCGTATTGGGAAGCATTATCGTGATGGCTGCCTGCGGCGGCAGCGGCGGATCCTCAAGCTCGACGGTCACATCGGTTACGGTGAGTTGTTCCCCAACTACAGTTAGCTCCGGTGGAACCAGCCAGTGCACGGCGACGGTGAGCGGCACAGGCAGCTTCAGTACGGGGGTTACGTGGACCGCGAGCGCCGGAACAATTTCTTCGACCGGCTTGTTGACTGCTCCCTCCGTCACTACGATTACGTCCGTCACGGTGACGGCCACTTCGACGCAGAATACCAGCGTGGCAGGGACGGCGAGCGTTACCGTGAATCCGCCTGCGGCAGGAGGAAACGTTGCGCCGCTCACCGTTGACTCCGGGCCGTCAGGGCTGGGCTACACCTCTACCAACGTGGCATTCGTCACCGTCCTGGTTTGCGTGCCGAATACGACGACTTGTCAAACCATTGACCACGTGATGGTGGACACCGGCTCCTCGGGTCTGCGATTGCTGTCGAGCGCCGCTGGCGGCGAGTTCAACCTCTCATTGCCTGCCGAAAACGATTCCAATAACAATAACGACGCTTATGGCGAGTGTCTTGTGTTCCTTGACGGCTATATCTGGGGAACGGTCAACACGGCAGACGTAGTCATCTCTGGCGAAACAGCGAAAGCCGTTCCGGTGCAGGTCATTGTTCCGTCAACCAGTTCGCCTGGGGTTCCGACGAGTTGTTCCAACCAGAATCCATCGGGAGGAACCGGTAACGAAGGCGACAGCCTGAACGACTTTGGCGCCAACGGCATCATTGGTGTGGGACTGTTCCCACAGGATTGCGGAGAATTCTGTGTGTCGCAGGGCTCGACCTGCACTGGTAGCCAGACCAATCCGTGTATTTACTATGACTGCCCGCCCTCGGGCTGCACTCCCGCCAACATTACTATCGCGCAGCAGGTACCGAATCCGGTGACGGCATTTGCAGTCGACAATAACGGAGTGCTGATCAATTTCTCCACCGCTGTCGGCGATGGCGGTGCGCCAACGGCGAATGGCTCGTTGATTTTCGGCATCGACACGCAGTCGAACAATAACCTGGGCACCGCGCAGGAATATGACGTGAACAACGAGGGCAATTTAACCACTACCTTCAATTCAAGCAGCATCCCCGGCTTTCTTGATAGCGGCTCGAACGCGTTTTTCTTCAATGATTCCAGCATCGCGACCTGTCCCAGTCCCGCTCAGCACTGGTTTTGCCCAAACCCATCGCCTGACAACCTGACCGCCAGCAATCAAGGCACAAACATGAGTTCCGGGGTGCAAGTTAATTTCGCCGTCGAAAATGCGAACGGTCTCTTCAACACTAACAACACCGCCTTCAGCACGCTGGGCGGACCGTACATAAGCACACCGGCCGCATTCGATTGGGGCCTGTCATTCTTCTACGGGAAAAATGTGTTCACGGCGATCGACGGCTCGAATGCGCCAGGAAACCCGCCGTACTTTGCCTATTGAAGATGGCTGCTGATTGCTGCCTGCCGATTGCGCCGCCGGAGTCATCTCTGATGCCCGGCGGCTTTATTTTGTCTGACCGCAATTGCCAATCGGAAGCCAATACGCCTTGCAGGTTGCGGGATACAAGCTGATGGCGCTCAGGCCACCTTCTTTATCGGACTGTTGCTGTCCGACTGCGGCCCTTGCCGTTGGCGCAGCCAATAGTAAATTGCCACCAGCGCGCCTGCTACCCCCAGCGCAATCAAGGCGTATAGCAGAGGCCGATAGTATCGGCTAAGCCAGCCGACGATGCGGCGTCCATAACGGTGTCCCAGGTATGCCAGCAGGGTGTAGCGTGCGCTTCGTCCCAGCGCCAGTGCAGTCAGAAACTTCAGAGGCGGATACTTCAGGGCTCCTGCAACAATCAGGGTCGGGACAATCGGCACTGGAGGCGGGCTGATGGCAGTTACCACAATCGACCAGAATCCGTAGCGCTTGAAGATGCGGTTGGCCTGCTCCGCACGTTTCTTGGGTAGCTTCTTATCCAGCGTCTCCTCGCCACCTTTGAGTCCGATCCGGTAGGTCAAGTAGCCGCCGATGAGCGATCCGATGAGGGCCATGATGGCGTAATACCACCAGGGCTCATGCCGTGCCGCAGCCAACAGGATTGTCGCGGCATCCATCCCGCCGGGCAAAGGGATGAAAGAGTTGTCGATCAGCCCAAGAGCGATCAGCCCGGGGCCACCCAGGCGCCTGAGCGCGTGCAAGAGCGTCTTCTTCACGACAACGGCTGCGAGCAAATGCATGGGCTCTTCCCTTAGACGGCTTGCGAGAACTCCTAACTCTGTTAGAAGCAGAACAGAGGCAAATGGAGCAGGTCAAGGAGAAATAGGCGTTTGAACGACGACTCATGCACGCGGTACAACTACTTGCGCGCGCCGCCGAACGCTACTGGCCCAAGGAATCGCAGGTCGGGAACCGCCGGAATCAGTCCGATCTCGTGGGAATATTGCAGGAAGAGATTGAGGCCGGCGTGATTCTCGCGGTCCAGATAATAGTGGATATTTTCCGTGAGGTAGCTACGAATGTCGTCCTCACTCAGGCCCAGCTTCGGAGACCACTCGCGAGCGATGACATCGAGGCTGTGCGGTTCGAGCCCGTGGTCGCGCGACTGCTGAAAGACCTTCGCCAAGTTCATCCCTGCGGGTTGCCGGTTCAGCGCCTCCAGCCGAACCGCCCAGAACGCAAAGACGAATGGTTTCCCCGTAGTTCGGTGCCAGACGTGCGCCAGGTCGTAGAGATGATACCCAGCATCCAACGGCACCTGCAGAGCCGCATCGCCGATCAGCAGCGCCGCGTCGTGGTTGCGCAGCATCTCGTCGAGCTTTGGCGGATGAGGCGTCAGCTCGCGCGCGCCACCAAAGAACTTCGCGAACAGGACCTGCAATAGAGCAACGGACGTGCGCGAAGAGGTGTCTGCGGCAACGGTGCGGACGTGGTCGATGGGCTTT
>JBEKTC010000361.1:0-4463 GCA_049516475.1 Candidatus Korobacteraceae bacterium | reverse complement strand
GTGTGAATTACATTGAACGTCTGAGCTTGGGCGGAGTGCGATCCGGCCGCTGCCAGCACAAACAAAGTCGCTAATGCCAGCGCGGAAGGCGTTGAGCGCAGGCTAATCCCAATTATCCGCCTTCGCGGTTGTCCCGACCTCCGCATGGTTGTCCTCCTTGGCTGAACGCGACCCTTGACAATTGCAGCTCGGAAGCCCGCACTTTACACCCAGAACTGCTCGAGTTCCAGCGGAAAACGGGTAACTAGTGTAATCCGCCGATTACGTAACCGATGTGTTTCGAGATGCAATGTGCGAGTTGGTTCGCTGGTGGTCACACGTTTGACATTGCCGAAGTGAAAAGGCGCGGCTTGCAGCCGCGCCTCGTTTATTCGCTTTCGGACTTCATGCTCTCCTGCAGCCAATAGCGCGCTTCATATTCGCACTTCTTGGAGCAAAAGGTCTGTCCGTCGCGAGCCCGGCTTGTGCTTTTCAGATATTGGGAATAACACCAGAGGCAGACTGCAGTGGAAGTGGCAGCGTCTGATCGATTTGGTTGCATGGGCTCTCCCAGTGGACTGCGAGCATAGGCCAAGTTGCCGCCAAACGCAATCGGCAAAATTAGGAATACCCAAGAGAGTCAATCCATAAGGACCGAAAGCCGGGGCCTACAGCTGTTCCAGGGTTGCTGCAGACCGGGTAGAGCCAGCCTTCAGGCTGGCGTGCAAGATCGCCCCACCCTACAAGCGATTCGTTTACCCGTACTCGCCGGACTCGACCAATTCTGAAAGCTCTATCAGCGCTCAGGCGACAGCAGATCGGCGATCGTCTCCCGCCTGCGGACCAGTCGCGTGCGCTTGCCATCCACCAGCACCTCAGCCGCGCGTGGCCGGGTGTTGTAGTTGGAGGCCAGCGACATGCCGTACGCGCCTGCGTCCAAAATCGCGAGCAGATCGCCTTCCTCCAACTCGCCGACTTCCCGATCACGAGCAAAGAAGTCCCCGCTCTCGCAGACCGGTCCAACGATGTCGACTTTTTCCCTGGTTTCCCGGCCCGGTTTGATTAGGACCGGCACAATCTCGTGATAGGCGTCGTACAACGATGGCCGAAGCAGATCGTTCATAGCTGCGTCCACCACAACGAAGCGCTTGCCGTCATTCTGTTTGCGGTAAACCACGCGGGTTAGCAGCGCTCCCGCCGGGGCGACAATCGCCCGTCCCGGCTCCAGCAGCAGATGCACGCCCAGGCCTTTCAGTGGCTGCACCACAGCCTTGGCATAGCGCTTGACCTCGCCGGCGAAGCTGGTAGTGGACCGGTGGTCGTAAGAGATCCCCAATCCGCCACCCGCATCCACGTAGCGAATGTCGAGGCCGGCTTCTCGCAACGAACGCACTAGCGCAGCCACCCGCTCCACGGTTTCGCGGAATGGATCCACGTCCGTGATCTGCGAACCAATGTGCACGCTGACGCCAGCCGGCTTCAGCCAGCGCTCTTCGGCGCCGCGGCGGTAAAGCGCCGTCGCATCGCGCCACGGAACCCCGAACTTGTGTTGGTGCAAGCCGGTTGAGATGTGAGGATGAGTTCTTGCCGCGACGTGGGGGTTCACCCGGACAGCGAACTGCGCTGGCTTGCGATGATGTGCTGCGCGCGCTGCCAGCAGCTCCAACTCGCTTGCGCTCTCGACGTTGAACAACAGGATCCCGCCGCGAAGCGCTCGATCGATTTCTTCAGCCAGCTTGCCGACCCCGGAGAAAACTACCTTGGCCGTGGCTTTTGGTGCGGCCGCGATCACTCGCTGCAACTCTCCACCGGACACGATGTCGAATCCCGCTCCCAGACGCGCGAGCATCCGCAGAATTGATAGATTCGAGTTCGCCTTCACCGAGTAACAGATGGTGTGCTCACAACCGCCGAAAGCCAGATCGAATTGGCGATACCGCTCGCGTATGGTCGATGTCGAGTACACGTACAACGGCGTGCCGAAGCGCGCTACCAGTCGTGCCAGCGGTATGGCCTCCGCATGTAGCTGGCGGTCGGAGCTGCCGATGCGCTGCTTTTCTCGGAAGTAGGTGAAGCCAGGCGGGCGCTGCTGCGGCTGATCGGCTTTCACTTCTTGTGCGAAGGTCCTTTCACCTTCAGGGCGACGATCGTCTGATCGTCAAACGCTTCCACGCCCTCCGCGTGGTTTGAAACCGCGGTAAAGATCGCATCGACCAACTCCTCGGCACTGCGATGTGCGTTGGCTTTCGTGATCGCCTCCAAGCGATGCCGCCCAAACATTTCGCCCTTGGAACTGGTGGCATCCAGAATGCCATCGCTGAAGAACAGAAACGCGTCGCCCTTGCGGCCGCGCACATTTAACTCATCGTAAGTGGCGTGGCTAAACAGGCCGATGGGCAGTCCTGTGGCCTGGATTTCCTCGACCTTGCCGCCGCGACAGTGGATCGGTCGTGGCAGCCCGGAGTTAGCCAGCTGAAGTTGCTGCTGGTTGTCGTCCCAGATGGCATAGATCATGGAGACGTATTGGCCCTCGATCGGACGCTCCGCCAGCGAGAGATTGATCGCCTCGAGCATGCCGGCAGCGGTTGGTTCTTCCATCGCGTGCGACCGGACGATGCCGCTGACCAGCGCCGCATAGATCGCGGCCGGCGCTCCCTTGCCGCTCACGTCGCCCACCGCGATTCCCGTCACACCATGGCCACCGTATTTCAAGAAATCGTAGAGGTCTCCGCCAATCTGGCGCGCGGGTGCGAAGCGCGACGCGACCTCCGCATGTCTGAACACCGGCAGCTTCGGTGGCAGCAGACGGAACTGCAACTCGCGCGCCAGCGCCAAGTCTTGCTCCAGGCGCTTCTCCTGGCGGGCAATGCGCTCGTACAGGGTCGCGTTTTCAATGGCAATGGCAACTTGCGCGGCCATTGTCGTCATAATGCGCACGTGATCTTCGTTGAAATATCCACGGCGCGTGTGCTCGATGTCGAGCACGCCGATGACCTTGTCCTTGTAGATCAGCGGAATGCACAACTCGGAGCGCGTCTCAGGATTGGCCGGGATGTAGCGCGGGTCTTTGCTGACGTCGGGCACCAGCACTGCCACGCCATGCTGCGCGGCATAGCCTACCAAACCGACTCCCAGCGGAATCTCGTTCTTGAGCTGCACACTTTCCTTGAAGCGCAGCGAGAAGCGGTGCTGCAGGACGCTTCCGGTTGCATCGAGCAGCAAGATGGAAAACATCTGGTAGTCGATGATGCGGGTCAGCAGGTCGGCGATCCGCTTCAGCAACTGGTCGACGTTCAGGATCGACGTAAGCTCGCGGCTGATCTCGGTCAGCAATGTGAGTTGCCGCGCCTGCCGCGACACCCGCGTGTAGAGGCGGGCATTCTCAATGCCGATGGAGATGCGCGAGGCAAACAGTGTCAGCAGGCGTTTGTGCTCTTCCGTGAAGGCGCCAGGCTGAGCTGCCTCAACATCGATGACGCCGATGACCCTGTTCTTGGCGATCAGCGGTACCGCCAGCTCGGAGCGCACGCCGGGAGCCGAGTTGATGAAGTTCTCCTCCGCCGCAACGTCGTTCACCAAAACTGCTTTGCGCCGCTGCACGGCCTGTCCGGTAACGCCCTGGCCCACCTTGATGCGGATGCGCTCGGCGACCTCGGGGGGATGGCCGACCTGAAAGCGGATTCGAAGCTCCTGGGTCTTCTCATTCAGCAGCAGGATGGCGAAGATCTCGTAGTCGATGACCCGCTTCAGCATCTCCGCCACGCGCTGCAGAAGCGTGTTCAGGTCCAGCGTGGTGTTGACCGCGTCGGCGACCTCAAGCAGATAGGAATCGAGCGTCGCGGAAACCAACGGTTGTGGGGTGACGGGTGGCATTGCGGTCGAACTCGTGCTCTTCATGATAACAGCGGTTCTGTCGGGATCACCCTTCAGCGCTGCTTGCCGAATGGCCGCAAACGCACGAAGGCCACGGCGCCCACAGGATGACTTCCGTACAGCGCTGTCAGCGTGGCGGGAGTGGAATAGAGCGTGATCTGTGCGCCCAGCGCAGTCGCCAGATGCGGGATCAACGCGAAGTCGTGGTCGTAGCCGGCGGTATAGGCTTCCACGCGGCCGATGATGCTCTCCTGAAAGTCCGGCGGTTCGAATTCGTTCTTCAACAATAATTCGTTTGTGCGGTCGACGTTTTCAATCCTTCCCCAGATGTAGTTTCTTTGTGCGAATCGCAGTGTGGACTCCGCCAAATAGCCATTCCAGACCAGCCCGCTTTGCAGGACTCGATTGCGCCCCCAAACGAGAGTACTTGCCCAATTGCCGTGCGCCAGGGGACGGTTGTACATGAGCGACGCAGTCATTCGCTGGATGTCCTCATCGGGACGCAGGGCCTCCGGACTGGTCAGGTGCGCGAAGGAGTATTGCCCGCTCCAGTTCTGGCCCGGCTGTACGGTCAGCCTTGTCGACCAGGAGTCAATCGTGCCGGCTTCGAT
>JBEKTC010000360.1:0-4465 GCA_049516475.1 Candidatus Korobacteraceae bacterium | reverse complement strand
AAGAGCAGGAGGCCAACTCTCTAGTCAACGTTTTCCGCATCGCCAGCCAGTTACCGGATGCGAATGCCACAGCGATCCAGGACCTCTGTGGACGCTATGCCGAGAACGCACTGGACCGTGAGTGGCCAGCGATGCTAAACCGCCAGATGCCGCCGGAAGGCGGCGAGATGATCAACCGGTTCTGGACGCTTGCCGGACAAGCCCAGGCGCGCGCTCAGCCCGGCGCCATTGCGGCTTATCAGCTCATGGAGGAGTTAAGAGGATTGACGCAATACCGTCGCATTCGGGCCACGCAGAATCGCGAAACTCTGCCCTTCATACTGTGGGCCATACTGATCTCAGGTGGAATCATCACCGTCGTTTCTGCGTGTTTCTTTGGGGTGGCGAATTTCCGCATTCACTTGCTGCAGGTGTTTATGCTGAGCTTCCTCATCTCGCTAGTGCTGGTTGCCATCGCAAACATTGACCGCCCCTACCAGGGACCGGTAAGAGTGACACCTGAGGGCTTTCGCTACGCCCTTGGTACCCTGCACCAGCAGCCGAGTCCGTAAGGATGGATGGAAACCCGCCCCGCTGAGCGACGGCAAGAAAATCAGGGCACGGATGAGAATCCGTGCCCTAGTGTTATTGGCCGCCGTTGTGAAATGGCGGCGTTAGTTGTCTGCCGTTCTGCCCTCAGTGCAGCAGATCGGCGCGAACGTTATCGATGGCCAGTACGTCGTTGTCCCAACCATTCGGCCAAACAGTGATCCAGACGTAACCGGGGCCGCCGAGGTCCTGACTGTAGAGCGGCCCGCCCGGCGAGTTCGACAGCACCGTTGTCGTGCCCAGCAGGTTGTTGTTCGAGTCGAAGACGTTCATGTTGGTGGACACCAAATCGGTCGGCTGCGATCCCTTTGTATAGGTCATCTGGAAGACATACCAACCTGACATGGTGATGTTGGCGATAGGTGAACCCTGTCCGTCTACGAAGATATTCACGGAAGAGCCCGTTGGAGTGAGGCGGAAGTTATGCTCCGCGCCGTAATTGCCGTCCGGAGAGGTGGGCGTCTCGTCGATCCACACCCCGGGCCCGCCGTAGAGCGCTAGCGACCAGTTGGCATTGACGTACATGCTGATGGAATCGGCGAAGGGACCGGGATACGGTGGCGGATTGACATAGCCGAAGAAGCTATACGACGAATCGCCGTAGTACCCGTTTAGGTAGTCGTTGTCAGCATTGTAGACTTCCGCGTGATAATTGCCAGAGGCCGAGGGCAAACCGAGTTCTCCTCCGCCGGAGGGCACACGGGCGATCACGGGCTGACTGTTGATGGTTAACAGCCAGTCACCGGTATCCACCTCAAAACCCTGAAACGCGAGCGTTGAGAAGTAGGTGTACTGGTTGTACAACCATTGTCCTCCGGCATAGGTCCAGAGGGTTATGTAGATGGTGGTGGAATTTGCCGGCAAAGTGTTGACCGTCGTAGTCAGCACGTTGCCGAGCGGTCCGGACTGGTAATAGTCGTGGCCACCCTGAAAGCTTCCCACGTCGAGCCAGTAATTGGTGGCCCCGTTGCCCGCGCTCCAGGTGAAGGTGGCGGAGGTGCCGCCCAGAACAGAGCCCGGCGGGGGCGTCTGCATAACCGCGAGGCCGCCGCCAGTGGTATAAGCGGTGTAGGTGTATTGGTTATAGAGCCACTGTCCACCAACGAAGGACCACAAGGTCGCGTAGACCGTGCTGCCATTGGTCGGTAGTCCAGACACCGTGGTGGTAAGCACATTGCCCAGGTTGCCGGACTGGTAGTAGTTATTGCCGCCTGGACTGCTGCCGAGATCGAGCCAGTAGGCGGTTGCTTCCGAACCCGCCCTCCAGCCGAAGGTCACGGTGCTGCCAGGCAGCGTTGAATTCGGCGGGGGAATGGTGAGTACGCCCAGAGCCCCATACGAGGTGTAGGTGTATTGGTTATACACCCACTGCCCACCTACGTAGGTAAACAAAGTCACGTAGAGCGGGACGCCATTGCTGGGCAGTCCGTTCACCGTAGTGGTAAGCACATTGCCCAGGTTGCCGGACTGATAGTAGTTGTTGCCGCCCGGACTGCTGCCGATATCCAGCCAGTAAGCGGTTGCTCCGCTGCCTGCCGTCCAGGTGAAGATCACGCTGGTGCTCGTCAGGAACGAGCCCGGGACGGGTGAGGTAATCACCCCCTTGGACGCCGCGCCCCCATTTGCCGTGTAGCTGTAGTCGCTGTACTGCCATGAGCCGCTGACGTAGTAATACCAGCGCGCCCACACCGTGCTGCCGTTGGTCGGCAGGTTGTTGACCGTGTACGACAGCGTCGAACTGCTAAGGCTGCCGGACTGGGCATAGTTGTTGCCGCCCTGGGCCGATCCCACATCCAGCCAATATGCAGTTGCGCCGGGGTATTCAGTCCAGTAGAAGGTAACGGAGCTGCCGGGCAGCGTCGATCCGTTGACCGGGCTGTAAAGCGCCGGCTGGATCACATTGAACGACGCCGTATTCGATGGGAATATATCGATGTTCGCCGTGAGATTCACCGTACCAACGGTTCCGCCCGTCGCATTGAACGAGAACGTCCCATTGTTCGGCTGCGTCCCGCTGGGGACGACCGTGACCGAGCCCGTACCGCCCTGCGTAAAGGCGACGTTCGCCGGAGTGAGCCCGGGAGTCAGCGGGTCGGGTACCCCGAACAAGCTGGCCGAGAGCGTAAATGTTTGTACCGTTCCCACGCCCAGCGGGGTTGGGTTTGCCGGAGACAGCGCCAGGGTGTCGAAGTCTTTCAGGAGCGTGTTGTCGATGGCCAGCTCCGGGATTTCCTGGTTCGCGAACCAGCTATAATCCGGCGTAATACCGCCTGCTGGCGCTTGCTGATTACCCTGCCAGCCGTAGATCGTTGTGTCCACGAGCGGAGCCCCACCACCTAGCGGCACAACCTGGAATTCGACCGAAAGATTTTGGGTGTTGGGATCGATCTTAAAGATGTGGCGGAAGGTATACCAGCCGCTGGTCGTGATTTTGACGGGCGTCCGGCAATAGTTTCCAAAACCGCTGCTAGGGCCGGGACACGGGTTCTCCGGATAGGTATTATCACGGAAGGCATTGGGACTCGTGCTTACCCAAAAGCCTGGAGTATTATCGCCAGCGACCTGCGTTCCTACGTTGAATACGTAGTCCGAGTCGAAGTTCTGAGCATTATCCTCTATTGCTGAGTCCCAATCGAAGCGCGCATCGGGATTTCCAGTCGCCCAGGACACATCGAGATAGATAGCGGCCTGGGTGATATAGCCGAGCGAAAATAGCGGGACGATATCCAGGTCCGCGGCGCTGGAGCTAAGCACCGCGTTCGTACTTACCACTGCCGTCGTCGCGTTGGTAACGCTGGTGATCGTGGTTCCCGGTGAAAAGATTGAGTCCATGGTACTAATGTCATAGGCTTGGATGGCAAGGCCGACATCGGCAGCGGTAAAGTTCGCCGTGGCTGACGTGATTATGTTTGACCCCAGCGTAGTCATCCCGTCGGCTACATAAATTCCGTTCCAATTTGTGTAAGGTCCATAGCAGTCAGTATAGGGTGGTGCGCCGTTTCCATAGTTGCATTGAGTCGTATCGACCACGAGCCGGGCGTGGTAGTTCCCAGTCGCCGATGCGATGCCGTTGGCGTACCCGCCACCGTCGGTGTAGCCGGACGGCTCCTGAAAGATTTCCTGGTTGGCAGGGATATAGCTGAACCATAGGCTGGTGTCAGTTTCGAATCCCTGGAAGACGATTCCAATTCCGCTTGCCAGAGCTCCCACTGCCAGAAAGAGAACGAGTGCGACGGAGAACATCCGCCTGCTGGAAGAAACGGTAAATTTTCCTAGTGACATTTTGATCCTCCTCAGATGTTGCGACGATCAGCTACTATCCGGTGATTTGGCCCGTGAAACTTATCGGGGATACGTTACGGACAGGTGGCAGAGATCGTCTGGATCGCCGTCACATTCATATAATGGAAAGCCTTTGGCACGTTCGGATCCGCCTCAGCCTCTTTGGCCGGGACAAGCGTACCCGTGATCTGAACTCTCTGTCCCAGATGGGCGGCCAGGTCAAGGCCGGCGCTCGACGAGACGATTGACATCGTCCTTGGAGCACCCATCTGGCGGTTGCTGAGTACGTAGGTGTTCGGTGCGCCGCCGTTGCGCAGGCATCCGGTTATGCTGTGTGCCGTCGATGTATCCTGGGCCCAGCTGGCCTGTGCGAAGCCGAGTACGCACGCGACGACGACAATTGCAATGATTGCAAGGCTGGTGAAGCGGGTGAACATAGTATTGATCCTCTCTCAAAGGGCCGCAGAAGTTTATGGAGGCGACTCCTCCAAGTACTTCCGGTTGAGATCAGTTAAGGCGACGTAGCTTGATCTTGGTGGAAAACTTCCAGGACGCCGCGTCCGAACCTGCAAGCCTGGGGCGGGTATGTATTGCG
>JBEKTC010000359.1:0-4466 GCA_049516475.1 Candidatus Korobacteraceae bacterium | reverse complement strand
GAGCCCGGCCCGCGCCGACAGGGGGGCCGTCTCAACCATAATTCTGCTGAAGTGCCGGCTTCGACCGAATGCAAAGGCCGTACACACGGTTCGCCAAACCGTAGTTATGCGTTTCTATCCTTGGGAGCGCGAAAGGTCGTTCTGGCCAATCCATTCGCTACCACTACAAGCGAACTCCCTCACAAAGCTGTGGGCAAGGGACAACTCTGACAGCTATTCGCTTGTGAAGTAACCTTGCTTTGAGTTAATTGTCACAAAGCTTAGGACATCAGAATCTGTCCGTCAAGAGAAAACTGACTCGGCCAAACGCGTCGCCAGGGGCTATCCAGAGTCAGATAGCAGCAGGAAATCGCCGGCTGACAAAAGCTATAATAGATTCTCTCATGAAAGCCTACGTTTACGTCTCGCTCAAGAAAAGCGTCCTCGACCCCCAAGGCAAAACCATTCACGGCGCACTGAAGAAGATGGGCTACCGCGGCATCGACGATCTGCGCCAAGGCAAGTACTTTGAGATCGCGCTCGACAACAGCGTCAGCCGCGAAGACGCGCAGGCGGAGATCGAGCGCATCGCGCGCGAGGTACTCACCAATCCGGTCATCGAGGAATACAGCTTCAGGCTCGAGGGCTAATCGGCGCTGGCAGAAGATGGCGAGTCTTTCGTCCTGCACCGTCACACGGTACGGAGTTGAGCAACCTCCGCCTGTCGTCCTTCCAGCCTTCTCAACTCCGCGACAAAGAGGTCGATCGAATGAGCTTCGACTCGCGAGCAAAAGTGCACGGTGTTGGCGTCCCCGCTGCCGTTCGGCATCGACTCGATCCAGATTTCTACAAACGCGTGTCCTGCTCCCCCTGTGCAAAAGAAGCGCATTCTGACGGCTCCGCCGTGAGCCCAAGAGTCAAAGTCGCGCAATTCCGCTTCCCGTTCATCGAACGTATTTCGCGGAAATCCCTCCAGCTTGGCGGCTACATCGTCCAGCGCTCCTCTCCGTACATAAATGTCGGTGCACCCGGGAGAACCGTTCGCCGGAGTCGGAAACGTGAAGTTCAACGCCCTCCAGAATGTGTTCGTCGATATACTTGAATTCCAAGCCTGTCTGCATGGTTGCCACTTAGGATAGCAAGACCCCGTCCGGTGTAAGGAAGCAGACGGAGATACTCCGCCCAATTACGGAATACAACGTCGTCCGGCCGGCGTCCTTGCGAATCGAGGCAATCCCTGTAACATCTAATCAGCTAACATTTACAATTCAGGCATTCGTCTCTCGTGTGTCTCCGTCTAAAGTTGGAGCGGCTCAAAGGGGGCCCTGTATATGTGTGGCATTGTTGGTTATGTAGGACCGAAGCGGGTTGTGCCGGTCATCATCGACGGTCTGCGGCGGCTTGAATATCGCGGCTACGACTCCGCCGGCATCGCCGTCGCCGGTAATGGCGATGGCCTCCAGATACGCCGCGCCGAGGGGAAGCTGCGCAATCTGGAAGAGGCGATCCGGCTGAAGCCGCTCGACGGAACCTATGGCATCGGTCACACCCGCTGGGCCACGCACGGCCGTCCCACGGAAGAGAATGCCCATCCTCATCGCGATTGCACGGGCAAGATCGTCGTGGTGCATAACGGCATCGTGGAGAACTATGTCAGCCTAAAGAGGAAGCTGATCGACGAAGGCCACAAGTTCGTCACCGAGACGGACACTGAAGTCATTGCGCACCTGGTCGAAAAGAACCTGAAGGCCGAGGGTAACGGGCATCACGTTTCGCTGGAAGAGGCAGTTCGCAAGACGGTGAAGGTGCTGACCGGCGTCTTCGCCATTGCAGTCATCTCGTCAGACGAGCCCAACAAGATTGTGGCGGCGCGCAATGGGCCGCCCGCGGTCATCGGCCTGGGCAAGAACGAATATTTCGTCGCCAGCGACGTGCCGGCGATTCTGTATCACACGCGCGATCTGTTCTTCCTGGCCGACGGCGACCTCGCCGTCATCACGCCGACGGGCGTGCAGCTTAGCGACTTTGAAGGCCGGCCGATTACTCGCGAGGTGCAGCACATCACGTGGGACCCCATCATGGCGGAAAAGGGCGGCTTCAAGCATTTCATGCTGAAGGAAATCTACGAGCAGCCGCGCGCCGTCCGCGACACCACGCTGGGCCGCGTCTCGCTCGATTCCGGCAAGGTCTTTCTCGACGAGATGGACATCACCGAGGACGATTTCCGCAAGCTCAGCAAGGTTTACATCGCAGCCTGCGGCACCAGTTGGCACGCCGCGCTGGCCGGCAAGTTCATGATCGAGCGCCTGGCCAAGCTGCCGGTGGAAGTTGATTACGCCAGCGAGTTTCGCTATCGCGATCCGCTGACCGGCCCGGGCGATCTGTGCATTCTGATCACGCAGTCGGGCGAGACCGCGGATACCATCGCAGCGTTGCGCGAGTCGCGCGCCAAAGGCGCGAAGACGCTGGGCATCTGCAACGTCGTGGGCTCCATGATTGCGCGCGAATCCAACGGTACTATTTACACCCACGCGGGGCCGGAGATCGGAGTTGCCTCCACCAAGGCGTTCACTGCACAATTGACCGCGCTGTTCCTGTTCGCCGTCTATCTCGGGCAGCTCCGCGGCACCATTGATGTCGACCACTCCAAGAAGTTGCTGGAGGACCTGACCCTGATGCCGGGCAAACTGGAAGCGCTGCTGGCGCACGATGAGGAGACGGAAGACCTGGCCAAGGAATATCATCGCGCTCACGATTTTCTGTTTCTGGGACGCGGGATTCACTATCCCATCGCGCTGGAAGGCGCGCTGAAGCTGAAGGAAATTTCCTACATCCACGCCGAAGGCTATCCTGCGGGCGAGATGAAGCACGGCCCTAACGCGCTGATCGATGAAGACCTGCCCGTCGTGATTCTCGCCACGCGCGATGTGAACGATCCCGGCTCGGTGCTGCGCTATGAGAAGACGCTGTCGAACCTTAAGGAAGTGAAAGCGCGCTCGGGGACGGTGATAGCGATTGCAACCGAAGGCGACGAGGAGATTCGCGAAGCCGCCGACCACGTGCTGTACGTGCCCGACGCGCCGGAGCTGCTGGCGCCGATTCTGGAAGTAGTGCCGTGCCAGCTGCTGGCGTACCACATCGCCGTGCGGCGCGGGTGCGATGTGGACCAACCGCGGAATTTGGCTAAGTCGGTTACGGTGGAGTAACGACGGTTCGGCCCAGAGACCAATGAAAGTCAGGAAATCGGACATCAGCCGCCGAGCCGTCGTTGAGACCTACGTCATATATGACTGCAGCAAGACTGGTCGTCGCGTGCCGGAATTTGCGACTTGGGACTGGTCGCTAGCCGATGCTATCGATCAAGAATTGCAATCCGCAGGTATGAAGCACGGGGTTCTCGCCGGCTACCTGCTCTGGGATATGGTCGAAGTCAGCTTGTCGGACCTCCGCGCGTCGGCGGTCTTCGATCGTATATTCAAGGACTTTCCGGAGCGTAAACTCGGGCTAATAGAACAGGCTGGACTTCTACTCGGCTGGAAGCCGGATCGTGATACCGTTTGGTACGAACGTATCGCGATGGGACAAACTCTTGACGAAACTGAGCCGCTGATTATCCGTCCCGCGCTACGGAGCGAGCTTACAGCTTCTTGGTATATCGAGGACGGCAGTGGACGCGCGATCGCATTGATTGCGAACCATGGGCTCGTAGGCCAGCCTCAGACCTTGGCCATCGGATATTTGGGACGCAGGCCGGACAAAAGTAGCTCCTTCATGCAACGGCCCCCTTTCTGCGAACTCTTGGGCTGATGCACCAGATAAAGGGGTCTTCAAACCTGAGCTGCCTCGCGCTTTCTTCTAGCGTTGCGGCCGACCCAGGTTTGCCATGCCATCTCTGTCATTTCGCCTGCGGCGGCGCGGAGCACCACAGCGGTTTCTTCCGCCTCGCTGCAAGTTAGCTCCCAGCCGTTTAAATTAAAGAACACGACGATCGCCGCGAGTGCGATTCGTTTGTTGCCGTCAACAAAAGGATGATTGCGGAGCAGGCCCCAGGCGTAGGAGGCGGCCAACTCAGTTATCTTCACCTTGGTCTGATACGTTGCCAGGTGCTTGGGGCGAGCTAGGGCGGATTCCAGCGATGCGGGCGCGCGCAGACCTGGCATGCCTCCATATCTCGCGATCAGTTCCCGATGAATGGCGGTAACCGCGGCAGAAGTCAGCCAGCGCAGGCGCTTCACTTCGCCAGTTCTCGGTAGGAGTTGCGATGCCGCGGTTCAGTGCGGCGGAAGGCTTCAACCTGAGCCGAGAAATCGGCGTCGAAGGGCGAAAGCTCAATTCCAGCCTCGGTGTCCGAGATGGTAAGCGTGCTGCCCTCTTCCACGCTGAGGCGCGCAATGACGTCTTTCGGAAGCAGGATGCCAAGGCCATTTCCGATCTTGCGGAGTTTGGTCTTCATAGGAGGAATTATAACTTAAGTTATAACAACCTCG
>JBEKTC010000358.1:0-4473 GCA_049516475.1 Candidatus Korobacteraceae bacterium | reverse complement strand
TAGCGCCAGGTTAGCCCAAAAGAAGGGCGAACCTGGGGCACCAGGCCACAGAAATCTGGCGTCCCCTCCGATGTCACTTCGCGATGGGCTGCACATCACTGACAAATCAGAGTTGAAACTGCGAAATTCTCCTTTGTGTGTCGGAACAGATTCCCCGGCCTTTTTCTCAGGTCGAATATTCGGAGATAAATGGAATGAAACTGCGTCTGGCATTGAGTGTTTTGTTCTGCTTCATACTTGTCTTTGCGGGCTGCTCCACAACCTTTACCGCCTCGGCTTCAAGCGCAGGCCAAGCATCCTCTGCCGCGGTTGCCGATCCCTTGCCTTCCTGGAACGATGGGCCAGCCAAGCAGGCCATCCTCGACTTCGTCAAAACCACCACCGACAAGAACAACCCGAAGTTCGTGGCGCCGGAGGACCGCATCGCCACCTTTGACCAGGACGGTACGACGTGGGTCGAGCAGCCCATCTACTCGCAGGTGTTATTTGCATTCGACCGCGTTGCTGAACTTGCCCCTCAGCATCCCGAATGGAAAACCAAGATGCCCTTCGAGGCCGTCGTCACCGGCGACAGAGAGGCAATGGCGAAGTTCACCACCAAGGACATCGAAGTCATCGCCATGGCGACCCACACCGGCATGACCGCGGACGCCTTCCAAACCATCGTGAAGAACTGGTGGGCGAAGGCCAAGCATCCGCGCTTCGACAAACCTTACTCGCAAATGGTGTACCAGCCCATGATCGAGGTGATGAAGTTTCTGCGCGATAACGGCTACAAGACTTACATCGTGACCGGCGGCGGGCAGGATTTCGTGCGCACCTATTCACAGCAGGTATATGGCATTCCGGTAGAGCAGATCATCGGCTCGGCGCTGGATACCCAGTACGCATACAACGAAAAGGGACAGGGCATCCTGATGCGCGACCCCAAGCTCCTGCTGAACAACAATGGTGCAGGCAAGGCGGAAGATATCTATCTATTCATTGGCAAGCATCCCAAAGCGGCGTTCGGCAACACTGAGGGTGACCGCGAGATGCTGGAGTACACCCAGGCAAGCGGCGGCGCTTCACTGGAGATGCTGGTCCTGCACGACGACGCAACGCGCGAGTATGCCTATGGTCCTGCGAACGGGCTGCCAGACACGAAGGTCGGCACCTTCAGCCAGGCTCTGTATGACGAGGCCAAAGCAAAGGGCTGGACCGTCATCAGCATGAAGAACGACTGGAAGCAGATTTTCGCCTGGGAAAAATAACCTGCGCCAGCGGCGCTGAAGCCAAGGTATTCGAATCGTGACCCTATGCCACGACGCCGACCCATGATGTAGGGACGACTTTCCTACTGCTGGTCCCAGCCTCCACCGAGCGACTGATACAGTTGCACGTAGTATTGCATTTCCTGAAACCAAGCCTGGGAAAGACTCAGTTCGGCGGTGAAGTAGTCTTGCTCGGTCACCAGAACTTCCAGGAAGCTGGTGACGCCTCCCTGATAGCGTACGGTGGCCAGGCGCGCGGTTTCCTTGTAGGTAGCAGCCTCCTCTTCCAGCTTAATGCGATACTTGCGGGAATCGTAGTAACCCACCAGGCTGTTAGAGACATCGCCGAAGGCGTTCAACACCGTCTGTTTGTACACCAACTCTGCTTGGTCGCGCTGCGCCCAAGCCAGGCGATAACCACTTCTGATCCTGCCACCTTCGAAGATGGGCTGGGCGATCTGTCCGCCCACGGCCCAAAACGTTGCCGGACCAGCCAGGAAGCTGCTGATGGCGGTGCTCTGTGCGCCAAACTGGCCGGTGAGTGAAATCTGCGGAAAGAAGGCAGCCTTGGCGACGCCCACGTTGGCATTAGCGGCAACCAGGCTTTCCTCGTCACGCCGCACGTCCGGCCGGCGTTCCAGCAGCGCGGAGGGCAATCCCGCTGGCACGTCAGGCATGTGCGGCTGTTCAACCAGACTCAGACCACGGGGAACGGAGGCCGGGTTCTTGCCTAGCAGAATGCTGATATTGTTTTGCGTCTGCTCGATCGCTTGTTGCAAGCTAATGGCCTGAGCTTCGGCTTGCTGCACCAGCACCTGCGCCTGATAGACGTCGGTAATCGCAGCATCGCCGCCCTTGTACTTGATGGTGTTAAGTCGCAGGATGTCTTTGTCCGCTTCAATCGTCTCGTTGGAGTATCTGAGCTGGGCGTCATACTGGAGCAGCAGGTAGTAGTTGGTCGCCACCAGCGAAATCAAAGTCGTTTGGACCAGGTCTTTTCCGTAGACCGTTGACAGCAGGACCGCGCGTGCTGCCTCGGTCGCTCGGCGATACTGGCCCCAGAAGTCGACAATATAGTTGAGCTGGAGGCCCGCGGTATCGATAGTGGGGGCGCCGGTGGCCAGTGGCGTTGCCTGTTGATTGACGATGGAGAAAGTTCCGCCCACCGTCGGAAACTGATTGGCGCGTGTGATTCCCAGGTTGGCGCTGGCTTGCAGGATGCGAGTGGCGGCAATGCGCAGGTCGTAATTGTTGGCCAGCGCCTCCTTGATCAGGCCTCGCAACGTGTCATCCTGGAAGACCGTGTCCCACTTCATCACCGCAAAATCTTCCGTGCCCGCTTGCTGTGTAGAAGCGTCAGGCGCCAGTCCGCGGTATTGGTCGGGAACGGTGAGCGGCGGGCGCTGGTAATTCGGTCCGACCTTGCACGCGCACAGCGCGAGCAGCAACACAATGACGGTGAATGTTCTCACGTTAGTCATGTCCCGCTCCTTTCGGAGTGGTGCCGGTCTGGTCTTTCGGCGGCGGCGGCGGCTCATCTTTCTTCTTGTTGCCGGCCAGGAACAGGCCGAAGCGCTCGACCACATCGAACGACACTGGAATAAAGAAAATCGCCAGAATCGTAGCAGCCAGCATTCCGCCGATCACCACCGATCCCAGCACTTGCCGCGAGATGCCGCCAGCGCCGGTCGCCACCCACAGCGGAACGCAGCCCAGGATGAAGGCGAACGCGGTCATCAGAATCGGTCGCAGGCGCAGCCGCGCCCCGGTCAGCGACGCGTCGAGCAGTGTCGCGCCCTTGTCGTACTCCATCTTGGCGAACTCGACGATCAGAATGGCGTTCTTGGCCGACAAACCGATAAGCATCACCAGACCAATCTGCGCGTACACATCGTTATCGAGCTTGCGGAAGTACAGCGCTACAAATGCCCCGAAGACCGCGATGGGAACGCCCAGCAGCACCGAGAACGGGAGCGTCCAGCTCTCGTACTGCGCCGCCATGATGAGAAAGACCACCAGGAAAGATAGGCTGAAGATGGTCGTGGGGCTGACGCCCTGGGCAGCTTTCTGCTGCTGATAGCTCATGCCGCTCCAGTCATAGCCCATCTGGCCTGGCATGGTTTTCTTGAAGACGTCTTCCAACGCTGCCATCGCCTGGCCGGAACTGTAGCCCGGAGCGGCTGAGCCGTTAATCTGCACGCATTGGTAGAGGTTCTGGCGCATGACGAACTCCGTACCGCTGCGCGAAAACGTGCTCGTCAAGGTGCTCAACGGCACCATTTCCCCGGCAGCGTTCCTGACGTAGAACTTGCCAAGATTGTCCACGTTGGTTCGGAATTTGCCATCGGCTTGCACCCATACCTGCCATTGCAGGCCGAACTGGTTGTAATAGTTCACCAGCGCTCCGCCCATGAAGGCCTGTAGCGTCTGGTAAACATTGCTCAGGTTCACCTGCTGGGTCATCACCTTGGCCTTGTCCACGTCTACGCCCACCTGCGGCACTCCGAAGAGCGCCGTGGTCATCACTCCGGTCAGCTCCGGGCGCTTGCGGGCTTCGGCCATGAATGCCTGTGTGTTCTTGGCAAGGAAGTCGGTGCCGCTACCCGACCGGTCCTCCAGAATGAAGGTGAATCCACCCGAGGTGCCGACGCCCAGAATCGCCGGCGGCGGGAAGGCAAACGCCAGCCCCGAGTTAACTTGAGAAAGCGCCTGCTGCAGGTGGAGTTTGATTCCGTCATAGCTGGTCTCCGGCGTCTTGCGCACATCCCACGGCTTAAACGAGATAAAGAAAAACGAGCTGTAGGTGGTTTGGACTCCGCTGAGCAGGCTGTATCCCAGCACCGAGCTGACATTCTCGACGCCCGGTGTATCCATGATGATTTTCTCGACTTGCCTTGCCGCCTCGGAGGAACGTTGCAGCGAGGAGGCATCGGGCAGCTGCAGCGCTCCGAACACATATCCCTGGTCTTCATCGGGCAGGAAGCTGCCTGGAACTTTCGAACCGAAGAAGTACGCACCGACGCAGAGAATGCCCAGAAGAATGAAGGCGAAACCGGCTTTGTGGATCAGGTGCTTGCAAATGCCGACGTAGCCATCGGTCGCTCTGCCAAAGACGCGATTAAACCAGCGGAAGAAAGCTGCCAGCGGACCGCGGCCTTCCTTCTTGGGACGCAATAACATGGCGGAGAGTGCGGGGCTGAGGGAGAGCGCGTTGAAAGCG
>JBEKTC010000357.1:0-4733 GCA_049516475.1 Candidatus Korobacteraceae bacterium | reverse complement strand
TCTACACCGATCTCCACGACTTCAACGCCAACGATGGAGGGTATGATCCCTCCGGCAGCGTCGCACTGGACGCTCAGGGCAACCTCTACAGCACGACTGCGGAGACGTCCTCCTCCCGCTGGGGCGAAATTTGGAAGATCACGCCGTAAGGGCGTTGTCAGGTCTCGGTGGCCAGTGAAGAAGGCGAGAAAAACATGCCGTCTGACCATGTGGGGGTTGTCGGACGGCCTCCTTTTGCAATAGAGTTCTCGGTAAGGGGTGGGGTATGAAAGCTCTGGAACGGCATTCGAAGCTTCTTTGTGGGGACGATCGGCAACCAGCACGGCGCCGTCGTTTATTCGCCATGGGTGCGGCGCTGGCGATCGTGCTGACCCTCGCCGCTATCATGACGCAAGCGGCGCAGGCGCAGACGTACTCGGTCATCTACAACTTCACTGGCGGCCAGAACGGGGCCACGCCCATGGCGGGCCTCACCTTTGATGGCGCGGGAAGTTTCTACGGTACGGCGAACTTCGGCGGCAACACGGGTGGAAACTGCGGGACGAAAGGCTGTGGCCTGGTATACCGGTTGACCAACACGATCTCCGGCTGGATGCTGACGCCACTCTACAGCTTTATGGGAGGCAACGACGGAGCCAATCCGCAAATCGCTTATGTAGTGTTCGGCCCCGAGGGCAGCCTGTACAGCACCACTTACTACGGGGGCGGCACTTGCGATGGTGTCGGCTGCGGCACGGTTTTCAAGTTGCGTCTGGAGACTGGCAATCCGCGCGGGTCTAGCCCCTGGGTGGAGACTATACTGCATAGCTTCACCGGTGCCGACGGCGCCGGACCGGTGGGGGCCCTGATCTTCGACCACAACGGCAATGCGGACGGTGTCACCAGCAGCGGCGGTCTCCACAATGGCGGAATCATCTATCAATTGAACTCTTCCACCGGTTGGCAGGAAGTTGTCCTTTTCCACCCTTATGGCTATCCGGGAAGCGGCTTGACCATGGATCATGCCGGCAATCTTTATGGCACCACCTTCAACGGTGGCAATGACCTGTTTGGGTCGGTCTACAAATTAACGCCGTCGGGATCGAACTGGATCGAGACCGATCTCTACGATTTCACCAACGGCAGCGATGGCAGCTACCCGCAGGCGGGCGTGGTCCTGGACCAGGCGGGCAATCTCTACGGCGCCAGCAGTGCCGGAGGATCGGGCCACGGTGGCACCGTGTTCAAACTGACTGCCTCGAATGGCAACTGGATCCATAGCACGTTGCATAGTTTGACTGGTCCCGGTAACGGACGCCTGGTGGTAGGACCTATCGGCAATCTGGTCATGGATGCAGCGGGCAATCTTTATGGCACCACTCTCGCGGACGGGGCCAACGGTTATGGAGCGGTCTTCAAGCTGACGCCGTCCAATGGCAGCTGGACCTACACCTCGCTACATGACTTTACCAACGGCAGCGATGGAGGCTATCCCTACAGCACGCTGGTTCTCGACCAAAGGGGCAACCTGTACGGCACCGCATCCAGCGGCGGCACGCAAGGCCTGGGAGTAGTTTTCGAGATCACACCGTAAGGGTCTTGCGGCATGACTTGATTTTCCGGCAAGCATAAAACAGGGCGCTCCTAGCGAGCGCCCTTCTCACATTCTGACCTTGCTGTCGTACCAGCAGTCAGCCTGGCGACGTGGTCAACAGTTGAGAGGTTTCCCGCTGCAGATGGCCGCGACGATCTCCAGCGCTTGCGCGCATTGCTCACGATTCACGTCGAGGTGCGTGACAAATCGAATGATGTAGGGGCCGTAAGCGCTGGCCAACACCTTCCGCTCGGCCAGTCTGCGCGACAAATCGGCCCCCGTGATGCCGCTGCCGGAGGTATCGCAGATCAGTATATTGGTTTGCACTTTGGCGGGATCGATTGTGATGCCGGGGATTTGCGCTAGGCCGTCGGCGAGGAACTTGGCATTGGCATGGTCCTGCACCAGCTTCTCTGGTCCCTGCTGCAATGCGATGAGTCCAGCCGCCGCGAGAATTCCGGCTTGCCTCATGCCGCCGCCCAGCGCTTTGCGGTAGATGCGGGCGCGGTCCATCATCTCAGCGCTGCCGACCAACAACGATCCCACCGGCGCGCCCAGGCCTTTCGACAGGCAGAACATTACGGTATCGGCTTTGGCAGTGAGCTGCGCGACCGGCATCCCTAGCGCGATTGCGGCATTGAACACGCGGGCACCGTCGAGGTGAACGGGCAACCCGGCCGCGTGCGCGTTGTCGCAAACCTCGCCGAACACTTCGGGAGGTGTGACCGTTCCGCCCGCCATGTTGTGCGTGTTCTCCACGGAAACCAGACCGGTCTTGGCGCCGTGGTAACTCTTGGTCCTGATCTTCGACTTGACCTGCTCCCAGGAAAGAATGCCGTCCGTGCCCCGAGCCGTTCGCGGTACTACGCCGGAGAAGTGCGCCATCATCGCCATCTCGTACTCGAAAACATGGCTGCGCTGTTCGCAGATGAGTTCCTCCCCATGGTGGGTGTGCAGCTTGATCGCGATCTGATTGCCCATGGTCCCGCTGGGGACAAAGAGCGCCGCCTCGCGACCGAAGATTTCCGCCGCCCGCTTCTCCAGCCGGTTGATAGTCGGATCTTCAGCGTAAACGTCGTCGCCGACCTCGGCCTCGAACATGGCCCGCCGCATTTCCTGCGAGGGCTTGGTGACAGTGTCGCTACGGAGGTCGATGGCGGGAGCATGGGCAGACATAGGTTTTAGTGTAATCATGCGAAGAAGAATTCACCACGGAGGCACGGAGAACACGGAGCGATGTTGCGGCGTTGTTCGGCGCAACTGAACAGGGTGCCGAAAAATCGAAAAGGGCTCCGTGCCGCCGGCTGAAGCCGGCTCAGGATAGAAACGAAGGGCCTGACGCGGCGCTGAAGCGCCGCACTACCCGAGCAAGGCCCAGCCCAGACTTTTTCAGCAGCTTGTGAAGCCCTGACACGAACGGTTTGCCAGATGACTTACGGTGACTGCTAGCTTCCGGCTCCCGGCAACTGACAACCGACAACTGACAGCTGATCACACCGATCACTGCTTCAATTACGCATGTGCGTCCGGGCGCATCACCAGCTCGAAGAACTTCGCCAGATCGATGTTTCCTCCGCTCACCACGCAAACGACCTTTCCCGCACCGCACTTGCCGCTAAGTCCGGCTGCCACGGCACACGCGCCCGCGCCTTCGGCGATCACATGATTACGCACGGCCACAATGCGCATCGCTTGCCGGGTCTCCTCCAGAGTGCAAACGATGGAAGCTGCGAGCAAGTGGTGCGCCAGGTCCCACATGCGGGGAAAGACCGACTTGCCTCCGCATCCATCTACCCAGCTGGCTTGCCAGCCGGGAAAACTCTGGGCTGAGCCCGCCGCCAGCGAGCGCGCCAACGGAGCCGCTGTCTCGGGTTCTGCCGCGAACACCTTGGCATGGCTTCCGCGCTCTTTCAAGGCAGCTGCAATCCCGCAGGACAAACCTCCGCCACCGAAGCCCGCGACTACGGCATCCACGTCAGGCAGGTCTTCCAGGATTTCGAGTCCCACCGAGGCATTGCCGGCGATGAAGTCGTCATCCTCAAAGGGATGCACAAAAACGCCAGTCATGGCGGGATGACTGCGGTCGGCCAAGGCCTTCCAGCAATCGTCGTATGACGCCTTCACAAAGTCGGCTCCCAAACGGCGAATCGCATCGAGCTTAGCCACTGGCGCTGCGTCTATTACGAGGACTTGGCAGGCCACACCGGCCTTGCGCGCCGCCAGTGCCACCCCTTGAGCGGCATTGCCTGCGCTCACCGTCCAAACGCCGCGCCGGCGTTGCTGCTCGGGTAGCTTGCGAATTGCGTTGTACGCACCTCGAATCTTGAATGACCCGATCGGTTGCAGGCACTCCAGTTTCAGATAAATCTCCGCCGGCGCCTCGTAGTTCAGCCGCACTAACGGCGTGCGGATAGCGGCCTCGTAGACGTGGCGGCGTGCTTCGTCGATGAGGCCGGCGGGAATGTTCCGTTGGCCAACGGTGGTGGCCGCTGATAGATTATTTGCCATAGCAGATTGCGATGCGAACCGCGATTCTGTCAGATCAGGGCGTCGATGTCCAGTTGACCTGCTCTGAGGGTAGTGGCTCAGTTTGAAATCCTCTGTCGTTCCCGAGGGACTCGGGTTTCTTTTCTCACGCGACCCACCGTTGAAGACTTGCCCTGAGCGAAGTCGAAGAGCGGTGGGATATCATCTTTCGCGCCCGAGGCGCTCGCGTCGTGCCAGTTCGTCCACTAATGTTGTTCCGCCCTTCGGGCTGGATTCTACTATTCTTGACCACTGACAACCGACCACTACTTCAGCGATTGCAAATACGCTACCACGGCTTCGGCATCGGCGCGGTTCATCTTGTACGCGGGCATGGGAGGGCGCGCAGGCTGCCCATTCGGCGCCAGTCCGGTCATGAAGAACTGCACTGCCTTCTCGGTGTTCCATCCGGGGAGGCCGGCGATGTTGGGCGCAGTGTCGGCCCAGATGGGAATGGGGATGAGTGGAGCAAATTCCAGCTTCTTGCCTTGCAGCCATTTGTCCATGACAAACGTGCCCATCGGGGTAAATGGCGTATGGCAATCGGCGCATTGGCCGATGGCCTTCACCAGATACTCGCCGTGCGCGATTTGCGCTTCACTCTTGCTTGCGCCGGATGCCGCCGATCCTTTGC
>JBEKTC010000356.1:0-4536 GCA_049516475.1 Candidatus Korobacteraceae bacterium | reverse complement strand
CGCGCCGAGAGTCTGGGCGAGTGCCGCACTTACATCCTGCGTCCGCATATTTTCACCGGCGCCACCATGCAGAACTATATGGTGGGAGCGCTGCGCGGCACGCCGTCAGGCGCCGGCAAGCGGGCAGCGCGCATGCGCGCGGAGGGCCGGCGGCTGCCGCTCATGCTTCCTCGCGGAGCTAAGTATCTGGAGAAGCGTTTGCAGTTCCTCCACGTCGACGACATGGCGCGGCTGCTGGTGGTGCTGCTGCATCGCCCTGAAACTGATCCGCTCATCACCGTCATGAATGTGGCTGGACGGGGCGAGCCGCTTACCGTACAGCGCTGCGCAGAAATTGCCCAGGCCACCATCAAACGAGTTCCCACGCGTGCCGCCTTCCGCACTGTCCTGCGCTTCTTGTGGAGATTCGGGATCTCGTCGATCCCGCCGGATGCTTTGCCGTACTTGATCGGCTCGTACACTATGGACACCACCCGCCTGCAGCAATTCCTCGGCCCAGACTATCCGCGAGTGATCCAGTACACCGTGGAAGAGGCGCTGCGCGACAGCTTCAAGAGCAGCGAATTCAAATCCAATACGGTTTGAGTCTGGGCGAGAACTAGCTGTGCTCTGGTTTAGCGCGCCGAACTGCGAGGGTGGCTCAACCGCGAGAAACAAAATCGAGAAGGGCATTGTTTACATACAATTCTCTCTTCTTGTATGCGATCAATCCTAGCTTCTTGAAGCGACTCATGAACAGGCTGACACGCGGCCGAGTCGTGCCAACCATCTCGGCCAGCGTCTGATGGGTCACTCTGGGCACGGCGGCTCCAGATGTTTCCTTGTTCTTGACGCCTGCGAGCGATAGGAGGATGTTGGCCAGGCGCTTCTCGCTTTGGTTGAACAATTGGTCTGCCAGTGATTCCTGGAGTTGGCTGTTCCGGTAAAGCAGGAACGATACAAACAAATGCAGGAAGTCTGGCTCTTTCCTCAAGAGGCGCCAAATCTTCTGTACTTCGATACGCAGCAGCACACAATCCGTAATTGCGGTCGCTGTAGTCACGCGCGAAATGTAGCTTGGGAAAAGCGCCCGTTCACCTATGAAGTCTCCGTTCCCGGCCAGCGCCAGGATAGCTTCCTTTCCTTTTGCCGACAGGGCGCTAATCTTCACCCGTCCTTGCTGGATATAGAACATAGCATCGGCTGGCTCGCCCTCCCGGAAAATCAACCGGCCCTTGGCAAATCGTCGAACGCGCTTGTCCCTGCCGCCTTCAGGCAGCAAAGCTCTCACATCCAACGCTGTCGCAGGATTTTTCTTTCGCGATGGTAGGGGCTGCAGCCGCGTCATAACTATCGACGCGCCGAGTTCCACAGTAGGACGGTGCCGAAGGGCGACTTACCCTCCAGCACCTTTCGGATGCGCACCAAGGATGTAGACACTATCAGCCAGACTGTTCATCCGAAGCTTCAATCTTTCTCACTTCTTCGGTCGAATTCGGTCGAATGAACTGGGAGCAATCTTCGGCTGGTCTTCCCATCCTAGTGGCCTGGCGCTCCGCTCAATACTGCCGCGGAACAGAAAGGCGCTCCAGCCCGTATTGTTAATTTCACAATTCCGCAAAGTCAAGGAGAAAGCGCGTAATGGGGATGGACTGCTGGCAAGATACTCCTTAGAACCACTGACCAGGTTGCGCAATCCTATGCGGATGGGGTGCACGAACTACAAGGAAACCCGCTTAGATCGGGCTATTTTGCGGGGGTTACGCCAGGCATCCAAGCCGACTATAATGGCAATAGGAGTCTTGCCTTGACCCATCACGCCAATAACGCCTCCGCGGAAAGCTTCGGTCCGAAGCCCGATGTGGCTATGCGTGCTGCCCGGTCACGGGCCAGCTACCATCCCGGCAAGTCCCGGCTTTCGACCCGCGCGGAGTCCAGGCTGGCTCCCTGCATGGTCCGCCCCAATCTCTTCTCCGGCGACTAGCGTTCCGTTCTCCGTTCCGCTTCCCGCGCTGTCGGCTCAACCAGACTGCACTCGCGGGCTGACCAAAGCTCCGGCCCACAACTCGGGCCGCAAGCCTTTCGGAGGAAAACATCATGTCCGCTAATACTCTTATTCCTGTTGCCGGTCCTCACATCAAGACCGCCCTGCCCGGGCCTAACGCCTGCCGCGTTCTGGAAGGCGATGCGCGCTATATTTCGCCGTCTTACACCCGTTCCTACCCCATGGTCGCGAAGCGTGGCCGCGGTGTCATCGTCGAGGATGTCGATGGCAACGAGTTCCTCGACTTCTCCGCCGGCATCGCCGTTACTTCTACCGGACACTGCCATCCTGAGGTAGTCGCCGCTATTCAGAAGCAGGCCGCCGAGCTCATCCACATGTCCGGCACCGACTTCTACTACGAGAGCATGGTCACGCTGGGCGAGCGGCTGTCGCGTATCGCTCCCATGAAGGGGCCGCACAAGATCTACTACGGCAACTCGGGTGCCGAGGCGATTGAAGCCGCCCTGAAGCTGGCGCGCTATCACACCAAACGTCAGAACGTTATCGCTTTCTATGGAGCATTCCATGGCCGCACCATGGGTGCACTGTCGCTGACCGCGTCCAAGCCGCAGCAGCGCCGCCGTTTCGCGCCCCTGGTTCCTGGCGTGACGCACGTGCGCTATCCCGACATCTACCGCGGATGCGTCGGCGGAAGTCCGGACCAGGCCAGCGCTGACGCCTACGCGCTCGGTTGCGCCCGCTTCATCGAAGAGAAGCTATTCAAGACCACGCTGCCTCCTGAGGAAGTAGCCGCAATCTTCGTCGAGCCCATTCAGGGCGAAGGCGGCTATGTGGTCGCGCCTACGGTCTTCATGCAGGAACTGCGGCGCATCTGCGATCGTCACGGCATTCTGCTGGTGGCTGACGAGATCCAGTCCGGCGCGGGCCGCACTGGCAAATGGTGGGCCATCGAGCATACTGGCGTCGAGCCTGACATCGTCTGCATGGCCAAGGGAATCGCCAGCGGCATGCCGCTGGGCATCATGATGTCCAAGGCCGAGATCATGGATTGGGTGCCGGGATCGCACGCCTCCACGTTTGGCGGTAATCCCGTCTGCATCGCGGCTGCGATGGCGACCATGGACGTCCTCGAGCGCGAAGGCATCCACAATGCCGAAGTCGTCGGCCGTCACATGATGGACCGCATTGCAGAGTGGCCGCAGCGTCTCGACCTGGTGGGCGACGTCCGTGGGCGTGGCCTGATGATCGGTGTCGAAATCGTCACCGACAAGAAGGCCAAGACGCCGGGCGGCGCAGAACGCGATCGCATTGTCGAACTGGCCTTCGAACGCGGGCTGCTGCTGTTGGGTTGCGGCCTTAACACCATTCGCATTTGTCCGCCGCTCATCGTCACCAAAGAGCAGGCAGACATCGCAATGGATGTTCTCGAGGAGTGCATCAACATCACTGCAGGCAAGCCGCACACCAAAGGGGCGACCACTGGCAAGCAAGCGGGCGCCTAACGCGGCCTTAATGGATGTGTCATCCCGACCGGAGCGAAGCGGAGTGGAGGGACCTGCTGTCGACCCGAACAGTCAGACACCTCGCGCAAACAGCAGGTAAGTCGACTCCTCGCTGCGCTCCTCGCTCGGGATGACACTCTCAGATTTCTTGTCGTTGTACGACCGCGCTTTGCTAGTCTGGCGCGCCTTTCTGCAACCAATCTTCTCTGCATTGCGTACCTGAGTATTGAGGACTACACTGCCTAACGCCATGATCCGACACATCCGAACTGTTTTCGCCCTGTCATTCATCGCCACAACCTTGCTGGCCAACGCCCAATACACCGACCGCACTGCCATGAACGACCTCGGCGGTCCAAAAGAATTCGCTGCCCGTCGCACGGAACTCGCCGCCAAACTCAAGACTGGCTACGTCCTCCTCTTCGCCAAGACCCAGGATCCTCCTGCCGCTCACTACCGCGAAGACAACGATTTCTACTACTACACCGGCCTCTCCGACCCCGGCGCCATCATGTTCATGAGCGTCGCTTCCGGCAACGTCACCATCGTTGAGCCGCAACAGAGCCCGCGCGAAGTGCAGGTCTACGGCGCCAACCTGCTCTCCATGTCCAAGGATGAGCAGAAGGCGCTGGGATATTCCAACGTGGTGCCCTTGTCGAGCCTGGATTCGACGTTGAGCTTTCTGTTTGGAAGCGGCGTCGATAACGATCTCTGGGTCCGCCTGGGCTTTGCCGACAAACCCGATGGCGCTCGCTTCGAAACCGGACGCGACTACGCTGCTGAATACAACAATCCCTACGGGCAGAACCTGCCGGGGGACCGCGATGCGCTCGTCAAGCTGCGCCAGCGCTATCCCGCCGCCAACTTCCGAGACATTACCGGCGCCATGGACGCCATGCGTAACATCAAGCGGCCGGCAGAAATCGAAGTCCTGCGCCGCAACGGCCGCATCAGTGCTCAGGGCGACGAGCAGGCCATCCGCATGGCCCATCCCGGCATGTTTGAATATCAGATCGAAGCCGAAGCGGCCTTCGTCTTCCGCAACTCCGG
>JBEKTC010000355.1:0-4541 GCA_049516475.1 Candidatus Korobacteraceae bacterium | reverse complement strand
ACCAAGCGTCGCGCAGCGGGAGTAGGTTTCGGCTACTCCGGAGGCGCGATTCTGGGAGCCTGGTTCCCGATCTATGTACTCTGGGCACATAAGATTCCGTTTGTTCACGCCATCGAAGGCCAGGATACTTGGCTGTCTCCAGCGGTCATCCTGACCATTGGCGCGATCATGACTTTCTGCAGCTTGCTCTATTCTCCGGAGACTAAACAACTCCAACTGGACGAAGTGGGCGAGAAGGAAAGAGCATCCGACCGGGCGAAGGTAGCTGCTTCCGAGGCGCTACTCACCCGATAGGTTTCTCCCTGAAGTACGTTTGTGACAACGCCACGGTCCTCGCCGTGGCGTTTGTTATTCGTTCTTGTCCTGGACAAACTTGCTTTGTCAGAGAGAATTCGGGCCAGCGCCTAAGCCGAGGTAGAGTTCGACGCTTCCGCCGCCGAGCTTTTGCGGAACTTTTGATCTCTTCGGCGGCAATAGTCTATGTACAGGCTGGCGTAGGCAGGAAAGTCTGGCGGCAAAGCAAGACTATTTTTCACAAAACTTTACCCATGCGTTACCAGACTTTACCGTCGAATTCCCGCTGCCGGGGTTTCAATGATTGACAGACGAACTGTCGAGAAGGAGAAATAGAAAATGAAGACGAAGTTTTGGGGCGTGGCAATTGCGTTGCTGGCGCTGGTGCTTTGCGGAACTGCAATGCTGTCGTACGCCCAGCAAAGTGATGAGAACGCAGGCGCGTCCGCCTGGGGCGGCCATCGGCATGGACACATGGGCTACCTGGCGAAAGAGCTAAACCTGACGGACGCACAAAAGACACAGGTTAAGACCATCATGCAGGCGCAGCGTGCCAGCATGCGGCCCCTGATGCTGCAAATGGCGCAGAACCGCCAGGCGATGTTGACGGCAACCGCCAGCGGAGCTTTCGACCAGGCCAAAGTGCAGGCGCTCGCCACCCAGCAGGCGCAGATCGTGTCGCAACTGGCAGTGCAGAAAGCGTCCGTTCGCAGCCAGATCTACAACACCGTACTGACGTCTGAGCAGAAGGCCACGGCTGACCAGTTACGACAGAAGCAGCTTGCCCGCATCAGCGAGCACATAGCCAAGCTGTCGCAGCCGGCGTCGGAGGCATCAGCTCAGTAGTCCACCAGTGAGGGTTTGGAAGCTGGGGCCTCCAGACTTCAGCATGAAGCGGCCCGCCGCAATGGGCCGCTTTTCTTCGCGATTCGCTTTTCGCCCTTCGCCTTTGGCCAGAGGCGAGCCGGGTCTTCACGATTTGATTCGGCCCAAGAGTCCAATCCGCTCTAAAACCGTCTTGGGGTTTGGCGAACAGCAAGAATCGAAGAACGAACGGCGTCTCCTACTTCCCCGCCAATCCCAACTCGCCCGCCACGCTCTTCATCGCTTCGATGCAGAACGTGATGTGCTCGTCCAGTTCCACGCCGAGCTCGGCAGCGCCGTTGGTGATGTCCTCGCGGCTGACCGAGCGGGCAAAGGCTTTGTCCTTCATCCGCTTTCGCACCGACTTCGCGTCCACTTCAGCCAGCGACTTGCCCGGCTTGATCAATGCGGTTGCGGTAATGAAGCCGGCCAACTCGTCGCAGGCGAACAGCGCTTTCTCCATGTCCGTCTCGCGCTTTACTCCCGTGTAGTCAGCATGTGACATGATGGCCCGGCGAACCTCATCGGCATACCCGCGCTCCTTCAGGATCTCGTTGCCCTTGAACGGATGCTCCTCCGCGCTGGGATATTTCTCGTAGTCGAAGTCGTGGATCAAGCCGACGATGCCCCACAACTCCTCATCGCCGCCGCGCTTGCCGGCGTAGGTGCGCATGCAGGCTTCCACCGCCAGAGCATGTTTGCGCAAACTTTCTGACTGCGTGAACTCAGTTAGTAAACACCAGGCTTCGGCGCGATCCATTCCACGTTTCTCCTGAATTTTCGCAGCGTTTCTTTCACTCTGCGTGTCAATGCTTCTTGCGACTTTTTCGGTATTGTCGATTGTGATTCTTAATTTACTTGACTCTACCAGAGTAAATGCTGCACAGTACGCATAAGTATTCGGTGCCCGCTCTGGCACTCCCACAACCTGAATGGCTACGACTCTCGCGCCCGTGGATTCCCGGGAGGTGGTGAGATGTGACGATTGCCATCTCGTCCAGTTCAGAACCAACAACAATCTTTGCCGTCGCTGCCGGACGTCGCTCGATGAGGACGAACCGGAGCCCATCCTCACAGCTGTAATGCCGCCGCCGGAGCCGGAAGAATCCGGCGAGCCTGCGGTGCACGTGGCCAAGGCGATCCGCGACCTGCGACACCGCAGCGGCCTCAGCCAGCGGCAACTTGCGCTACGTATGGGTGTCCCGCGCACCTACGTCTCGAAAATCGAGAACGAGAAAGCCACGCCGACGTTGTCGTCGATGGCGCGCCTGGCCGCGGCCCTGGAAGTCACGGTGCCCGATCTGCTGCGTGACTGTGGCTCTTCGCGCGAAGACGAGATCGCAGAACTGCTCAAAGATCCATTCGTCGCGGAACTAGTGGAGTTCACCTCGAAGCTGAACGCCATGCAACTTTCAAGTGTCCTTGCCCAGGTGCGGGACATGGTCATGCATCCGCACCGCGGAGCATAACCGATTGCTGATCTGAATTCCTGAGCCACAACGAAGGACGCCGAGGGCACACACCCTCGGCATTCTTATTCCTTTGCCTGAGACTCTGCCTCTCGAGGCGGCTGCTGGGCAAGCTTTCGTATTCGAACTGACCCACTGCCCAGACGCCAACTACATTGCAACCCATTGTGGCGTATGCTACTTTCAAGAATGGTTAGAGGTACGCTTTGCGCGCACAAGTGCCCGCTGGGCTGAACCGCAAAGAGGCCGAGATATACGCCCGCCTCGAGCCGGAGCGGCTGCCCCACCACATCGCCATCATCATGGACGGAAACGGCCGCTGGGCCAAACGCCGCCACCTGCCCCGCATCGCGGGACACCGCTCCGGCGTGGCCGCCGTGCGCTCCACCGTCGAAACGGCCGCGCGCATCGGCATCCCCGCTCTCACGCTCTACTCTTTCTCCGCCGAAAACTGGAAGCGCCCCAAAGGTGAAGTTCAGTTCCTGATGAACCTGCTGCGGCGCTACTTGAAGATGGAACTGCCTACGCTGATGGAGAACAACATCCGGCTGCAATATATCGGCCGCCAGCAGGAGCTTCCGCAGGAGGTGCAGGAGCGCATGTCGTGGGCGCGCGAGATGACAGAGCGCAACACCGGCATGGTTCTGACCCTGGCGCTAAACTACGGCTCGCGCACCGAACTGGTGGACTGCTTCAACGCCCTGGTGACCGAAGCCTCGCGCAACGGGGGCGTTGAGCACCTCAAGATCGACGAGCGTTCCATCGCCCGCCATCTCTACACCAACGGTCTACCTGAACTCGACCTCGTCATCCGTACCAGCGGCGAGATGCGCCTGAGCAATTTCCTGCTGTGGCAAGTGGCCTACGCCGAGATCTACGTCACCGAGACGCTGTGGCCCGACTTCCGCGGCACCCAGTTGCTGGAAGCCATCGAAGCCTTCCAGAAGCGCGAGCGCCGCTTCGGAGGCCTGGTCGGCGATAACGGAAACTATTCGTGAAGCGCGTCCTCACCGCTGTCATCCTAATCCCCATTGTTGTGCTGGCGCTATTCCGGGCGCCGCTGTGGCTGTTCACGCTGCTGGTGCTGGGCGTGGCCCTGCTGGCGGCGAAGGAGTATCTGGGCATCATGAAGGCGCAAGGCTTTCGGCCCATGTGGATAACCAGCTACGTTCTTCTGATTTTGTTGTTTGCTATTTCCTATTCGGTCACCTGGCTGTTCGGAAGCTCGCCCGCCGGCCCGATCCTAGCTGTTCCTTTGTTTCCCTTGTTTGCTATCTGCGCACCGCTGATTTTCTTGCTGCTTAGCCTCGCACGTAATCCGATTTCGCAAGCACTACCGGACGCGGCCATATCCTGCTTGCTACTGCCGTACATCGGTTTCTCGCTAGGCTTGCTTCCGTTCTTAAGGGAGTTTCCGAACGGGCCGCTCTACGTCCTCTATCTGATGTTGCTCGTATGGTGCGGCGACATCGCAGCGTATTACGTTGGTCGCGCGATCGGTAAGCACAAGCTCGCACCGCGCATTAGTCCGGGAAAGACATGGGAGGGCGCAATTGCGTCGGTCGTCGCAGCGGTGATTGTTGGATTTCTGATATTCCACTACATCAATCCCATCGCGGCTGGCTTCCGTAATGCACATCTACTCGTCGAGCCCGCTCCCGATCCCTATTTTTCGACCCCAGGTTATGTGCCGCGCATATTTCTGCTTGCACCGCTGTGGTTTGTAGTGGCTTTCGCAGTGTGCGTCAACGTGGCATCGCAATTGGGAGACTTGGTGGAATCGGCGCTGAAGCGCGGCGCCGGATTGAAGGATTCGGGGGGTTTGCTGCCGGGACACGGCGGGGTCCTCGACCGCATCGACGCCCTGCTGTTCGCTTTGCCCGCCGGCCTGGTGTTCGGCCTGTTGGGGATGAT
>JBEKTC010000354.1:0-4569 GCA_049516475.1 Candidatus Korobacteraceae bacterium | reverse complement strand
GGTTGAAGCCCTGCTTGATCTGGGTGGGACCTCTGGCGTCAGCGGCTGCCGATAACAGCAGCATCACCACGGCTGCAGATTTAGTCCAGCGGCGGATTCGATCTGCAAGCCTGCGATGGATGAGACGAGCGAACATCTTTCTACGAGCGCATTTTACATCGGCGCGCAGTAGGATGATCTGGGGATAGTTGCCGAATGACGCCAGCCGAAATTGAACAGGCTACTTTTCGCGGCCGGTAGTGGTGCAGTTTGATTTCCACAGGGGTAGCAATCGACCTCGGCCTGTGGGAAACTGTGGATATGGAACGAAACCTGAGTTGAAAATGCGGTCATGACCACCGTACTGCTGCTTACCATCTCAAACGTTTTCATGACGTTCGCGTGGTATGGCCACCTCAAATACCGCCATACTGCTCTGTTCAAGGTCATACTCGTAAGTTGGCTGATCGCGTTCTTCGAGTACTGCTTCCAGGTCCCTGCTAACCGCATTGGCTCATACGAATTTACTGTGGTACAGCTCAAGACAATCCAGGAGGTCATCACGCTTACGGTCTTCACCGTTTTCTCGGTCTTATACTTGGACGCCGAGCTGAAGTGGAACTACTTTGTGGGTTTTGCCCTGCTGGTGGCTGCCGTTTATGTGATTTTCAAAAAATGGTAACGAATTTGGCCACCGTGGGAATTTAACTGCACCACTCCCTCGAGTTTGCTTGCAGGAAGGTATGCGGGCTGCTATATCATCGAACGTCCATTAAGCACTGCCGGACCCGATTGGCCATGGACCAACGCAGCTTCAAACGCTTACTCCGCCGCACGGTGGCATTGCCGGTAGTGCTGCTGGTGTTGCTGGCTGCAACTTTGACTGCGGAGATACTGTTGCTCTCGTGGTCGCTGCGCTGGGTCGATCATTCGGACCAGGTCACGGGCCAGGCGCGCACGGCAATGCGCAGTTTCGTGGAGATGGATACTGGGCTGCGGGGATATTACCTGACCGGGGATCAGACTTTTCTGGATTCCTACAATGACCTGAAAGCGAAGTTGCCGGAGCAGATCAATACCACATTGGACCTAGTTGCCGATAATCCCGACCAGCAGGCGCGATTGCTTGAACTTCGAGACCTGTATGCGAGATGGATGCAGTGGGCGGGGCGGCTGATCGAGCGAGGTCACCAGAACCCGCCAACGCCCGAAGATCTGTTGGCTGGCCAGCAATTGATGTCGGAAATTCGCAACCAGCAGCGGGATTTCATAAATGCGGAGGATACCCTGCGTCACGCCCGTTCGCATCGCGCCAAGGTATTGAATGGCAGCGTGATCGGTTCCGCCGTCGGAGTTTTACTTTTGGTCGCGGTGATGCTGTTCACCCTTACGCGGCGCGAATTACTGGCGCTCTCGACCACTTACGAAAATCACCTGCGGGCGGAAGCCGCGCAACAACAGCAACTGAAAGCCAGCCGGGAGTTGTATCAGATCACGCTCAAAAGCCTGGGCGAGGCGGTGGTCTCAACCGACCCGGAAGGCAATATATCGTTTATCAATCCGGTAGCGCAGCAGCTTACCGGATGGGATTATGCAATAGCCGCGGGCCGGCCCTTCGGCGAGGTCATGCGCCTGAGCGATGAACGAACCAGATTGAACGTTGAGGACCCGATTGAGACGGTGCGGCGCGCGCAGAAGGTCGTCGGCTTCTCCAACAGCCTGGTGTTGACCAGCCGCACCGGCGAAGAGTATCCCATCGAGTTGACGGGGGCGCCGATCCTCGACGACCGCGGCGTCGTGGTGGGCGTGGTGGTTGTCTTCCGCGACGTGACGCAGCGGCGCCAGACCGAGCAAATCCTGCGAACCAGCGAACGGATGACTTTGGCGGGAAGGTTGTCGGCCACCATTGCGCATGAGATCCGCAATCCTCTCGACACCGTCACCAACCTGGTTTATCTGCTGCAGCATGAACAGGCGCCGAGTCCGGCCTCGGCGCAATATCTGCAAATGGCAAGCGATGAACTTGCCCGCATCGCGCAAATCACCGGCCAACTATTGACCTTCCACCGCGAGGCAAGGAGTCCGGTGGCGGTAAACCTGACCGAAGTACTGGAGAGCGTTCTGACCGTTTTCGCTCCGCAGATCAAACAAAACCACATTGCGGTGCAGCGCCGCTTCGACACCGATCTGTGCGTGCGAGGATTTCCCGGCGAGTTGCGCCAGGTGTTCTCCAATCTCGTGGGGAATGCCATTGAGGCCATGACCAGAGGGGGACAACTGGTACTGCATACGCGAGAGTCCAGCCTGGCCTGCGATCCCGCGCGCAAAGGCGTACGCGTGACTGTGCTCGACAACGGAATCGGCATCCCTAAAGGCGTTCGCCGAAATTTGTTTGCCCCGTTCTACACCACCAAAGGCGAGAAAGGCACCGGCCTGGGCCTTTGGATCAGCCGCGGCATCACCGAAAAACACGAGGGCACGATTCACGTGAGCAGCCGCATTGGTAAAGGGCAAAGCGGCGCCGCATTCTCGGTATTTCTTCCTTTCGAGCAAGAGCTCGGACTGCTGGACGTAAGAGCCGCCCCGCCGATAACGTAAAACAGTGGCTGGATCAGCAGCCGAGACAACTTGCCTGCGCAGTGTTTCATGGCGAACGCAAGCCGGGAATGTCAGCCTGTAGCGCAGCACAGTAAAGAATCAGAGTCACACGCAGGAGCGGGAATGGCTTCGGTTTCCTCGAAAGATTCGAGGCGTAAGAACAAGAGTGAAGCGCGCAGCGGCCGGAACCAGGCGACTGCACTCCGGCCGGGCTTCCTTGCTTCGCCCAGGACGCCGTGGATTCTCGCGGCCGTCCTCGTGTTGGTTACGATCGGCGCGTACTTTCCCGTCCATGATCATCCGTTCTTCACCCTGGATGATGGACCGTATGTAGTCAACAATCCGCATCTGCTGAGCGGGTCGGCGTGGGACACGATCACCTGGGCGTTCACCACGTATGATCTGGCCAATTGGCATCCCGTCACCTGGCTGTCGCACGCTGCGGACGCGCGAATGTTCCAGTCGGCTTCCGGCCATCATGACATGAACCTGCTGCTGCACGTCATCAACGCGCTGCTGCTGTTCTGGGTGCTGCTGCGCGCGACCGGCTACAGCGGACGCAGCTTTATGGTGGCGGCGCTGTTCGCACTCCATCCGATCAACGTCGAGACGGTGGCCTGGATTGCAGAGCGCAAGAACGTGCTCAGCCTGCTGTTCTTCTTGTTGGCGCTGGGAGCATACCGATGGTATGCCTCGAAGCCGCAGGTCAGCCGCTATATTGTCGTGGCGCTTCTCTACGCTCTTGGCTTGATGGCCAAGCCCCAGGTGATTACCTTCCCCTTCGTTCTCCTGTTATGGGACTACTGGCCGCTGCAGAGGTTCGCTTTTCGCCATTCGCCCTCCGCTCTTCGCCAGAATAGCTCAGGTGAAATCTCTGACGAAAAGCGAATGGCGAGCAGCGAATGGCGATGGTTGTTCCTGGAGAAGCTCCCGCTGCTGGCCTTGTCGTTGGGCAGCGCGATCATGACCATGAAAGCGCAAGGAGCGGCGGGCGCATTGAGGTATTACCCGCTCTCTATCCGGCTGGAAAACGCGATTGTTTCTTATGTCCGCTACATCGGGAAGGCATTCTGGCCATCGCGGCTGGCGGTGTTCTATCCCCATCCGGATTTGTCCGCATGGCAGCCATGGGCAGCCTTACTTCTCCTGCTTGCGATCACAGGATTCGTTATCCAACAACGCCGGCAGCGTTATCTCGCGGTCGGCTGGTTTTGGTATCTAGGAACGCTGGTGCCGATGATCGGCATTGTGCAAGTGGGCGAGCAAGCCATGGCCGACCGCTACGCCTATCTTAGTTTCATCGGCCTGTTTCTCATGGTCTGCTGGGGAGTTGCGGAACTGGCTGAGCAAAGGCAGCTCTCACCGGCGTGGCTGGCTGCGCCCAGCGTCGCTGTGCTGCTGGTCCTGACTGTCATGACCTATCGCCAACTCAGCTACTGGAGCGACAACGTGACTCTATGGTCGCGCATGATGGCAATCTCCAGCGGCAGTTATGAGGTGGAAGAGAATCTTGCAGTCGCGCTGGTAGACAACGGACAAGCCGAGCCGGCCATGCAGCACTTTGAACGCGTGACCGCGCTGGTTCCATCGTCTCCCGGGCTGATGGGACGCGAGCTTGCCGGCTATGCTGCCGTCGCGCACTTGTACCTCGGCGCCTACGACCAGCAGCGAGGACAGCCGGCGGACGCCATCGCGCACTACAAGAAAGTACTCGAAATGGCGCAGAACTTCGCCTCGCAGAACGTTTACGCCAACCTTCCTCCGCTGCTGACCCGAATGAAGGCCGCCGCCTTGGGAAATATGGGAGATGCCTATTACGCTCTGCACGACTTTCCCAATGCCAAGACCAGCTTCGAAGCGGCCTTGCAACTGGATCCGCGCAGCCCGCGCCAGTGGATCGGCTTGGGAGTGGTGGAAGAGAAGTCCGGAGATGCCGGCGCAGCCGCGCAGGCGTTCTCGCGAGCGACCGAGATGCAGCCTTCCGCTGTCGGA
>JBEKTC010000353.1:0-4601 GCA_049516475.1 Candidatus Korobacteraceae bacterium | reverse complement strand
GAATCCCCGCGTTGAACATCCCGGCGAGAAAACCCTTTTCGAATCCCTGATGGAAGTTCCTTACCGGCCACAACTCAGACTTGATCCAGCTCTTCTCCACCCGCGTCTGAAAGGTCTCCAGCATCGGCAGAGAAAAGTCCTGTTTCGCCATGGCGTCGAAGGCGGTTTCGGCTGCCAGCATTCCGCTCTTGATCGCGAGATGAATCCCTTTCAGCCGCTGCGAATTGAGCAATCCAGCCGAGTCGCCGGCAATCATCCAGCCGTCGCCGGCCAGCGGCGGGACACACCACCAGCCTCCGTAGGGCAGCGACTTGGCGCCGTAGCGCACCATCTTTCCGCCTTCCAGCAGTTTGGCAATAAAGGGGTGCTTCTTAAACTGCTGCAGAATGCGCTGAGGATCAATACGCGGGTCCTCATAATCGAGCCCGGTGACGAAGCCGAGGGAGACGATGTTGTCTTTCGATCCATAAATCCACGCGCCACCGTACTCGTTGAAGGTAAGCGGGTAGCCCATGGTGTAGATGACTTCGCCGGCAGCGATGCGGCCGGCAGGCAGCTCCCACAACTCCTTGACGCCGACGCCGTAGGTTTGCGGATTGCGCTCGCGGTCGAGTTGAAAGCGGCCGATGAGTTGCTTGGCCAACGAGCCGCGCGAGCCTTCGGCGAGGATGACAACTTTGGACTTCAGGTCGTAGCCTGGCTCGAAATTGGATTTTCGCTGACCTGACTTGTCGACGCCTTTATCGTCGGTGCGGACGCCCACCACGCGACCGGAGTCGAACAATAGCTCAGAGCCGGCAAAACCGGTGAAGACAGTAATTCCAGCCTCTTCGACCTTGCTGCCCAACCACTTCACAAACCGGTTGATCGAGATGACGTAGTTGCCATGGTCACGCATCGGCGGAGGCGTGATGGGGAATTTGAATTTGCCGGTTTGCGTGAGGAAGTAGACAGCCTCGGCGGTGACGGCAGCGTCCAGCGGCGCTTCCTTTTCGAAGCCGGGCAACAGTTCGCGCATGGAGCGAGGATCGAGCAGCGCTCCGGAAAGACAATGCGCGCCTACATCGCGGGCTTTTTCCAGCAGGTAGACGTTCTCTTTACTGAGTTGCGCGTCGGGATGTTTGGCATTGTGTTCGTCGATGAGCTGCGAGAGCCGTAGAGCACAAGCCATGCCTGCCGGTCCTCCGCCAACGATGACGACATCGGCCTCCATTGCAGGACGATCAACATCTGGGAGCGGGGTGCGAAACACGATCATTTGGGCTTATTCCAGAGACAACGCAATTCTGATGGTTATCTACTTCTCACACTACGCGATACCCAGCCACAGTGTCAGACTCCTGACACCGAACGAGGGACACGTGATATACGCAGCGAGGAAGGCTTAAGTTCTTGGGCTCAATCGACAGGCCCGAGACCTCTATCAGCGCGAGTGCGATTCAGGACACTGCTGAAGCAGAATAGCAGATTTCGGGTCGACCGCAGTCCACCCGCGACAACCAACTAAGATAATAACGCCTAATGCCAACTACTATGAATGATTGTTCTTCAGCAGGTACTTAAACACTCTTCGCCTTTTTCACCTCTTCCACCAGCGGTGGCACAATTTCAAACAAGTTTCCCACCACCGCAATATCAGCAATCTCGAAAATCGGCGCTTCCGAATCTTTGTTGACGGCAATGATGGTGCGCGCGCCCTTCATTCCGACTACGTGCTGGATCGCGCCACTGATGCCCAATGCCAGATAAAGTTTGGGCGCGACGGTTTGTCCGGACGAACCGACTTGGCGATCCATGGGCAGCCAACCGGAGTCGCAAATCGGTCGCGAGGCCGCGATCTCGCCGCCCAGCGCGTCTGCCAACTGCCTGGCGAGATCGATATTCTTCTGCTCCTTGATTCCGCGCCCAACGGCGACAATGATCGCTGCCTGCGTCAAGTCCACTGCCTGCTTGGCCTCTTTGAACGGCGCTTCCGGCTTGTTGCGCAGAAAGCTGTCGGCAATTTCCACACTGATGGTTTCTACCGGCGCCGCAGCATCGCCCTGCTGGACTTGATCGCCGCGGAAGGCCCCATTCTGGAAGGTCGCGAAGTAAGGAGCTTCACCGGCGAATGAGACGTCAGCAGCAAACTTGCCTTGGAACATCTGCCGGGTGAACAGCAGCTTGCCGCCCTCGTATTTGTAGCCGACGGCGTCGCTGATGAGTGAGCGATTCAACGCAGCTGCAAGTTTAGGGGCAAAGTCGCGCACCTGGTAGGTGTGCGGCATCAGCACCAGCTTAGGCTGCTTCTGCTGGATGAAGTTCTTGAGCGCGGCGACGAAGCCGTCGGGAGTGTAAGGCTCCAACTTCGGAGACTCGATGTCATACACCTTGGCAACTTTCTTCGTCGCGATCTCATTGGCGATGTTGCCGACGCCGTTGCCTGCCACGGCCGCTTCCAGCGTCCAGCCGGTTTCGGCGGCGATAGCCTGCGCGCCGGTCAGTGTCTCCAGAGAAACCCGATTCAGCTTACCTTCACGTTGTTCCACTACAACCAGGATGGTATCTGCCATTGCGATCCGTTCTCGTTTCTTCGATCCATTTGAAGAAGCACAGCTTTATTGATACTGCGGAAGAAATGTCCTCTCGGCGGCGAAAGCGCCGGGCTTTAAGCCCGACGAAATCGGACGCCATAGAAATGGCTTTAGCCACGGTGGGCCAGGGCTAAAGCCCACTCTCTGCTTGCGCACTTGCGGCACGGCTGAAGCCGTGCCCTTCCACCGTGCGAAAACAACGTCGCTTTACCAGTATTCCGGTAGGCGACGCATTCCGCAGCTCAGCGATTGCGGCGTCTTATCCCGACGCCGACAACGCTCATGACGAGGCCTGTAACGCCCAGGCAAGCTGCGATGATTCCGAACCGCGTTTCACCCAGCTTCGCTGCCGCCGGATAGAAAAACATCACCAGGAATGCAAACGCCATCAAGACCCAGCCGATTACCATGAGCACTGAGCCAATTTCACGCTTCTCTTCCAACGATGACATAGCCGCCTCCTGCGCGACTATTGCGCGCCGAGACTTGCCACGCTCACTGCTACCCCAAACTTTGTCGCCGCGGAGCCCTCAGGCTACCCGATGGTCTTCCGCGTCATCCTGCCGCTGCTGCGCCAGGGTTCGATCCAGGTCACGCTGACCCAACCGGGTGGGGCCGATTGCCCGCCGGTAGCGCGTTCCCATCATCACCAGCGCCAATCCCAGGACGCCTTCAATGGCCAGCCAAATCGGCCAGAACCACGATCCATTGCGCAGGCTGATGAAGAAAAAAATTCCGAGAACCGCATCCATCCACAGCAGAATCCAGCCCACTGTGAGCAAGACTGAGCCGAGGCGGCGATTCTCAACGGTGTTGTCAATGGCGAGCTGATCGCGATCGAATCCTGGCATACGAGGAGAGCTCCTTTTTACGAATTTGGCCCACTCGATTAGATGCCAACGAACAGCAGGAATTAGCAATTAGTAATTAGCAATTAGCAATTAGCACTAGCCAACCCGAACAGATAGCTTCAATATTGTAAGCGTCAACAGCGATGCCTAATTGAGCAACGTCTAGTTACTAGTTACTAGTTACTAGTTACTAATTACTAGCCGCTCAAATGACCCTCAGTTCGTTGCGCAGTTTCTCCACCAACTTCTTCGCGATTTCGGCCGGCGGCCCTTCCATGACCTCGGTCTTTTTGGTCTTCTGCGGAATATATAGCTTCTCGATCTTTTGCAGGTTATCGCCCAGCGCCGGCTTCATTTCGTCGAAGCTCAGCTTCTTCATGGGCTTGTTCTTGGCCTGCTTGATGCCGATCAGCGTGGCATAGCGCAGTTTGTTGATGCCGGACTGAATGGTGAGCACCGCGGGCAGCGGCATGTCAACGAACTGGAAGAATCCGGCTTCCAGCTCACGTTTTACCCGAATGCCGCTGTCGCCCTTCTCGATCTGCATGATGATGGTGGCGTGCGGCCAGCCGAGCAACTCAGCCAGGATAACGCCCGTCTGGGCGAAGCCGTAATCGTCGGACTGCAGTCCGGTGAAAATCAGATCAAAGTTTTCGTCCTTGATGGCGGCTGCAAACGCCTTGGCTGTGTTGAATGCATCCAGCGTGACAAATCCGTCGCCTTCGAGGTGAATGGCCCGGTCCGCACCCTTGGCCAGCGCCTCGCGCAACACCTGCTGGGCGCGCGCTGGGCCGCTGGTGATGACCACTACCTCGCCGCCATGCTTTTCCTTCTGGCGCAACGCCTCTTCCAGGGCATAGGCATCAGGCTCGTTTACTTCATAGGAAACATCGTCACGAATCCACGTGCCGCTCTCATTCAGCTTGAGCGGCGCGTCCTTCTGCGGGACCTGCTTCATGCAGACCAGGATCTTCACCGGCACTCCTTGGGCTCTACATCTGCTGTTCTTAGCATACGCGAAACGGGCAAGTATAAATGCGCGGAAACGCGATGGAAAATGCTCGCGGGCATTGCGTTCCAAATTGGGAATGCGCGGGCGATTTTTTCCCGTAAAAGGCCCTTGTCACTGACAAGCGTTCGTCGGACGTATCAACATCCGCTTGTACCACAGCTTGGA
>JBEKTC010000352.1:0-4997 GCA_049516475.1 Candidatus Korobacteraceae bacterium | reverse complement strand
ACCGTCGCTGAGCTAGCAATCCAGTAAAGATTTGTCGTGGGATCGAGCCGAATAGGTCGTGGCACCGCTCGGATGGCAGGGCCAGCCGTTCGCCACCTCGCTTTGACGCTACAAAGCTCCCGTTTGTCGTAGCGCAACTCCACTAGGGAATCTTTCTCATATGGCACTGACTCATTGGCTTGACGAAGCCGTACAGAGGACGAAGGAAAAGTATAAAGTTCAGCGCGCTCTGGAAGAACAATTGGCCCATCAGGAGACGCTGAAACGCAGGCTTGGCGGTCAGTTTTGCCGCCAACTTTTTGGGTGGCTCCAAAGCATAGAAGGGAGCTTTAATAGTAAATTCGGCGCTCAGGTGCTGGTAGTAAGTGTGTCAGGGGACGAGGGCAGCCGCAGCGCTCAAGTCTTGGCCCGGCCTACAAGTACTGAAGAGAGAATCGCGAACCTTGATTACCAGAACAACTCCGCCGCCCTGCGGCTGAGTATAGGCTCTGGTAAGATCGCAGAAACGGCCCAAGTCATCAACTTGGTTCTCTCTGCTGACGAAGCACTACTCGCCGAGATCGGGAAGGAACAATACACGTCGGAGAAGCTAGGCCAGAAGATAATCGACGATCTGTTGGCATAGCGCTGTAAGCGTCAGACTAAGACATGGCTGAGGGGTTGGTTTGCACATCGGCGATGAGCGCCCTTCGGCCCGTTTCTATGCTTTCGGCGGTTCCTTCACCAGGCTTTGTACCTGACTCTTCAGCTCCGCCAGGTCCTGGTCGCGAGCGGTTTGTGCCTCCTGCATTGCGCTTAGGCTCGTCTTCAACGCAGCGATCTCCTGCTCATAGTTGGTGATTGTCCCCAGTTGATCGGCTATCACCTGTTGGCTCTGCTGCAGGCTCGATAAAGCCGTTTGCTGGGCTTGCATCTGGGTCGTGAGGTTTTGAACGGCCGGAGCTGCTGTGGGAGTCAGAGCATAGTAGCGAACTACGCCGTTCTGCTCGTAGAGAACAACGTGCGACCCGGACGGCAGGCTGGTTGGGGCGCCAAGGAACGTGGTTATATTGGCGGCTGCGGCAGTGGGGTCATAGGGCTGCACGGAGTCTACTACGATGTTGGCGGCGGTAAGCCGTTGGTTTACAACTTCCGTCTGCTGGCCCACCACGTCGTTCTGGTCGATTTGCGCCGCTTCGGTGGGCTGGTAATTGAAAACTGCGGCGCCCATCGCATCTGTCGCCAGCTTGCGCGATGTGGAAAGCTTGGCCAGCTGCGCGCCAGTGAAACTGCTGAGGTTGATGTTTTGCATAAAGTTCTTTGCGCTCATCATCTGATTGCTGTTCACGCGGTCATTGGCGCCGGCCTTCTGCCCTGCCTCATACTTGCTGAAGTAATCGGGTAATACGGCGCAGCAGAACCTTTCAATCAGCCATTTCACGATGGGCAGGATGGGCACAATCGACAGCCAATATCCATACGTCGGAAATGATTTCACGTAGCGGCGACGGTCGAGATTGCAGATGCGGTAGACCTGGCTGCCTCGGATCTGAATGTCGCCCAGGTATAGCTTCTCGTCCCCGTCGCAAGCGGGGCAGTTGACCAGGAACCGGTCGCAGAAGCAGTCTTTCAGGTCCTCCAGTATCAGGCCAAGCAGGTCCGCGAAGGACTCCAGCGCATCGTTACGGTACGTTGCCAGCTTCGACAGCGAGACTGTGGTCGCCGGCGATGGAATCAGCATGGCGGCCGGTATGACGCTTGTCGTGTTGTTGACGACGTTGAGGACGTAAACTGATTGGTTGCTCTGGTCCGAGGAGGGGCTCACGGCGATGCTTTGCGGCGACAGCTCCGTAGGGAACAGATTGCTGTGCAGCTCGTCGCTCATGGTGGGGTCAAGTACGTTGACCCAGTTCTTATTCGTGTAGCCAATCAGCAGGTACGAATTAGCCGGATTAAACGCGAGGCTGATCGGGGAATCTTGCCCGAGATCTACGACTATCGCGGGATCTGTATCTGCGTCCTTAACCGGAAGGTTGTAATCGAGCAGCTGCTTGGTTGTATGGGGGGCCCACGGATCCACGACGACATACAGTTTGTTGAATCTGCCTTGCGAATCGACCGCAATTGCAATGTCCCCCGCCGTTCCCGTCAAGGTTGTGCCCCGGTAGTTAAGCCGGAAAGAGTGAGGTTCCACTTGGTCGCCGAGTTTCTGGACACAAATACGGTTATAGGAGCCGCTCGCGCCAGAATCATTGGCGGTCATATAGGCAATCTCGCCCACGGAGTCAATTACAAGGTGCCCGACGAGGTAATCCACACGATGGGTGGGGGTCGCAGGGAAGGCTTGTCCGGGAGTGGCGGCGTACAGTCCTCCTCCCTGCCCAGTACCAACGGCGTAAATCTTGTCGCCGCTGGCGGCCAGAGTCACTAACTGCGCGCCCTCGAGCACTTGCACGCTACCGAAGTTGTTGCCTGGACTCGTGATCCAGGTGAGATTGCCACCCGAACCGATAGTCGCAACCGCTACCGCGGTGTTTGATCCGAGAAGGGCTATGGCGTAGAGCTGGGTTTTGTCCCGCGTGATAACCACGTCCTTAACGACGGCCGTGGTCTGGGCGGGAAACGCCACTTTGGCGACCATCACCATCTTGTTCAGGTCGTAGACATGGATAAAGTTGTCGGTGCCAACGGTGTACGCATAATCGCCATTGGGGCTGACTCGAATGCGCGTGTGGTAACCGCTGCCGAACATACTGTGAACGCCGAGGGAGGCAAACGGGTAGTCGGGGTAAGGCCGGGCTTTGTCAAATAATCCACAAAACGTGCGGCTCGTCAGCACCTTTTTGAAGCCCGCGTAAAAGCTTCTCAGAATCGTATCTTCTTCGGGAGAAATAAACAGATGCTGGCCGCTGACGGGATTGTAGAGTTGGTTTGTCAGGTTGGTGAATGTGTCAATCCGTTGCTGGCCGGGCCCCACAGGCAGATTGGTCGAGCCCGATCCGGTAGAAAACTCTGAGGTCACAAACGTTATCAGGGGTTGAACGCACCCTTTCCAGAAATCCACCCAGAACGTGTTCTGGAAGAAGGATCCCAGCGACTCCTGGGATAGGTCTTGCTTCTCGACGGCGAATGTGCCGTCGCTGTGGAGCACCAGCGAGACCGCCCCGTCGCCGTCACTGTTGAGCAGAGATTTGGATTCTGCCATCGACACCAGGTTGAGGGGAACATCGCAGCACAGGCGAACATCGCGGCCTTCGCAGTCGATTGCATATCCCTTTTTCACCGTTACCCGGTTGCGGTCGCTGCCGCAATTCACCTGCAGCCCGCAGACGATGCCCCAGCCGTGCAGATGCTTGTTGTGGAACGCCAGGTCGACCTCAGCCAATGGGTTGAAGGAGACGCGGCAATCCCTCACAACAGCCTTTTGGGCGGAGCTGTCCCACCGAGCGTAGGCCAGCGGAGCCTGGTAAATGGTGAAGTAGTGGGGAGGCAGATACGGGTCGTCCTTGCGTCCGCAAGCCCAGTCGATCTGGCCGGTCGCCGTGCGCGCCGGGATGGTCCAGTAGTCGCCGGAGACGAAGTTGCCGTCCTGGCTGAACGTGACCTCGATTCCGTACTCCAGCGTGACGGGGACGGACGAAACCGGGATTCCGGTGGACGGGGCCGTCATCGGCTGGTCCCAGCGCCTCATGCGCGCATTCCTCGATTTATCCACATTCGGCGTGCTCGGCGTGCCGTTCAGTGTCACCTGCAAGGGCCCCGGGAGGGCCGAAATTTGATAGAGCACGCCCGGCTGGTTGGGAGTATCGCCGAACAGGCAAGTATCGTCGCTCAACTCCACCCATTGGTTCACTTGATATCCGAGGTTCGCATCGGGGCCCAGGCTGTTCACGGTCACGGTCGAGCCATTGACGGCGGTCACCTGGGCCACAACGGAAGCATTCTCGCGCGACCACTTGAAGGTTGCCTCCGAGTAGGGGCCGCCAGTGTGAATCTCGACGCGGTAAAGCTGGTTTTCCAGTCCCTGGTAGCCTGCGGCGGGAATCGGCTGGCATCCGCAATCGTCGCCAGCTGGATTGGTCTTGGCGGTCATCTTGCCGGTGTGCTCAGGCGGCTCTTCCAGGGTAAGCCCTTCGCAGCAGCAGGAGCCCTGCGAGGTAATGTTCTCTGTCCCATCCCCGGCAGTTTTGGGATCGACGGTCGTTCCGAGCACTCGCCAGATCGTCTGCAGCCGCGCTGTGGTGTCCGCCTGGCCGATTGCCGGCTCCACGAGGCAGGGATCGTCGAGTTCGGTGACGAATCGCCGCCATACCTGGAGCACGAACTGCACATTCGTGCCGCTCTCCAAAGCCGTTATCAATGAATTTTCGGAGCTCGGATCGGGTGGGTCCGTAGTAGGGATCAGAAACGGCTGATCGCAGTAATCCCGATCCCGGTCGTTTTCAACCAGGATTCCGTCGACGTAGTAGCGACCTCGGCGTCCTTGGCGGGTGCTCCATGACTGCCGATGAGGTCGACATTCGTCGTATCGCGAAGGTAGGCATCGATGGCCGTCTGCTCATTGGCATCCGCATCAAGGGCCACCCGCCCCTGCTGCTGCAACACCGCGGTGTAGTTCTTTTCGGGAGTGAATCGAATGCGGCTGAAATCACCTTTCATGACCCATCCTGTTCTTCTGTGTGTACGCCGGGGGTTTGAGTTTCATGCAAGTCGGGGAGCGCAGTGTGCAAGTCGGGCGCTGCGCCAATGGGGGCTTCTTCGACCTTGGGCGGTTCGGGGTTCGCATCCGCCTTCGGTTCGGCTTCTACTGTCGCGACGGGCTCATGCTGAGCTTCGACTGGCTTGGGCGACTGGGATTCCGCTGCCGCGCTTGGCTTGGCGTCTGCCGATACCGCTGGCCCCTGCTGGGTTTCGTCCGCGATAAGTGGCGCAGGCCGCGAAGGTGTCAAGCTCCCGACAGGCCCAGGCTCTGGCTCTTGCGGTGGGATCCGGTTGATGCCTCCCGGCCTTTCCAGAAC
>JBEKTC010000351.1:0-4655 GCA_049516475.1 Candidatus Korobacteraceae bacterium | reverse complement strand
GTTCCCAGGCGGCCGCAAAGATGGCTTCATCCCCCTGCTCCTGCCAGAATTCGATATCAAATGACCTATCGGGGAACCCGCCCTCCACCAGTCGTGTTTTCCACGCCAAATTTTGAGGATTACTCATGTTTCCTTCGCAGAATCGGTCTTTAAGATTATCAGGATATCAGGATCGAACGGCCAACTCTGTTCCTTCCTTCGGACGCGCAGGAGACGCCGGGTTCTTCCGCGCCTTCCGCTCTGACCGCTTTTTCAGCGCCGCGCTGTAACCTTGGCTGCCGGGTAGCCTGTCGGGTGGCTTCGTCGGAGAAGGAACCTGCATGCGTGAGGAAGGGGAGAGGGCAGAGCGATTGCCATTCCAACGCGCTCGGCTATTATGACAGCAAGCGGGCGCGTCCACCCCGTGATCGCAGTATCGAGACCGCTTTCGAGTCAAAGGACACAAACTCTTCTGCGCCTAGCCAGTCCCCTTCGTAAGCGATTACACCATCGGCAAAATCTCCGCCCGCATCCAGTACGGATAGGCCTGCCTCTATGGCTGGCCGGTTCACGACGACATTAGCGCTTTTGATCAGCCGACGAACTGCATCGGAGATCTCAGGAGCAGATATCTTATAGCCCCGACGCAGCACCCAGACAAACTCACAAAATACCGGGACAGGAACAGCGACCAACTCGGCCTGCTGCAAGAGCTTCGCCGCCTGCCGGGCCTGATCCGGGTCGTCTTGGACAGCCGCTCTGAGTAGTACGTTTGTGTCGGCGGTGATTTTCATTTTGTCCTTGCCCATCCCCGGGTCGCGATCTCGTTGATCTGATCGATCGTGAGGCTGGGACCTCTCCGTTGTGACATGCAGCCGATGAAATCGGCAATCCTGCCGTCCTCTGCCGCGGCTCTCACGACGATACGTCCATCAGGCAGCTTGTCCGCCTCCACTTTCTCTCCGGGACTGACGCCAAGGTGGTTCAACAACTCCTGCTTCAGTGTGACCTGGCCTTTTGCGGTAATCGTAAGCGTCGTCATGAAGTTGGTTCCTCTCAAGCATCATCTATGTCATTGTAAGGCATAACTGCCTTACCTTCCAAGGGCGGATGCATCTCCTCCATATGCAGTTTCCAGATGAATGTCGCGGAATTCCGGAACCTCAATCGAGTTCGCAGCTGAGCTCCAACCGACAATCACTTGTGCCTGTTGTTGTGCTTGACTGCAGAGTCTACTGCGCCGGCGATGACATGCCGCCAGCGGTAGCAACCAAGGATGGTGGTACTTCTTCGCCGGTGATTGGGTTGTGCCTAGGTAGCCGACGGCCGCAGTTTGGGCAAAAGGCGGCACCGGTGCCGGTGGCGAGTCCGTATTCCTTCGCCTTTCGGTACGCGGTGGTTTTGCCAATGCCGAGCAGTTGCGCTGCTGCAAGGATGCTTCCCCCGGTCACTTGGAGAGCCTTCTCAAGTGCCGCTTTTTCCAGGTCGTTGAGGTTGAGAGTTTCTGGTAGGGCAAATGAGCGGCTGCCTGCCTTGTGGCAATTAGCCGATCCCATTTCGTAAGCGCGGTGTGCTAACCGCTCCGGATCCAAGGTCCCTCCACGAGTCGCTCGGGAAAGCGACCCTAATATGGTTTTGTCAGTTTCGGGGATCATGCGCGACTCCTTATGAGCTGTTTTGGGTTGTTAGTTGGTTATGCCGATTTCCGAGCGGGGCACGTCCGTCCGCTCTGAACTGCGGAATGCGGTTGAGGATTTCAGTGCGGCCGTGAAGGCGTCTGTGAGGTTACAGAGAATCCGGGCAGTAATAACGAGCCGTAGCTCCGTCAGCCACTAGGACCGAAGGTTTCTGATGGACGATTGCCGGGTTCAGCTTCGTGCTCAGAAAAGGGAAAGTTGGCCAGATTCGAGCCTCTTGGATGAGGGTGCTGCGGGCAGAATGATGGGCCGCCCCAGGTTAGTGCCGGAACCAGACTCGATGGTCATCTCAGGAATCTCGATTTCTGAGACCATCGCCTCATCGGATGCTTCGTGACCCGGCGCGGGCATCGCGGGACGCAATTGCTGGAGACTCTTCCAGACTGTATCGGCAGACTCCCCAATCCCCTTGTTCTCTACCAACTCACGCGCCATCGCTGTGAGCATGTCGTCATCTCCATCAATTGCCTGGAGCCCTTCGGAAGTAAACTTTCCCTCCATGGCCAAGGCCACGAGGAGTTTCTTGCCCATCAAGCGAAGACAGACTTCCTGCATCGTTCCCTTGTAGGCAAAGAACTTGACTTCCACTGGACGTCTCTGTCCGATACGCCATGAGCGACGGCTTTCCTGGCGCAGCGTGTGCAGCGAGTAACCCGTCTCATGAAACAGGATGGTAGGAAAGTCCAGTAGATCCAGCCCGGTCTCGACGATCTTGGGATGGCAGATTGCGACATCAATTCCACGGCGCAGTTGCTCGCGGTACCAGGCTTCCCGCCTGTGAGTGGGGACGCTGGCCCGCAGGATCGAGGCCCTTATTCCCTCGCCTCGAAATAGCTGTTCCAGCCTTTCGACAACGTCGTGCTTGTTGGTGTAGACCGCAAAGACCTGGCACTTGCGGCCGCGTGCGAGCTGGGCTTTCACTTCCGCGATCAGTGCCCGCTCTTTGGCATACGTCTCGTTCTTGTCCAGATCAACCGTTTCGGCAATAACAAACGATTCGCGGCATTTGGTCTCTGGGTCGAATTCAGAACCATACAGAGTGCCAAACCCATACGGATGGTCAGGCCAGGCCAGCAGAGCGTTTAGCATGGTGCTTGCCACGCTGCTGTTTCCCCGATGCTCTTTCAGGCAGGCGGTGATCTCCTCCTCAAGCTCCTCATAAGCAGTCTTCAGCGGCTCTTCCATCGCCACCGACACGACTTCTTCTCGATAGCTTGGCAGACCGTCTGAGATGTCTTCCAGGCCGATGAACGCGCAGTGGTCCATCAGATACTTGCCGAACAGTAACGGCGAGGCGCCGGGTTTGCGTTTGATCGTGACTGTCTTCTTGGTTTTCCTGGAGCAGGCATTGTCCTCGACCGTGATGCGCTCGATGGTCTCGATCACGCCGAAGTCGCGGGTGAAGCGTTCCCGGCCGGCGGAGCCCCATTCGTAGCCGTCCTCGGTCATGCGCTTGGCATCCGTGCGGAACAGGGTGTTGAACAGATCATCCGCATAGCCGGAGAGCAGGGTTCCCGTTAGTCCAAGGAACCGTCTTGCCGTTTTGTTGAGCACGCCGAGAGCATTGCCCTGGGCCGTGTCGCCAGCCAGTTGGTGGATTTCGTCCGCAATCGCGTAATCCCACCAATCCGGCATGAACCGTCCCATGTATTCTGCGGGCGCCATACGAACGATCTTGTTGCCGTCTGCCTGCCAGAGTGGGGAGTATTTCGTCGTCCCTCCCTTCGCGTCCACCACGATCTCGTTCAAGCGTTTCTTCTCGAAATCGATTGCGCCTAGTCGTACCCCATCCGTCTCGACAGGACAGCCGGTATCCGGGTTAGTGAGTGAACCAAGGTATCTTCCTGAACGGCCCTTGCCGTAACAGTGCTTCCAGAAATACGAGAGCTTGGCTTTCTCTCGGCCAATGCAGAAGATCGTCGTTCCGGGACAAAGCTTGCGCCAGCCTCTACGTCCCAGACGCCGCAACTCAGCCAACGATGTGTGGAGTCCCTCGCGCGCGATTTCGCCGCGCCGCAGCCGGACCTCGTTGACGCCATGAGGCTGTGTCGGATCACCACCGTTACGCATGTCGTCGATGAGAAATACCCGCACTTGAGGCAGCGTTAAGAAGGTTTCCCGCGCCCATTTCTCGACCAGGTGCGGTGGCGCCATGACCAACCCCGAAAACGGCCTGCCGGCGCTGTGCACCAACATGCTTCCCAGCGCGATGAGTGTCTTGCCAGAGCCGCACTCCGCCACGACGTTGGCGTTCCGCGCCAACTGCCACCGCTTGCTCACGCCCATGATGGCCAAGGTCTGCGCCGGATACGGCGTACGCAGCATATGCGAGAGCAATGGAGACGGTGCCTCGCCTGCACCAAACAACGCCGGGTACGACGACAAAATGCGTTCGCCGATCTCCTCGCTGTGAGCTCGGAGATAATCATGGATAGTATTGAGGTTTTGCATGGATTTCTCCGGGAAGGCGGGCAGGTGAGATGAAACTGGAGGTGGACTGCTATTCCGGACGGATAGCGGACGAAAGACCAATTCGCTTTCGCCTCGACGGGCACGAGTACCTGGTCGAGGAAGTGCTTGACCAGTGGTACGGTCCGTCGGACAGCTATTTCAAAGTCCGCGCCGATGACGGCAATCTCTACATTTTGCGCAGAGAGACTTCGGCGCCCGACGGACTGTGGCATCTGGAGTCATTTCGGCAACTGCCACGCAGCTGAACAACTCCGATAAGCGCCTCGCGCCCTTCGTTCTCTGCCATCCGTTCAACAGGAACCGCTTAGGAATGGAAACAGGCCTCAAGCCAGAGCTTCAGCGTAAGATCATGTCGCTTTTCATTGGCGAGGTACGGTCGTAGTTCCTTCTCGTATCGCTGTTTGAGAACGGTTTCGTTCAACCGTCCTGTCCTGGCGAGAAACTTGGCATCTTCCAGGTCTACTGGGCTGTTCCTGACCAATTTGGCGAGAACGAGATCATGCGCTT
>JBEKTC010000350.1:0-4665 GCA_049516475.1 Candidatus Korobacteraceae bacterium | reverse complement strand
TCAGCGCGGTATTTCCCAGCAGCGAGATGAGGCCGTTACCCACGTGAAATCGCCCGAGCCTGAGTAATCTTTGTCGTATGCTCCCGAGCTGGCGATCGCGCCAAGTGAACCTCTCGTGCCACAAGAAATTGTGCAGCAAGACAATCTCGACTGCCACCGCTGTAGCGGCCACAGCAGGCATGTGAAAGAACTTGGTCAACAAGCCAAGTAGACCCAACTGCAGCGCGGCGCCCATCAAGCCCACCAGATTGAATTTGCCGAGGCGTGCCAGCAATCGCCCGACGCTTCTCACGGCAAGTCCTCCTCCCGGTACAGCGCGACGGCATGTCGTAGTGTGGCTCTTACAGCCATGACTGCCATTCCGGCTATGGCAACCACTCCCCCAACGTCGAAGAGCAGTAAGCGGTGTCCTGCGATAACGGCGTAGGGATGCACGAGGAGCACAACGTTCCCAGAAGCCAGTAGGATGCGAATCTCCGTGGGACCAAAGATGCCGTGCGAAAGATGAAAGTGCCCCATCGTATAGGTTGCCAAGTAGCTCTCAATGGAGAGCATGTAGAAGCACAGCAGCATGCCGGCGGCTATCTGCCAGTGCACAAAACCAGAGCAGGCGAGTCCAGCCACCAGAGCTAGAGCGCCCAAGGTGTCGGCCATGTGGTCTACGTAGAAACCGTAGCGCGGGCGCTGCTGATCGCGGACTCTCGCGAGCGTGCCATCCAGGCTGTCGCCCAGCCAGTTGAGAGCGATGAAGAAGTTAACCAGCCACAGAGCGCGAGAGTCCCGCGCTGCAAGCGCATATGCCACCCCTGCCAGTAGCTGCGCTACAAAGCCCAGGGTGGTTAAGTGATCTGGGCTGATGCCAGCCGGCATTCGCCGTGCCATCCAGATCAATGCCCGCTTTTCAACGCCAGCGGTCAGTGATTTGTGTACTCGCAGCGCGCTCACAAACCCACTTTGTCTTCTATCAGAAAGCATTGCGTCTCTCACATGAACCTCGCATTCTGGGCTCATCAGTTAGCCCACCTGAGAGCGTTTGACTGGAGCGCCTTTCTTGTGGCCGTCAAGGTAAACTTCAGCGATTCCTGGGGCATCTCCTGAATGATCGGCATGATCAGCCAGGCCAAGCCAATGGGGATGTCACGTGTCAACGAAACTGCTTCGCATTCGATGAGCAGTCCATCCGACAACTCGAGGAAGCTCCAATAGGAGTTCAAACGCCACAGGAAGCCGTCGTCGTTACCCTCAACTAGCCTGTGTTCGTGCAACGTGCCTGCGTCTTCGATTTCCCACACATGAGTGCTGCGCGAGAAGCTGTAGCCGCTGTTGGCGCTAGTTAATCCTGTCTGTACGTCGTACTCAGTATCGAGCACCACGGTAATCACCTTCTGCTTCCTCATTCGAATGGCGATCTTGGCGGTCCCGCCCCGGTCGGACAGAAGGCGCGAGGACTCGACCTCCGGCGTGTAGTACAGGGCTAGATGGTTGTAATCTCGCAACAGAGCCAGCATGCCTTTTGCATTTGCACCCGGGACAAAGGTTTCGCCGCGCCAGTGATGCAAAATCCCGCCTCGGACTTCATGTCTACCCCCATTTACCGGCTCAACGCGCAAGACACCTGATCTCAGATCGCGAGCTGCATCGGCTCGCTCAGCCGAGCCGAGATTCAGCACCGCCAGGTAAGTGTCGGGGCTGGCGTGTTGTTGAGCTAAGCGCTTCTCCACGGTGGCCGTGTAATCGTCGAATGCCCGTTGGGCAGGTGAGCTCAAGTGGGCCGCCGGACTAGGTATTGCTAGGCAAAGCACGATTTCCACTATCTGTATTCGAACTAGCATCTTTCCCTCGTGGGCAGAATGCCTAACGCAGGCTAAGAGCGCAATACAACGAATCTCAAATTTCGCCTCATTTGCCGATCATCGTGTATGTGATTGTATTGGTGGGGGTTAAAAGAAGTTATCACTATGCGACCAAAGCGGTAGTGGAACCACTCGAAGCCCTGGAATGTTGACGCAAGAGCAAAGTTAGGTAGAGTGGGCCTAGCCATAGCTCGGGCTCCCAAAGCTGGCTAAACTGAGATTTGACCGATGACCCCTGAGACAACAGACCGCTTTTTTCGCTTTGGAGCGTTCGAAGTACATGAGGCCGTTGGCGAGCTGCGGAGAAATGGCATCCGCGTTAAGCTCCATTCGCAGCCGTTTCAGATCCTCTTAATGCTTCTGGATAGGCCAACGGAGCTGGTCACGCGCGAGGAGATGCGGCAGCGGCTCTGGGACGAAGACACGTTTGTAGACTTCGACCACGGCTTGAACACCGCAATCAACAAGCTTCGCGAGGCCCTCGGCGATTTGGCATCCCAGCCTCGATACATCGAAACGGTCTCAGGCAAAGGGTATCGCTTCTTAGCCCCAGTAACGGTGGAGACCGCTACCTCGAAAGTATTTCAAGCGCCGATATCGGCGACGCGCGAGGTCACATCCGCAACAATCGCAGCCGCGGCCTTACAGGTTGAACCAGCATCGCACATGAGCTCCCCAAAGGTGGCCATAGTGGGGGGAGCAAGGACGTCGGCACGCACGATTCTCGTGGCGCCGCACGAATTGCCTGGCGCCCCTAGAAACCGGGTGCGGATTTTGCTGTTGCTCACCCAAGCCATGTATCTGGCTTTCTATCTGGGTGCGCTGGCAAACCTCCCGGAGATCCGGGGCATTCTTGGGGAGTCCCGTCTGCCGTCGCCTGCGGTGCTTATGACGGGGCTGGTGATCACCGCTGTGGCACTCATCCCAGTCCGTCTGTTCCTTTTCGCAGCCGTGGCATTCGATTTTCAGCAATTGCCGGTTAAGTTCTCCAAGCTCTTTCCGGTACTGTTGTGCATGGATCTCTTTTGGGCGCTGTCGCCGTTCCTTCTTGTCCATCATTTGAGCCTGGGTTTGGCTCTAGGGCTGACCGCCGCGCTCGTCTATATGCCCTTTGCACAGCGCTCGCTGATTCTGATGTATGCCCGCGGGCAAACGTGAAATCGCGGTGCATCCACCACACGAGTCGATGATCCGGCCAGATTATCGTTGAGCGCTGCACTTACTTGAGCGGGCAGCTTTGCGGTCCCGATGCCCGTGGTCAGGGTGAAAAGCGGATATCCGCGAAACACCGATTCCTCGCACAAGCCGATGGCCACACAAGCACCGGTCCAGGCCAGCGTCGCGGTCAGGATTGTGGTGCCGTGAATCGCCAGGCCGGTGATGCGGAAGCCATGCGGGGCGAAGATTGCCAGCAGCGCGCCGCTGATCGAGAGAAAACCCAGCAGCGCGCCCAGCCAGAAATTTTTTCGCAGCGCCAACCGCAGCGACAGCCCATAATCGGAGATTTTGCGACGCTCGATGCGGGCCATGACCGCGGCGGCGATCATGACAAACACGAACGCAAGGCCCTCGCCCCATGTGCACCTCACGGTACCCAACGCAAAACTCGGGGCCGAGTGGATCGCTATTCCTTTTCTCGTAGAGATTCTTCCTCTCCTGCTTCATACCGGTTGTTCCGAAAACACTTACCGGCTGATGGTGTCGGGCGGGGTGGACTCGGAACTCAGCCTGATCTCCACCGATTCCAATACCGCGCATGAGATAGGACTTCCCGCTGTTCGTCGCTAGGTCTCAACCGGTATTCGTCAGCCTGGTCGGCATAACTTGCGGTTTTAGTATCTCGCCCACCAGAAACAAGTCAGTGAGCAGCGCGCGGAGATGGATGGAAGCGTTCAGATTGTCGATCAACTGGGAGCTGATGGCAGGCTGGGCCAGAACCAGCTCAATGGCGGCAAGAGAATCGCGAGCGTCGCGATCGAGGACCGCAAAGAACGCCAGGTATTTATCGGCTGGTTCAAGGCCTTCCTCTTTGACTGCCAGCACACAAGTCTCGGAAAGCCCGGTCAGGGCTTTCACGGCGCGATGCAGGAACTCTCGGACCTGCCCACCCGATTCGCTGCCTTGGTCACTGGGCAGCCCCTGGGCCGCATAGGCCAGCATAAATTCGTAACACTCTTCTACGGCCTCACAACGATTCCAGATCTCAGCCAGCATCGGTTAACCCCTCGGTCCGCGCTCCCTGGGACCTGGCAGGTGGAGCAGATGTTTCGACTGCAGAAGTTTCGACCGGCCATCGTGCCGGATCGTGATCTTTCAGATAAAAGTCTCGGTCCATCCAGCCGAAGATCATCGATTTCGTGATCGCGCGCTTCTCCGGCCGGAGCCCGAAGTAGACGTGCATCATGATTAGCGCGATCAATCCGACCCCTGCCAGCCCATGCAACACGTACATCATCCCCCAAGTCATGTCGCTGAATAGATACGGATTTCGGGGAAAGAAGATCGTACGAACGCGAAACATCATGAAAACGCCGGTCACGATTACAGACAGCCCGGCGGCGATGATGGCGGCATGGTAGAGCTTGTTTTCCAGCGGGTACTTTGCAAACTTCTCCGGCGGTGGCGCTGGCTTTCCCATGAACCGCAACGTCCTTCTCCTCGCGTCCCGCAGGTCAATCCGGTCAGGCCATATCGACCAGAAGTCCATAAAGAACGAAGCATGGATGATGTGAAACATAATGGAAAGGATCAGCACAGCCCCAGCGATCCAATGGTATGTAACCCAGTCAAACTGAACACCTACTTTCGGCAA
>JBEKTC010000349.1:0-4666 GCA_049516475.1 Candidatus Korobacteraceae bacterium | reverse complement strand
TCAAGTCTTGGTCGTGGGAACCGCGGGGAGCGCGTTCTGGATAGCTCGGCACTATGGCAATTCCTGGGTCGCGGATCTGATCTTGCTGCTATTGGCAGTGATTGCGCTCTACGCTTACAGGGAAGTTCTTCGCCACATAGACCATGTGGCGCGGGAGCACCAGGAAATGTTGGTTGCCGAACTTTGCCGAGCCTAGCAGTTTGCTGAAAAACTTTCCGCCAAGGAGAACCAGGTAGAGATGGCCTTCAGGCCAGCTTCTAAGCCCTTTCTTTCTCATCCTGAGCCAACTTCAGCCGGCGGCACTAATGCCATGCCTTGACTTTTTCAGCAGCCTACCAGAGTACTCAGTCTTGAAGCGATGCTTACTGCAATTCAATGTGGCTTGGATAGCGGGGCGCAGCCGACAGAGGCAGCTCGATTTCGCGCGTCTCGTTTGGGCTCAGGTTAAGCTGCTGCTTTCCAAACTCCATTCTTGGCCCTTCCATCTCGATTTTGTAGACCCCGGGAGCCAGGGAGATCAGCAGGGGCGTTTGCCCAACCGGCTTGCCATCAATGCGCACCATGGCTTTCGCTGGCGCAGACTTCAAAGTGAGCTTTGCTGCATCCTTTCCCGCACCTTGTTCAAGCGCTCTCCGATTCGCATCTGCGGGATTATTCTCCGCGGCGGTCGCGGCCTGCGGCTGCTTGTCAATCGTCTGAATGGAACCGGGCTTTTTGTCCGGGGACAGAGTGGAATTTATCTTGTTGCTGAGTTTGCTGAGTCCGGCTGAGCTGGCGCTGCTTCCTGTCGCGACGTGACCATATTCGACTGCTGCCTGAGCTACGGCAGGGCAACTCAAGAAGAGCACCACTGCGATTGCCATTGCCCAGGCTATGAGCGTGCGGTTCACCGCAACCGGAACGGCATAAGCAACAAAACTAGATTGTGGATTCCGAAACATTGAGGTGAACCTCTGGCCGCTAATGTAGCACAAGGATCCAGCCCGGAAGCGAGGTGGTCGGCGGATATTGGCAGCTAGCCGTACAGTTAATTAATGTGTGCCCCCGGTTTCGTGCGAAAATCAGGAAACAATCGCAGGACCGGCTTCATGGAACGCCAAGCACGGCCCAACGTGCTCTCGCACTTGGCTCAGGGGGCTTTATGAATTACCTTCCGATGAATACCTTGGGCGCGCTGGAAACATCGCCCAAGATTGTGCAGTTTGGAATATTTCTGCCCGGCGTCGATCCCGGCGAGGGATTCGCTGTTTCCGTCAAAATCATTCACGAAACGGATCAATATCTCCAGGCCGCCCAACCAGCGGTAGTGGCACAGGCTCACTCCGTTGATCCCACCTACGGCGATTACTGGTCCGGCCAGATCGATCTAAACACAGCGTCACCTCCGCCGGGGTCCTCCGCCTTCGGGCAACCCGGACGTTACGTCTATCGCTATATCATTCACAGCCCCACACGTGGCGACATCGATTTCATTATCGATCCGTTCTCCCGCGAAGTCGGCGTCGGCCGCCTGTCGGCAATTACGGTTGGAAGCACGCCGTACACCTTCTCCGCCAATGAAACCGAATGGAAAACGCCGGCGCTGAAGAACGCCATTGTTTATGAGTTGATGATCACCGAGTTTCGCGACGACCTCGATCGCACCATCAGGCAGCTTCCTTATCTTGCGGACCTGGGAATCAACTGCATCGAAATCATGCCGGTTTCGAATGTTCTGAGCACTATCGACTGGGGATACGACCCGATTGGTTATTTCTGTGTCGCCGAGCGCTTTGGCAAAGCGTCTGACTTTCAGCGTTTCGTTGATCTTTGTCACCAGAATGGGATCGCCGTTGTCGTCGACTCGGTCTACGGTCACACCGGCGGCGATTTTGCGTATACCCAACTTTACAACGCCTTGCAGAGCGATCTTCCCAATCCGTTTAACGGCGGCAGCGGAGCGTTCGGCACATTGAACGACTTCTCCAAGCAACTCACGCAGGATTACTTCTATTCCGTCAATCAGTTCTGGCTCGACACGTTTCACGTGGACGGATTTCGGTTCGACGATGTGCCGGAGTATTGGGACGGACCGACTGGGTCGGGCTATGCCAACCTGGTATATTCCACATACCAATACGTCAAATCCAAGGCAGGGGCGACGGATCACTATCAGCGATTCTTTGATGCGGCCGGGAACATCAATCTGATCCAGATCGCCGAATATCTTCCCGGTCCTCCGGATATTCTTTACGGAAGCTATAGCACGGGCACTTGGCAGGACGGCACCCTCGGAGCCGCGGCCAACTGCGCGGCCGGCAGCCCCGGCGCCATCGAACAACTGGGATTGCAACTCGGACTAAACGGATATCCGACGTCGGTCACAGCAAACGCAGACACCGTACCCAAGACCGGTCTGCAATACATTGAAAATCACGATCATCAACGCTTCATTTGCAACTTCGGTACGATACCCATCGACAACGATTCGGATGACGTGTTGCTCCAGCAGGGAGATCGGGACAACAATTGGCCGAAAGTTCAGCCGTATCTGATTGCGCTGCTGACGAGCAAAGGAACGCCGCTACTGTCGGAGGGGCAGGAATTCTGCGAAAACTATTGGATTCCCAGTAGTGGCTATGGCCGCGTGATGCTCTATCGGCCGGTGCGCTGGAACTATTTCTACGACAATGACGGTCAGCCCATCATCCGCCTTATTCGAAAGCTGACGAAAATCCGCCAGGGCGGAACGCAGTTCAGCGATGGCCAGTATTACTTCTACAATGACTATGACAACTTCAACTCCAAGGGCTTGTTGGCATTTTCACGACAATTTAACAGCGCATTCAGCCTGATCGTCGTCAATTTTACCGATCAGCAGCAGACGACGAGCTTCGCCTTCCCCATAAACGGTAGTTATGCTGAGGAGATCGAGGGCACGCAGAATCTAGTGGGCGTGGTCGCAGGCGTGGCGCAGACGCTTGCTATTCCAAGCAACTACGGGTGCATCTGGACCTTCCAGTGAAGATCACGCCCGGAAAGGATCGATTCTCTTCGCCGAAAGCGCGGGCATTTGTCCTCGGATCTCTTCTTGTGCTGGCAACCGCCGCGCTGTATGTCCCCGCGACCGGCTATCCCTTTTGCGATTTCGACGACACCGTTTATGTCACCGCGAACGCCCACGTCCAAGGCGGCTTCACATGGGAAACCGTCAAGTGGGCGTCTTCCACCTATGACGCGGCCAACTGGCATCCAGTGACCTGGCTCTCGCACTCGCTGGACTTTCAGTTCTTCGGTCTCGATCCTGTCGGACATCACGGCGTTAACGTAGCGCTGCATGTCATCAACGTGCTGCTCCTGTTTTGGGTGTTGCAGGCGGCGACTGGTTTCATTGGACGTAGCGCCATGGTGGCTGCGCTGTTCGCCTTGCATCCCATCAATGTCGAATCCGTGGCCTGGGTATCAGAGCGCAAAAACCTCCTCAGCATGTTATTTTTCCTGCTCGCGCTAGCGGCTTACCGCTGGTATGCGCAACAACCCCGCATTTCCCGCTACGCTGTTTGCGCAATCCTGTTCGTGCTGGGGTTGATGTCCAAGCCGCAGGTCATCACCTTGCCGTTTGTTCTGTTGTTGTGGGACTACTGGCCGCTGCAGCGGGTCGCTTTTCGCCCTTCGCTATTCGCTTTTCGCCAGAAAGACGCGCCCCTTGCGTCTGACGAAATTCAACTTGCAAAGAACGAGCAGCGCTCTTCTGACGAAGAGCGAAAGGCGAAGAGCAAAGAGCGATTGTCCCGGTTGATCCTGGAGAAGCTTCCGCTGTTCGCGCTTTCCGCAGCCAGCGCCATCATCACAGTGAAGGCGCAACGGGCCGGTGGCGCCCTGGCGACGTTGAGGATTCCCCTCGACATTCGGCTGGCCAACGCCGCGATCTCCTACGTCCGCTACCTGGAAAAAGCCCTGTGGCCGTCGCGACTCGCCGTTTTTTACCCTCATCCTCTGAGGTTTGCCGTGGGCTGGCAGGCCGTGGCAGGCCTGGTTTTGTTGCTCGGCATAACAGTTCGCGTGGTGCTGGCGCGGCGCCACCGCTATTTGCTGGTGGGATGGCTCTGGTTTCTGGGGACACTCGTACCCATGATCGGTTTGGTGCAAGTGGGTACGCAGGCAATGGCTGACCGCTACGCGTATCTTCCATTCATCGGTCTCTACCTGATGATCTGTTGGGGCGTCGCTGATCTGGCGCAGCAATGGCATCTCCCGGCTGCCGTACTGCCGGTAACCAGCTTGGCAGTCCTGACAGCACTGATGTTCGTTGCCTATCGCCAGATCGGATACTGGAAAGACGATGTGACATTGTGGGCGCACACCGTAAAGGTCACTAACGGCAACTTCGTGGCAGAAGACAATCTCGGAGAGGCGCTGGTGGAACAGGGCAGAATGGAAGAGGCCATGCCGCACTTCTTCCGGGCAGCAGCGATTTTCCCACCCGATCCAACCAGCAATCTGAACATCGGCGCCTACGAGCAGGTGCACCAGAATTTTTCAGCGGCCATCGCGCAATATAAACAGGTGCTGAGCCACACCACGAACGCCGCCGTCAGGCGTAGGGCATTGATGAACATGGCTGACGCGTACAGTGCGCTTGGCGATACCGCGCGGGCCAGAGAATGTCTCGAAGCCGCAAACAGGT
>JBEKTC010000348.1:0-4667 GCA_049516475.1 Candidatus Korobacteraceae bacterium | reverse complement strand
TTTCCGGACGTCTTTTCCAGATGTCCGCCGAATTCGTAGCGCATGGCCGAGAGAAGCTTGTCGGCAAAGTCGGCCAGGCCGCGCGAGCTGAAGCGCTCGTACAACGCGGTGGTCAAAACCGATGTCGGCACGCCTTCATCAATGCCGGCCTTGATGGTCCATCGACCTTCGCCCGAGTCGGAGACACGTCCGGCAAATTTCGCCAGCTGCGGGTCTTCGAGCAGCGCCGAAGCGGTCAGGTCCAGGAGCCACGAGGCAATGACGCTGCCGCGACGCCAAACCTCGGCCACATCCGGCAGATTGAAGTCGTACATGTAGTGCTCAGGATCGCGCAGCGGAGTGGTTTCGGCATCGATCTCGCCCTTGTGCTTGCCGACGTTGGCCGACTTGATGACATTTAGTCCTTCCGCGTAGGCGGCCATAATGCCGTATTCGATGCCGTTGTGCACCATCTTCACAAAGTGGCCGCCACCGTTTGGACCACAGTGCAGATAACCTTCCTCCGAAGTGCCGCCGGCTTTCTCGCGCCCCGGCGTCCGATCGATATTCCCTATGCCCGGCGCCAGCGTTTTGAAGATCGGATCGAGATACTGCACGGCCTTGTCCGGCCCCCCGATCATCATGCAGTAGCCGCGCTCCAGGCCCCACACGCCGCCGCTGGTGCCGACGTCGACGTAGTGAATGCCCTTGGGCGCGAGTTCTTTCGCGCGGCGAATGTCGTCAATGTAGTAGGAGTTGCCGCCGTCGATGAGGATGTCGCCGGACTCCAGGTAGGGAACTATGCCCGCGATGGTCTCATCCACCGCAGCGGCGGGAACCATCAGCCAGACCGCGCGCGGCTTGTTCAGCTTTTTGGCGAAGTCTTGCAAGGAAGAGGCGCCAACGGCCTTCTCCTTCACCAACTCTTCCACCGATTTGGGGAACACATCGAAGACCACACAGTCGTGTCCCGCCTTCATGACGCGGCGCACCATGTTAGCGCCCATCCGCCCCAGACCCACCATTCCTAGTTGCATTGTTCGCTCCTGTTGCAAGAAATTGTTGAAATCAATTTACCTCAGCGGCTAAAGCCGTCACGAACTCAGCTGGCTCGGCTGCACGCCTGAAGAGGCCGCTGAAAAAGTCGTTGAACGCGAGTTGTGCCGTCGGCTGAAGCCGACTCGGGATCGAAAATAAAGCACTTAGACGCTAGCCTAAAGGCTAGCTCTACCCGAACGGCGCAAAATCGCGACTTTTTCAGCAACCTGTGAAGGCGTGCTCCACCCCGCTAAATCCCCGCTTTCACACGCAAAGACCGGCGCCGGCGCAGCTAAATAGCCTGCGGAGAAAGCCGGAAAAGCAGATCCCTCACCGACTAAAGTCGGTTCGTGACGACAAATATATAGGACTCGCGACGGCGCAGCTGAAGCTGCGCCCCTTCAAAACCGTCAGCCGTTGAATCTTCGGCCGTCTACGCGCCCTGGGTCAGGACCATGCTCTTGGATTCGATTACCTTCATCAGCTCGTTCCAGGAATCGGAGAAAGCCTTAGCTCCCTCAGTCTGCAATTGCGCTGCGAGCGCATCCACGTCGACACCACGTTTCGCGAGCTCAGCTATCACTTGCTCGCAGTCACCGCCGTCTCGCGGCATCACCCCTCCCAGCTCACCGTGATCGGCGAAGGCCTTCAGCGTCGCCTCCGGCATGGTGTTCACGGTGTTGGGCGCGGCCAGCGCCTTGATGTACAGAATGTCCGATGCCTTCGGATCCTTGGTCCCGGTGCTGGCCCACAGCAACCGCTGAGGATTGTAGCCGGCCTTCACGATGGCCTGCCAGCGCGGCGTGGCCAGCAGATCGACGTAAGCCTTGTAGGTGCGTCCGGCAATGGCGATGCCCAGCTTATCGCGCAGATTGTCGGGAACCGTCTTCGAAACCGCAACGTCCCAGCGGCTGATGAAGATGGAAGCGACAGAACCAATCTTCGTATCCAGTCCGGCAGCGATGCGGCGCTCGATTCCGCGCAGGTAGGCTTCAGCCGCAGCAAGATACTGCTCACGCGAGAACAGTAAGGTCACATTGACGGAAACGCCGGCGAAAATCGCCTCCTCGATGGCAGGCAGACCTTGGGCAGTGCCGGGAATCTTGATGAAGAGGTTAGGGCGCGCGGCGCGCGCGTGCAGCTGCTTCGCAGCGGTGAGCGTGCTCGCAGTGTCGTAGGCCAGGAGAGGCGAGACCTCGAGCGAGACCCATCCATCCACACCTTTGGTCTGGTCGTGGACCGGGCGGAACAAGTCGGCCGCGCGCGTAAGGTCTTCGAGCGCCAGCTCGAAAAACAGCGCTTCTCCGGATTTTCCCTGGCTCAATTTTTTCTGGATGGCGGGATCGTAGGATGCACTCTTCTTGATGGCCTGGTCGAAAATGGTCGGGTTCGATGTGAGCCCGGTGACCGAAAGGTCATCGATATAGAGCTTGAGCGTGCCGGTGTCGAGCAGGTCGCGGGTGATGTTGTCCAGCCAGAGACTCTGGCCCAGATCGTGCAAAGATTGCGTCGCCTTCATTCTTCACCTCAAATATCGTCCTGTTGAAACTATCAGCCAAGCCGCGTGGCTTCAACTGGGAAACTGGAATTTAATATGGCATTGGACAATTTTCCCCGGAGCCCAGCGAACCAATCCTCGACGCTGCCGCCGAAGGGGAAGAGCAAAAATTGAATTGATGGTGATTATAAGCTCCCTCGCGAACCGGAATTCGGCTGGCTTTCTTCGTCACCCTTGTTCGTGAGTCACACCAAGTCCTTAAGTCACACCAATGTGTGACGCATGACCATTGGTTTTCATTGAACCTCACATCTGCTGGTGATAACGTTAATGAGTTCGGGATACGGCGGTAGGCGTCTCTTGCGGCCGCGCGGCAGGTGTTTGCTGAAGCGTAACCACCGGTCGCCGTCATTCTAGAGATCGGCTCACGGCGAATCGCCGGTTCTGCGATTACTTCCACTTCCCCGACACGAGGCTCGATAGAGTCTGGGTCCCTTTTCTACTCATATTTTTCGAGGTGAGGCGTGGCGTCTTCTTACAATGGAATTCCTTTACCCTCCAGCGGGACGAAAATCACTTTTGACGGCAAGTTCGTCATTCCCGACAACCCCATCATCCCCTTCATCGAAGGCGACGGCACCGGGCGCGACATCTGGAAAGCGTCGGTGCGGGTGTTCGATGCCGCGGTTGATATCGCGTATAACGGCAAGCGCCGTGTCTCCTGGTATGAAGTTTTCGCCGGTGAGAAGGCGATGGACCGCTTCAAGAGTTGGCTGCCCGATGACACGGTCGCGGCCTTCCGTGACTTGCGCATCGGCATCAAGGGCCCGCTGACCACGCCGGTCGGCGGCGGTATCCGTTCGCTGAATGTCGCTTTGCGACAGATCCTCGATCTCTATGCCTGCGTGCGTCCCGTGAAGTATTACAAGGGCATTCCGTCGCCTGTGAAGAACCCGGAGCGAATGAACATGGTGATCTACCGCGAGAATACTGAGGATGTTTACGCCGGCATCGAGTGGAAGGAAGGCACGGCGCAGGCGAAGGAACTGATCGACTTCCTCAACAACAAGATGCTGGTGGGCACGAACAAGCACATTCGCGAGGATTCGGGCGTCGGGATCAAGCCGATCTCGATCACGGGAACGAAGCGCCTGGTGCGCATGGCCATCCAGTACGCGCTGGAAAACCATCGCAAGTCGGTGACGATCGTACACAAAGGCAACATTCAGAAGTTTACGGAAGGCGCGTTCCGCGAGTGGGGCTATGAGTTGGCGACGCAGGAATTCCGCGGCCAGGTCATTACCGAGCGCGAGAGCTGGATTGTCGACAACCTCGACAAGAATCCTGGTCTGTCGATTGAAGACAACGCCAAGATGGTGGAACCGGGTCTGGAGTTTGCGCAGCAGGACTTCCGCGAAGCGCTGTACAAGGAAGTGCAAGGCGTGGTCGACAGCATCTATGCCACGCATGGGCACGGCGCATGGAAGTCGAAGCTAATGATCAACGACCGCATCGCCGACAGCATTTTCCAGCAGATCGTGACGCGTCCGGACGAGTATGCAGTACTGGCCACACCCAACCTGAACGGCGATTACATTTCCGATGCGGCAGCCGCGCAGGTGGGCGGATTGGGCATCGCGCCGGGAGCCAACATCGGCGATGAGCACGCCATCTTCGAGGCGACCCACGGCACCGCGCCGAAGTATGCCGACAAGGACGTGATCAATCCCGGCTCGGTCATGTTGTCGGGCGTGATGATGTTCGACTTCATGGGCTGGCGCGAGGCCGCGCGGCTGATCGAGGACTCGCTGGAGCACACCATCCTGCAGAAGACGGTGACCTACGACTTCGAACGGATGCTGGAGGGCGCGACCAAGCTGAAGACGAGCGAGTTCGCCTCGCACATGATCCAGAACATGGCGCCGGTGGTGGCGTAGGCGGCGAGGTAAGCTGTCAGCTATCAGCTTTCGGCCGTCAGCTAACATCATCAGATTTTTTCCAAAGCGCACCGGGTCGTGACCATATGCGACATTTGACCCGGCGCGCTAAGAAAAATTTTTACTAAGAGCTGACGGCTGATAGCCGACAGCTCATACTGTGAGGACTCATGCGTAAAAAAGTAACGGTGGTTGGTTCAGGTAATGTGGGCGCG
>JBEKTC010000347.1:0-4686 GCA_049516475.1 Candidatus Korobacteraceae bacterium | reverse complement strand
CCGCTGTTCTCGTCCCAATAAACCGGATTGCTGCTGGCTGAGCTGGCATTCTGCAGGTTCAGCCAGTAGGTGCCGTTGTTCAGGGTCGGGCCAGTGAAGCTGGCCGTCTCGATGCAGACGTTATAGCCAAACTCATTGCCGATGCAGCCGCTCTGGGTGAAGTTCACCGTCTGGTCGAAGTAGCTGGTGCCGCCGTTTTCGCTCGAGGTGATGGACACCTCCACCGAACTCAGTACGTCGCCGGGGTACATCCAGCTTGCGAAACTCATACCAGTGACACTGGTGTTGTTGTTCGCCACGTTGAAGCTGTCGCTGGTAATAAAGCCAAAGTTAATGGTCCAGGCATCAGTGTTGCCGTTGGTTGGGCCGTTGTCGTAAATGTCGCTGCTGTCGAGCGGCCCGCGATGCATCTTGGCGCGTGCCAGCGCTGGAGACATGGGTGGGCCTGGTCGCTTGACCGGATGGGCCAGCCGCGAGGCGAACTCCGGCATTCTCGCCGCCTGCACCGCGGTTGGTGGAACCGAATTCTGCGCCCAGGCGGGGACTGTCGCCAGCATCATCACCAGCGCGGCAATCACCGCGAAAGAAACTGTGCGGAACAATGAAGTTAGAAGTCGCGCTTGGCTGTGCATCGGGTTGTCCTCCTTGCCATCGAGTCAAATCGAAATGGATCTCGGGAACAGGCGCACTCAAACGCCTGGGAGAGGGAAGGTCGGAGGTCTTGTTCCTCGCCGTGTGGGCGTGATCGGAGTCGGGTGGGGAAAAAGGCCAGGGAATCCTTTTCCATCCGCATTTAGCGCCTACGGCCGACGCTTTGTCAGTGACCGCTGCCGCACAGCGACGTGACTAGAAGCCATCCCGCAAATGCTTTGTATCAGGGCACGACTTTCAGTCGTGCCACAAGCCGTTTATTTTTCTTCCCGAGCCGGCTTTTTAGCCGGCGGCACATGACTATGTACTCAAGGCCTTACATCAAGCACGCCCGCGTCATCTTGTCGGCAGCGAGGGCTTGTCATCCGTCACGGTCGATAATGCTGCCATGCGACGTTTTCTCCTGCTTCTATTTCGCGATATCAAACGCCTGGATTTGAGTCTGCCCGCGGCAGGGATTTCGCGGTAATTCTGCGTTACTGCCTTTTTCACCGGACGCGGTTCGGTGGAGGCTAAACTGGTCAGCCCCTGCTTGCGTCTGCGACGGTCTATGGCTAGCTCCTTGACCAGACGATTGTTTTCACCCACCACGTCAACCAACGCACTAGTGGTGAATCCGAAGGTGAACAGCCCTGATATCGCGATGAGCGGGCTGAGTTCGCGCCACGACTGAGGCAGCAGCACCTCGCCGTAGCCGAGAGTGGTGTAGCTGTTGGCGGAGAAGTAGAAAGCATCGCGAAACCTGGGAACGAGGTGGAGCTTATACAACACCGTCGCCCAGATAAACGTCTCCAGCACATGCAGCATGACGAACAGCAGCACCACCCAGCCAAAGAGGAGCGCAGCATCCAGCACATGCCGATGCCGGTCGCGCAGCCGCTGAGCGAGCACCGTGTAATGGCGGTTGGCGCCATAGAGACCGGTAGCGTGCAGCAGCGTGAGAAAAACCAGGCTTGAGATGCCGACACTGAAGACATCCAGGGGAAGAAAGTCTGGAGACACCAGGCCGAGCACGTGTTTGGTTGCGAGGATGAGCATGGGAATACGGCCGGCATTCGATACCGGCCGCTGAAGTCAGTCCGATTCCACCTTGCGGTTGTCTGCTAGCGCAGAATTGAACCGCATACTCGTGCTTGCGACCTACCGCGCGCCGACCAACTCCGGTTCCGCCCTGGAAGTTGCAGCGCCTGGAGTTTCACGCTTAAAGACGGTCTTTCCATCCTTAATGGTTTCCGCCACCTTGATGTCCTTGATGGTCGCAGCGGCCACCTTCATAGGATTGGCGGTCAGGATCACCAGATCGGCGAGCTTGCCTGCTGCAATTGAGCCTTTGCGATTCTCTTCGAAATACTGGTGCGCGCCATCGATCGTCAGTGCCTTCAGACCATCGAGCACCGAAATCCTTTCGTCGGCACCGATTACTCGTCCGCTCCGCGAGGTGCGATTGACCGCGGTCCACAGAATAAACATCGGGTCTAGCGGCGTCACCAGGAAGTCGCTGTGATTGGTCATGCGCAACCCCAGCGCTCGTGCTGTCTTCATCGGGCTCATAAAGAACGCGCGCTCCTCGCCGAGGTTTTCCACGTGAACATCGCCCCAGAAGAACGCGTGGTTGGTAAAGAACGACGGCTTGATTTCGTATTTTGCGTACAGATCAAGCTGATCGCGGCGCACGAACTGCGAATGAACAACGGTGGTCCGCCGGCCCTGCGGCGCGCCAGCCGCCTGGTGGGCCTCCAGCACCATGTCGATCGCGGCATCGCCGTTGCAGTGGACAAGGACCTGCGCCCCGCACTCGTATGCCAGCTTCACAACCGCGTTCAAGTGTTCCGGAGGAACAATGGGCGTGCCGCGCCAGTTCTTTTCGCCTCCGGGGCCACCGGTCAGATAAGGCTTGGTGAAGAAGGCCGTGCGGCCCTGTGGAGAGCCATCGGCAATGATTTTTACTCCGGCAAGGCGATAGTGGTTCGCACCGGGCGTGCGATAGTCTGTGCCAGGTTTGGCGGTGGACAGGAACGTATGCGACTCCCAATATCCATTCAGGTCCAGGAAAAAGCGGCCTTCGTCGGCTGCCTTTTGATAGAGCGGCATCACCTTGGGCTCGATCGGCGCATCCTGCACGGTGGTGTAGCCATTGCTCGCGTACATTTGCTGTGCGGTGGTGAGATGTTCAAGCAAGAGCCGTGGGGAGGGCTTGGGCAAGTGCAGCAGAATCGGAAACATCGAATTCTCCATCAACAGCCCCGCTGGTTCATCGCTGCCGGGCTTGCGCACTGTTACTCCTCCCGGAGGAGTCGGCGTGCTGGCGTCGATGCCCACGGCCTTGAAGCCTGCCGAGTTCAGCACGCAACCGTGACCCGAGACATGTACCAACACCATCGGATTGTCGAAATACGGATCGAAGTCGTCGCGTGTGGCGTCGCGTCCGTCCGATAGGGCAGAACCGTCGTAACCGTAACCGACCAGCCATTCACCGGGCTTCAGAGGTTTTTTCGCGACATGTTCCTTCAGGACGCTGACGATTCCGGCAATGCTGCTGGCCGTCCCAACAGGAGGAGCGGAAACGTTGGCGTAATCCGCAATCATTGCCGCCTGAAAAAAGTGGCTGTGGCCGTCGATAAAGCCGGGCAGCAGAGTCCGGCCGCCCAAGTCGACGATCTCGGTAAACGCGCCTCCGGTCTTCAGTACATCGGCCTTCGAGCCGACAGCCAGAATCTTTCCATCCTTGATCGCAACCGCGTCCGCGGCCGGGTTTTTTTCATCCATGGTGATGATGTCGCCGCCGAGGTAGATTTTGCCTGCTGTAGTCGAGTTGCCTGCCGTCATAATTGCTCCTCGTGTTCTCGCCCTTAAAACGTGGTGTTGTCCGTGTCACCCTAGTACCGCAATCCTATTCATGGCTTTGCGGTGGATTGCCCTTCAGGCGGTAAACCATGCCGGTCTTGGTTGTACCCAGCGCAATCCAATCCTTCACATCAAGCTGCAATGTGATGAAGAATTGTTCGCATATTTTTCTTGCTTTCTTGTGTAGTGGCTTGCGGCGATCGAATTTGGCCTGATAGGAAAACTCTCCCACCAGCGGCTGATGCTCACCGCGGGTACGCCACAGAGCTACGCCGCACCTGGCTTCAACGCCCTTTCCAAAACTCAGCTGGCCAAGTTCCAGAAGGACCTCTTCCACGATGGCCTCGCTCACCACTCCGACCTTTTCTTCACCGGGTAAATGGAGAGCGGCCAGCACAGGGAAGACACGGCTGAGCGTGGCGATGGAGGTTTTGTCGGCATCGTGCATCTGGCTCAAGCCGAACTGACAGTTGTGGGAATAGAGAAAGCGATACCCGCCGACCGCATCCTTTAGCGGCAGCGCCTCCACTTTGAACTTGATGCGGTACTTGCCTGCGATATTGGGGCGCACGTCCATCGCAGCCGCTTTCTGCGCATCGGGATGGCGGAACTTGAAGACGATTTCAGGATCCCCCGCGGGGAAGCCATCGACATAACAGATGCGGCGACGCAGGATAAACGCGTTGTTATAGAGGCGGTAGTCGCTGGTGTCCCCGAAAACAATTTCGCGAATGGCAGGTCTGCCCTTCGCCCTGGGGCTGGCGATGAATCCAACGCCGACTTTTCTTGCCGTTCGTTGCACGAGCTTGCCAAAATCCCGCAGGCTTTGCGCAGAAGTAAAGCGGTCCGGCTTCAGGATGACCTTGGCTTGCAGATACTGCACCACATCGAGGGGACGACCGTCGCGGTAAGAGGCTAGGGCAGCTGATTGCCCCGCCCGCTTTTCGCTTTGCGTTTCGTGATTCGCCACTGTTTTTCCCCCTCAAGTTTCTAAGCGTGTGATTTGCCCGAGGGAAGGCGCCAGTAGATGAGCCCACCGATCAGTGCGATGGCGCCTGCCATGATCAGCATCATGATTCGGTAGCTCGATAAATATGCCGCGCGCGCCTCATTAAGCACCTGATAGACAATCTGCGGGTTGAAGGCTTTCGCGCTGCCAACGTGAATGTAGGACTGGACAATTCCGGTGGC
>JBEKTC010000346.1:0-4708 GCA_049516475.1 Candidatus Korobacteraceae bacterium | reverse complement strand
TTCCGGTTGTCACCGTCGCCCGACTCTGCCAAACTAGCCAGTCCTTTGGAGTCGCTCATGGTGCGCGAGTTCTCGGCTGGCGGTGTGGTGCTGCGCAAGATGCGTGGCCGCTGGTTCCTGGCTGTCATCGAACCCCAAATGGAGCGTCCCAAGAAAGCAGCGGCGAAGGCCACCCGCCCGAGCAAGAAAGTTCCTCCTGCGATCATCGCCCTGCCCAAAGGCGCCATCGATGCCGGTGAAAAGCCCGACCAGACCGCTCTTCGCGAAGTCGAAGAGGAAACCGGGCTGCGCGCCGACCTCATCAGCAAACTCGCCGACATCAAGTACGTTTACGTGCGCACCTGGGGCGATCGCGCTCGCGTCTTCAAAATCGTCAGCTTCTACCTGTTGCTCTATCGCGCGGGGAAGCTGGGAAACATCAAGCCGGAAATGCGAGTCGAAGTGCAGCGCGCCTTCTGGATACCCCTCGATAAGGCAGCCACGCTGCTCAGCTACAAGGGTGAGAAGGAAGTCGCCGAGCGTGCGCTACAGTACGTGACCGCTCATCCCGAGGTAGGAGAACATGCCGCCAACCCCTCACATTGAGCACCATTTCACCGCGGGCGAAGTGGTCCGCGACGTCGTCATTGGAATGTCCGACGGGCTGACGGTGCCGTTCGCCCTGGCGGCGGGACTGTCGGGCGCGGTCGATAACAGCCGCATCGTCGTGATCGCCGGCTTGGCGGAAATCGCTGCCGGATCGATCGCCATGGGACTGGGCGGCTACCTGGCCGCCAAGAGCGATGCCGAGCACTATGCCAGCGAACGGCAACGTGAGATGCAAGAAGTTCAAGACGTTCCCGACGAGGAAGCGCGCGAGGTGCAGAAGGTGTTTGCCGACTACGGGCTCTCGCGTGAAGAGAGCGGCCCAGTAGTGCAGGCGCTGACTCGCAAGCCGAAGGAGTGGGTCGACTTCATGATGCGCTTCGAGTTGGGATTGGAGGAGCCCGATCCCAAGCGCGCGCTCCAGAGCGCGGCGACCATCGCGGCATCCTACGTTGCCGGAGGCATTATTCCCCTCTCGCCCTATATGGCACTGCACTCCGTGCGGACGGCGCTGCTATGCTCCGTCGTCGTGACACTAATTGCCCTCGGAGTTTTCGGGTACATCAAGGGCCGCTTCACCGGCTCCAGGGCCGGTCGTTCTGCCACGCAAACAATTGTAATTGGAGGACTTGCGGCCGCAGCAGCCTTCCTTCTTGCCAAGCTGATCTCCTAGCCCAATATGGGAATAAGATTTATGACGATTTAGCTTGACTGAATGAGCCCTCATTCATTAGTATCAATTCAATTTAATACGGCGCGCGTCGTTGCCATCCTCACCCCACATCTTACGGCGCGCGCTGCTTGTATTTTGAGCCGCTTTATTATGCCGTTGTTGATTTACGAGGAGAGCCGTGCCGAGGGTTTTCCCAAGAAACACCGCAGCGATTCTGCTTTTCGTTCAATCAAATTCATATCACAGCAAGCCTTTGCCGCAGATCAAAACGCTAGTCAGAATAACGCTTCACGTTGATTGAGCCGGAGTCATTTAGATCTCATGCTAAGACGGATTGAGAAAGTCGCCGTTCTGGGCGCGGGCACTATGGGCGCTCGCATCTCCGCGCACCTGGCCAATGCCGGTGTTCCTTCGTATCTACTCGACATCGTTCCTCCCGATGCCGACGGGCCGGCGCGCAATCGTATTGCAGCCGCCGGTCTGGAAGCTGCGGTGAAGTCGAAGCCTGCGGCATTTTTCGAACCTTCGCTCGCCCGCCTGGTGACGATCGGGAATTTTGAAGACGATCTGCAGAAGCTGGCCGACGTCGACTGGATCATTGAGGCCGTCATCGAAGATTTGGAGATCAAGCGCAGCCTGCTACGCAAGATCGAGGCGATCCGCAAGCCCGGCACCATCATCACAACCAATACCAGCGGGCTGCCTGTGGCCAAGATCGTCGAAGGCTTTCCCGACGACTTCCGCCGCTACTGGTTTGGCACTCACTTCTTCAATCCGCCGCGCTACATGCGGTTGCTGGAATTGATCCCCACTCCTGACGCCGATCCTGCGGCGATGGAGACCATCGCGCACTTCTGCGACCTCTACATGGGCAAAGGCGTGGTGCATGCCAAGGACACGCCGAACTTTATCGCCAACCGCATTGGGACGTTCTCCGCGCTCAACGTCATGCGCCTGATGCAGGAGATGGACCTCAGCGTCGAGGAAGTTGATGCGCTGACGGGCACCGCCGTCGGCTGGCCGAAGATGGCGACATTTCGCCTCACCGATCTTGTCGGCCTCGACATCCTGGGACACGTCGTGCGCAATGCCACCACAAACATCCACGACGAGCGCAGCGATCTCGTGCTGCCCAGCTTCTTCCTGCAGATGCTGGAACGCAAATGGCTGGGTGACAAGACCAAGGGCGGCTTCTACCGCAAGAACAAGAAAGACGGCAAAACAGAAATCTTCGCACTCGACTGGAAGACGATGGAATATCGGCCTTCGCAGCGGCCGAAGTTTCCCTCGCTGGAGATGGCGAAGACCGTCGACGATTTGCCGGAGCGGCTGAGGATGCTGCTCGCGCCGTCGAAGGACAAGGCCAGTATTTTCCTCTGGTCGGCCCTGTCGGATCTCTGGACCTACGCCGCGAATCGCATCGGCGAGATCTCGGACTCGATCGTCGAAATCGACCGCGCCATGAAGCTCGGCTTCAATTGGGAGATGGGGCCATTTGAATTGTGGGACGCCGCCGGCGTCGCCAAGACCGTCAAGCGGATGCAGGTCGAGGGCAAACCGGTTTCGCCCAAGGTCGAGAAGCTTCTGGCCTCGGGTCACGAGAAGTGGTACGCCGACGATCCCAAGGCTCCAAGCGGACGCGCCTTCTTCGATGTTTGCAGCGGTAACTATCATTCCGAGAAAGTTCCGGCAGGCGTGTGGTCGGTTGCGGTCGCGAAGAAGTCTGGCCTGGTCGTCAAGAAGAACGCAGGCGCTTCGCTGGTCGATATTGGCGACGGCGTGGGCTGCATCGAGTTCCACTCCAAGTTGAATTCGCTGGGCGGCGACATCGTACAGATGATCACGCAGACCCTGAAGCCGGGCGGTGCGGGCGACAACTTCGACGCATTCGTCATCACCAACGACGCGGCGAATTTCTCCGTCGGCGCAAACATCATGATGCTGCTGATGGCCGTCCAGGAAGAAGAGTGGGACGAAGTCGATCTCGCGATTCGCCAGTTCCAGGGCATGACCCAGGCGATCAAGTTTTCTTCCAAGCCGGTGGTCGCCGCGCCGTTTGGTATGACGCTGGGCGGTGGCACAGAGATCACGCTGCACGCGGCCGCTCGACAGCCGCACGCCGAGCTTTATGCTGGGCTGGTAGAAGTTGCCGTCGGCCTGCTGCCCGGTGGCGGAGGCTGCAAAGAGATGACGCTGCGCGCGCTCGATAAGGCGTATCACATCCGCCCAGCTGGCCGCGGCGAGAGTGTCGAGCTGATGGAAGCGTTGAAGCAGGCGTTCGAGGTCGTGGCCATGGCGAAGGTCTCGATGTCAGCCTTCGAAGCGCGCAATCTCGGATTCCTTTCCAGCGGCGACGACATCACTATGAACAGGGAACGTGTGCTCACCGACGCGAAAGAGCGCGCGCTGGAGTTGGTGCACGAGGGCTATCGCGCGCCGGTGCCGCGTGCCGACATTCCCGCGCCCGGCGAAAGCATTCTGGCGACGCTGAAGCTGGGGGTGCACATCATGCACGAAGGCGAGTTTATTACCGATCACGAAGTGAAGATCGGCAACAAAGTGGCGGAGGTGCTGTGCGGCGGCGCGCTGAATCCGGGCACGCTGGTCAGCGAGCAATACCTGCTCGACCTGGAGCGCGAGGCCTTCAAGTCGCTCTGCGGCGAGAAGAAGACGCAAGAGCGGATTCAATACACGCTGAAGACGGGCAAGACGCTGAGGAACTAACTTCTCCTTGTCAGAACATCCGTATTATACGTATGATATGGATTATCTGAAAGGAGCAACAATCGTGTCGTACATTGACCCAAAGACCGTTCTTTCACCCAAGCAACTAGTTGACGACGTTGAGGTAGTGTTTGACGCAGGTCCCAAAGAACAGAGCTGGGCTGTTGCCACGCTGTCTTGGGATCACAAGGATGCAGTCGGGATTCGGTGGAATGGCGAGCCGGGCGGACCGGGAATTGGTACGCCGCAAGCTCGCGGGGTTCCCACCTGGTTCATTGTGCCTGACGAACTGCAGGATACCGTCTTAGAAGCGGCTCGCAAGCTGGCTCACGGAAACTACGATGAGCTCAAGGCTGGTTATGAAGCAATGGCCAAAGACAGCGAGCATGAACGAGAAGCTCACGAGTGGAGTGAAGGCTTGATAGCGGATCAAGCGAATGAATAGGCGTGAGGTGTGGTGGGTTTCCTTCGATCCTTCGATCGGTGGCGAGATCCAAAAGACGCGCCCCGCCGTCATCATTAGCAATGATGCCGCCAACTCCGTGCTCAACCGAGTCGTGGTTGTGCCGCTTACCAGCAAAACCGCGAAGCTTTACCCTGGGCAGGCGTTTGTCACCCTGAACGGAGAACAACGAAAAGCGATGGCGGATCAAATCACGACGGTGTCAAAGTTGCGGCTTCGCGGTCCGATTGGAGCGCTCTCGCCTGAGGACTCAACTCTCGTGG
>JBEKTC010000345.1:0-4716 GCA_049516475.1 Candidatus Korobacteraceae bacterium | reverse complement strand
CCAGCGGCAGCTATGAAGTTAGCCCCGGGTCTAGCGGGAGATTGACTCGAGCCGCGTAGCGGCGACACGGTTTGCGATGCAAACGCCTTGTGTCAGGGCACGACTTCAGTCGTGCCGATAAGCCCTTTATTTTTCTTCCCGAGCCGGCTTTAGCCGGCGGCACATGACTAACAAATCGACTTTTTCAGCGGCCTGTTCAGTCGTGCCGATGCGCCGCCCTTTTCTATTTGTCATCCCGAGGAGGCCTTCAGGCCGACGAGGGATCTGCTGTTTCGACTTCTTCCGCGGCCTCCACCCAACACCAGTAAGCGCGTGAATTTCAAACTGACCCACTACCCGGCAACGCCGCGGTTTGACACTGCCACGCGCTCTTCTTATGATTCGGCAGGCAATCCGGGTAGACTAATTGCAGCGAGGGACAACGTGGGCTCATTTGGCGAGCGACTGCGTCGGGAACGAGAGATGCGCGGCGTCTCTCTCGACCAGATTGTCGCCACCACCAAAATCGGACGCCGCCTGCTGCTCGCCCTGGAGGAGGAGCAGTTCGATCTCCTGCCCGGCGGAATCTTCAATAAGTCTTATGTGAAGGCCTACGCCAAATGCGTCGGCATGAATGAGGACGAAGCTGTCGCCGAGTACATGCAGGCGGCGAATGAAGTTCCACCCGACACTCGCGTCATCGCGCAACAACACGCTTCCATTCATTCCAACCGGCCCATGCAGCGCTCGGGTTTCCCGGTCCTGCCTGTTCTGATCCTGCTGGTCGTGATCGCAGGAGGAATTGGCGGCTGGAAGGTTTATCAGGACCGTCAGAATGATCGGGAGAAGCGGGCCGCAATACCGGCGAACCCTGATGTGTCCCAGCAGCCGGCGAGTTCTGCTGCCCCCGTTGCCGGCGGCGGCGGACCTGCGCCGGGCCAAGCTTCCTCCGCTCAACAAGTCCAGACTTCGCCCACCGGCCCCGCTGCGACGCAGCCCGCATCTTCTGCAGCCGCCGCTGTCGTGCCTCCGCCAGCAACTATACCGCCGCAGAAACCTCCCGCGGAAAGCTCTGCCGTCAACATTCCCGCCGGAGCTCCGTTCGAAGTGATCGTTCGCCCCAAAGACAGTGCCTGGGTGTCGGTCAAGTCCGACGGCAAGTATGTGGTTCGTGGCATCATCAAGCCTCCGGATGTGAGGACGATTCATGCCACCGGCCAGGTCGTCTTCTACACTGGTAATGCGGGCGCCGTGGAAGTCTCTTTCAACGGCAAGAATGTTCCTCTGACTGGCGGCCCAAACGCGGAGCAGGTGGTCGTCTTTGACTCGCGCGGCGTGATGCCTGATACCCGATCGAAGACGGTCGCACCATGAGCCAGCCGAGTCGCTATGCTGCCGCGCAAATACAGATGAAAAATGTCGGCGAGAATGTGGTTCGCATTGAAGCGGAGGCGTTGCGCGCTCTGGCTGATCGCCTGGCCGGACCCATGTCCGCCAGCTTCGACCGCGCCGTTGAGCTGCTGTACAACTGTGCGGGACGCGTCGTAGTCACCGGCATGGGCAAGAGTGGATTGATCGCGCGCAAAGTTGCTGCCACACTCACCTCCACGGGAAGTCCCGCTCTGTTCCTGCATCCGGCCGAGGCCATGCACGGCGACCTTGGCATGGTTGTGCGCGGCGATGTCGTGCTGGCGCTCTCGGCCAGCGGCGAGACCGGCGAGATCCTGCAGTTGCTGGCCACCGTCAAGCGCCTCGGCGTCCCGCTGATTGCCATGACGTGCGACGAACTGCACTCCACTCCGGACGTGCGGGTGCCCCGTCCTGCTCCGCAGGGGAGGTTGGGTATCTCCACCCTGGCGCAGGCCGCCGACATCGCTCTGGACTGTTCGGTCGCGCACGAGGCTTGCTCGCTCGGCCTCGCGCCCACGGCCTCCACCACCACCATGCTCGCCTTGGGCGACGCCCTGGCCGTCGCTCTCTCCGAACGCCGCGGCTTCAAAGAGGAAGACTTCGCCAATCTGCATCCCGGCGGCAAGCTGGGCAAGCGCTTCGCTCGCGTCTCGTCGCTGATGCACACCGGCGATGCGGTCCCTCGCGTCGGGCCCGCGACTCCCATGGCCCAGGTGATCTACGAGATGTCGCGCAAGGGCTTGGGGATGACGACGGTGATGGAAGGTGACAAGTTGGTCGGCCTCATCAGCGACGGCGATCTGCGCCGCCTGCTGGAGCATCACGGCAAAGAGGTGCTCGACCTGACCGCAGCGCAGTGCATGACGCGCTCACCCAAGTTCGTCGGGCCGGAGATCTTCGCCATCGCCGCCCTCGACATCATGGAGCAGAAGAAAATCACTTCCCTGCCCGTCGTCGATGACACCGGCCGCCTGCAAGGCGTGCTGCATCTGCATGACCTGTGGGGCACCCAGATGCTGTGAGGCTCCGATGATCTACAACGACGCCGGCCAGCGTCGCGATGCGTGCAAGATCGCCAGCACCTGAATCTCTTTCCCGACGATTACGTAAGCGACGATGAATGGCGTTCTCGGCACGACCATCTCCCGCGTGCCCGCAATCCTGCCCTTACGTCCTGCCAGCGGGAATCGTTCCAGAAGGTCAATCGAGCTGAAGATCCGCCTCATCTGCGAAGCGGCGGCTGAGCTGTTTGTGGCCTGGAGATAGTCGTAAGCGGAAAGCAGTTGCCGGGACGCCCGAGGGGTCAGGCGAACTTTCATCGGTCGAGCCGCTTCCTCCAGCCAGCTTTGACCTTGTCGTAGTCGACCAGTTTCCCCGCACGAGCTTCTTCCAGACCCTTCTCGATCTGCTCGAGGTGGTACTGGTGTACCGACAGATACTGTTCGACGGCTTCGTTCAAAACATAACTGCGGTCCCGATCAAGCGATCGTGCCAGACGGTCGAGTACCTTCACCTTCTTGGGATCGGCGCGAAACGTGATCGTCTGTTTGTCCATGACAGGAAGAATACCATGTATTACGCAGTATTCCACACAGCAGCAGAGGGCAGCTGGAACCCGTTCGCACGCGTTAGCCTACGCATAGGCGCCAGCCGCCGAAATAGCTTCCCGGGAACTGACGGCCGACGGCTGATAGCTGACAGCTTCCTTCTAGAACGGTATGTCTTCGTCCGTGATCTCCGGCCCACCGGAACTCGCAGCGGGTGGTGCTTCGCTCTCGGGCGTGCGCTGGTCGAAGCCGCCGCCGCCGGAGGAGGACTTGGCCGCTCCTGAGCGTCCGCCGCTGTAGCCGCCGCCTTCGCCGCCGCCCTCGCGTGCGCCGCCCAGCAGCACCAGGTCGTTGATGATGATTTCTGTCTTATATTTTTTCTGGCCAGTCTCCTTGTCGTCCCAGGAGTCGCTGTGCAACCGGCCCTCGATGTAAACCTTGTTGCCCTTCTTCAGGTACTCGGAGGCGATTTCGGCGGTGCGCTGGAACGCCACCAGATTGTGCCACTCGGTGCGGTCCTGCCAGTTGCCCTCTTTGTCTTTTACGCGGTCCGTGGTGGCCACGGAGAATCGTGCTACCGCCATGCCGCTCGGGGTGTACTTCACCTCCGGGTCCTTGCCCAGATTCCCGATAAGGATGACTTTGTTGACACTTTTCGCCATGATGCCGCTCCTGTCTGCAGGCTCGCTGCGGGGGGATGAAGGCCAAATATAACAGATAGGCCACCGCCATCGGCAATCGGCCGCGAGCGGTCGTCGAGGTGGGTTTACTACAAGGGCTTACTACGCAACTCTAGGATTTGCCGTCGCCCCCTTGGCGAGCGCCTGTTTTTTCGGGTTGTTCACCTGGCTGGCAACGATAAGGAACTTGCACTCTTCCGGCGACAGTTTCCGCTGTAAGAGCCGCTCCACTTGCTTAAAGAGCTCTTCGCTATGCATGGCTGGCACTCCAAACTTCAGACGTGAGATGCCGGACCCTGGTTTTACGTTGGCTTACCCAAACAAGCCATGTTGCGGGGATTTTACCTCGGAAAGACAGCCAAGGGCAACATTTCTTGCACGATTTTTGCGAGTCAACCGGCCAACACCAGCACTTTGTGTTCCGGGCAGCGGGTCTGCGCCAGCTCTACCAGCCGGCTGATCAACTCCGGCCCGTACTTCGCGTAGAAGTGGAGCCCAGCGATCTCGCGCTCCTGGAGCGTCTTGTTGGGATAAACCGCGTTTTCGATCTGCGCCGCATGGCGGGTGATGATCTCGGTCCGGCGCAACTCGGCCTGCGCGGCGCGCTTCTCCAGCCGGTCAATTTGATAGCGCATTTTGCTGGACGCGCGTGCGGCAGCTTCCACCAGCGTGGGGTCGAGCTTCTGCAACGAGCCGCTCGCGCGCTGCATGGCTACTTCCACCGCACGCCTCGCCTGCTCGAAGTCCTGCCTCAGCTCAGGCGGCAACGCGCGCGCCGCCATGCAGTCCCGAAGCTGGCATTCACCGTGAAAAAGTTCGGGCAGATCGACCTGGTACTTCGTCAGCAGGCGCTCGATGCGCGGCTCGACCAGGGTTGCGCTCATGCGCGCCAGGATGGGCGTGACGCGGCCCAGCAGCTTCTGGTAGACCACGGCGGCTTGCGCAAAATATGCCACCTCAGCAGGCCCGCCGATGTAGGCCAGCGTGGGCAGCCAGTAGTCTTGCAGCACCGGGCGCAACAGCACGTTGGCGCTGAAAGTTTCCGGCGCGGTCTCCACGCGGCGTTGCAGTTCGTCGCCGGAGACGACTTCGCGCCCGAT
>JBEKTC010000344.1:0-4726 GCA_049516475.1 Candidatus Korobacteraceae bacterium | reverse complement strand
ATCTGTCCGGTGGCGCGAGTCATGCCGATCTCGCAAGTCCGGCTGCTGGAGTAGCACTCGTCCGGACGCTGGGCCTTGATCTCCGCGGCCTCGTGCTTCGTGGCCGCTTGCGTCAGCTCAGGAAACAGGAACCCCCGATCGCCGGCGAAAGCGCAACAACCCGCGTCGAGCGGGATCGTCACCTGCCCACTGCAGGCGCGGGCAATCGCTTCCAGCTTGGCAGCGATTCCCATCTTCGTCACCGAACATACGGGATGCAGCGCGACGGAACGCGATTTCGACTTGACGTGCAGCTTAGGCAGGAGCTCGTCGTGCACGAATTCGATGCTGTCGAGAAACACCATCTTGTCGAAACGGGTTTGGTTCTCCGGCGTGAGGTAAGGCCGGGCGTTCTTGAAGCCGTAGGTGCAGGGGCTGGTGTCGATCACGATGGGCAGCCTTCCCTTCTCCGACCATTTCCAGAATTTCTCGACCGCGGCATTCACGGCAATGGCATGAGCGCGGGTAAATCCCTTGGACGAAAACGGCGTGCCGCAGCACGTGCCGGCGACATCACGCGGAATGTAAACCGGAACATTGGCGCGGCCGGCGACATCGACCATGACCTCCATCAACGAACGGTCAGCGGGCTCGCCGGGCAAACGTCCCATCACACGCGATATGCAGGAGGGAAAGTAAACCGCAACCGCTCGCGCGCGTTGCGTCCTCGGCACAGCGCCGGCTGCGTAAGGGGTATCCGGCATCCATTCGCTCAGGTTGTCTCCCAGCACGCGCTTCATCGCACCGGTAACCGAGCGCATTCCGCCGGGACCGATCACATTCTCAGCCGCATGTCCCATTCGCAGAGCCATCCGCAAGAGACGCTCGGTCAACCCGAAGTTGTTGGCGATGTGCGCTGCCCATGCTTGCGCTCTAGGGGAGACGCGAGCACTGCGGAAGCGCTTGACCAGTTGTCCGGTATCGATGCCCACGGGACAGGCCGTGGCGCAGAGGCCGTCGGTGGCGCAAGTGTCGAGCGCCATGTAGGGGAACTCACGCTCCAGGCTGCCGTAAAGCTCGGAGTGATCGTTGCCGTCCTGCAAGCGCGCCATCTCGCGCCGCACCACAATCCGCTGACGCGGAGTCAGCGTCAGTTCGCGGCTGGGGCATTTTGGCTCGCAGAAGCCGCACTCAATGCACTTGTCAATCTCGGGCTCCACAGACGGCAGTTGTTTCAGGTTGGCAAGGTGGGCCCGCCGATCGGGGTTGATGATGACGCCCGGGTTCAGGAGATTGTCAGGATCGGCCAGCTCTTTCAGCCGCCGCATGATTTCGTAGGCGGCCGGTCCCCACTCGGTCTCGACGAACGGCGCCATGTTGCGTCCCGTGCCGTGTTCGGCCTTGAGCGCTCCGTCGTAGCGCTCGACCACCAGCTTCACCACGTCATCGATAAAATACGCATACTGGTCGATCACCGTCTGGCTGTTGAAGGCCTGGGTGATGACGAAGTGCAAGTTGCCGTCCTTGGCGTGCCCAAAGATGATGGCGTTGTCATAGTCATGTTTGCGAAAGAGTCCCGTCAAATCGTGCGCTGCGTCGGCCAGGGCTTCAACCGGGAAGGCGACGTCTTCGATGATCACGGTCGTCCCGCTCTTGCGTACCGAACCGACGGACGGGAACATGCCGGCCCGAATCTGCCACAACAGGGCTTGTTCGCCCGCAACGTGGGTAAAGCGTGCCGGCTCGAACAGGTCAAGTCCGCCGATGGCTTCGGCGGCAAGCTTCTCGAGTTCGGAGCGTTCGCCTTCGTCGGCCGATTGAAACTCCGCCAGCAATCCGGCCGCCCCTTCCGGCAGAGAACGAAGCGAGGCGGAAACGCCGGCCTTGTTTTCCACCGAGCGCAATGAAGCGCGATCCATGATCTCCAGTGCCTTGGCTCCCGCCTGCCGCAGGGGAATGATCGACGCCGCAGCCGCGTACAAATCGGGGAACAGCAGCAGGCCCGTGTACTTCACGGGAAGGTCCTGCACAGTGTTCATCACCGCTTCGGCAATGAAGGCCAGCGTGCCTTCGGAACCAATCAGCACATGCTGGAAGATATCGACCGCGCGGTCGAAGTCAAGGAACGCATTCAGCGAATAACCGGTAGTGTTCTTCGTCCGGTATTTGTTGCGGACGCGTTCGCGCAACGCTGAATTCCGCTCCAGCTTCGCCTTCAGCTCCAAAATACCGCGTGCCAGCTTTGGTTCGCGGGCATGAAACTCATCATCCGCACCGGGGAGCGCGGTGTCGATGACGGTACCCGACGGCAACATGAACGTCATGGAATTAAGCGTGTGATAGGCGTTTTGTTCGACGCCGCAACACATCCCGCTGGAATTGTTGGCGAGGATTCCGCCCATGGTGCAAGTGGCAATGGATGCCGGATCGGGCCCGATCTTCGCGCCGTAGAGCGCCAGCGCCTGGTTGGCGCGCGATCCAATAACCCCTGTCTGTACGCGAATCTTGCTGCCACCTTCTTCCACCTTTAGCTCGCGCCAGTGGCGCGCCACCTCCACCAGCAGTCCGTCGGAGATTGATTGGCCCGACAAGCTGGTTCCAGCAGCGCGGAACGTCAGTGGAATGCGCGTCTGTTGACTCAGCGCGAACAGCGCACGGATCTCCTCAAGATCTTTCGCCAGTACCACAGCTTTGGGTATCAGGCGATAGAAGCTGGCATCGGAGGCATAGGCAATTACATCGATCGGCCGGACCAGGATACGGTCCCGGGCGACGAATCCTTGCAAGGCTAACTGGATGTCTTCCGAGGAGATTTGCGCGGGAGCGATAAGAGTTGCAGCCATTGTTTTCCCTTTGCCTGTCAGGCAGGCCCTCGATGGAGCGCAGGTTCTCGACGCGGCAGAAAAGTCCCCGGGTGAAACCGCACTTAACCTGAATCTAGAACAGCGGTGAGCGCCAGACGCGGAAGTTGGTCACAAGCGATTGTGACGGCAGGCACAGTCGAGCGGAAGCTGTTGGCTTGCGCGGAGTTGGGAAGCGGAAAATTCGATCGTAAGCAGCCGGCCGCTTCCGCTCCATATTCCACAAATACAGACAGCCAATAGAGCCAAAAGCAGGAAGCGATTCAGGAATTTCCCTTGCATAACAATCCCTCCCTTCCCATTTAGATGCCATTGGGGAGTCCCGATTTGGGTTGGAATTTCCACTTGTTGGGTAACAATGCCTGACAGATTCTTGTCGGTCACTCGCCTCGGGCGTATAATTTTGCGTTCTTGCAGCTCGGAATCGACATTTCCGCAGTCTAATGTGAGGTGAACCGATGTTGAAATACGGTCTCTTCGCAGTCGGCTTGTGCATTGTTTTTACTTCAGGATTATCCCACCCAGTTTCCGCGCAGACCACCGACCAAAAAGAATTACTCGAGCAAAAGCTGAATTCGCAATTCAAACTGACCAGCATTAACGCCGAGGGAGACATCGCCGGTGCTGGCTCCGTCCTGGTGCTGCAGAAGGACGATCTTGAAATGTGCAGCACCGCCGCCAAGGTACCCCCTACCAACACCTACAAGGGCGGAAAGATTTCTTTTGGATTTGGAGCGAGCCTTGCTTGGGTCGCCCTGGCGGGCGATATCAGTCAAATCCCACAACGCAAGTTCGTAAAGGGCGAAAAGTTTTGGGTCAAGAGCTTCGATGTTCAGGAGGATGGAGTCATATTCCAGTTCTACAGCGACCCCATCAACGATGTTCGTTACTACGGGAAGCTGAAGTTTCCCTATCCCAAGCACACGATGCCTCCAGCCGACGAGATGATGAAGACCATCGCGGAAGCCATCGCGGCGCAGCCTGACGAGAATGCCGCAGCGCAGCAGGCGCCCGCCCCGCCGTCACAGCCGCCAACGATGCCGCCCATCCCGCCACCTCCGCCGCCGCCCGATGCGCCACCGGCGCAACCCAAGACAATTTCGAAGGGCCAAACCAGGGACCAGGTGGTGATCATCATGGGACAGCCGCAGAAGGTCGTCAGCCTGGGAACAAAGGAAATTGACTATTATCCCGACATGAAGGTGATTTTTATCAACGGCAAGGTCACGGATGTTCAGTAGCTGCCGCTGGCGCAATATGTGAGCGAAGGAGCCCGTAATGCGAAGGTTCGCCTGCTTGGTTGCAGTCTCATTTCTGGCCGGTACCGCCTCCTGGCTGATGGCTGGCAACGCTAATCCCAAAGCGGAGATGCAGCAGAAATTGCGCGAGCAGTTTGTGCTGGTCAAGCTGACCGCCGACAAAAAAGACGTCGTTGAGGCCGGCTCCGTGCTGCTGTTTCACAAAGACGGCATGACGATGTGCAGCGTGAATATCCTGCTTCCGCCGACCAGGTTCTACCATGATGGCCAGATCCACGAACCTCAGGCCGGCGACATGGTCTGGAACTTCAATCTGGCGCGGGTACAGCCGGGAGTGAACTCCGCCAAAGTGCCAAAGCGCAACTTCATGGCTGGTGAAAAAATCTGGTTGAGTGATATCACGGTGCGGAACGAGGGCGTTATCTTCCGCTTCTACAGCGATCCGTACGATGGCGTTCGTTACTACGGCGACCTCGTCTTTCCCTTCAACAAGAAGTCGATGCCCTCACCCGAAGAGATGCTGAAGACCATCGCGGAAGTAGTTACGGTCGATTCGGCGAACAACTCCTCCAGCGCGACGGCAACGGCGAACGCTGAGCCGCCGGCTTCACCACCGGCACAGGAAAC
>JBEKTC010000343.1:0-4816 GCA_049516475.1 Candidatus Korobacteraceae bacterium | reverse complement strand
GGAAAAGGGTTTGCGGTTCGCAATCCGCGAAGGCGGACGCACCGTGGGCGCCGGCACGATTACCGAAATTATTGCGTAACGCGCTCCCACTCATTCCAAAAGCTGGAATGAGTGGGGCACCCGAATAATCAGCGGCAAAAGCCGCGAGGCGAGTTGCGGAAACGCAGACGGCCTTAACAAAAAGATCTTTGAGAGATAACTATCGTGATTGGCAAAGAACGAATCCGGATCCGGCTGAAAGCATACGACTACCGCATTCTCGACCAGTCCACCAGCGAGATCGTGAGTACGGCGACGCGCACTGGGGCAACCATCGCGGGACCGATTCCGCTGCCCACGGTGAAGAACAAGTACTGCGTGCTGCGCTCGCCCCATGTGGACAAGAAGTCGCGCGAGCAGTTTGAGATTCGCACGCACAAGCGCCTGCTCGACATTCTTGAGCCCACCCAGCAGACGGTGGACGCGCTGATGAAGCTGGAGCTTCCGGCGGGCGTGGATGTAGAGATCAAGGCGTTCGGCAAGGAACATAAGTAGGTGGTAGAGCGGGGCTTTAGCCCCGCGTGCACGGAGATATTTTTTGTGGTTGGGATTGATCGTCGAAGGCGATCAATCCCAACCGGACTCAATGGTCAGCTTGGACGCCAGCCTGAAGGCTGGCTGTACTAAGAAAAACAAAGCTTCTGTGGCTGGGGCACCCAGCCCCCGGTGCAAGAATCACCGGACATCAGGAAGCAGAGTTGAGGACACGAACATGGCGGTTGGTGGAATTCTCGGAAAGAAAGTCGGCATGACGCAGCTCTTCGATGACAAGGGTGATGTTCACCCGGTCACCGTACTGCAGGCCGGCCCCTGCGTTGTGACCCAGCGCAAGACCGTCGACAAGGACGGCTACGACGCCGCCCAGATCGGCCTGGTGGAGTTCGTGAAGGAATCCCGCCTGACCGGCGCGATGAAGGGCCACTTCGCGAAGAACAATCTGCCGCCGCTGCGCTTTCTGCGCGAAGTGCCGGTGGTGATCGATCCCGAAACTCAGGACGGCACCAAGGTCGGCGACAAAGTTCTAGTGGATATTTTCGAGGGAGAGAGATTTGTCGATGTTGCCGGGACTAGCAAAGGCCGCGGTTTCGCCGGCGTGGTGAAGCGGCACAAGTTTGCCGGAGGTGCGGCGTCGCATGGCTCGATGTTCCAGATTACCGGTTCGATCGGATCGTCAGCGTTTCCATCGCGCGTATTCAAGGGCATGCGTATGGCTGGACACATGGGCGTGGAGCGGGTTACGGTCCGCAATCTGCGCGTGCTCGGCGTCGACAAAGACGAGAATCTGCTGGTAGTGGAAGGCGCGGTCCCCGGACACAGGGACGCATACGTGATTATTACCAAGGCGAAGAAGCCGCCCAGAGAGCGCCGTGGATTCAGCGGCGCGGGCACGGTCGATCCGTTGAAGGCTTCGAAGCGCGCGGTAGCGAAGAAGAAATAGTTGTCAGTTGTCGGTTGCCAGTTGTCAGTCTTGCTGATGGCGTCCGATGACTGAGAAGCTCGAATTTGTGTTGTGGTTCGTCAACTAACAACTGAGAACTGACAACCGACAACTGGAAAAAGACATGGCGACGATTGATGTAGTGAATCTGGGCGGCGAGGTAGTTGGCTCTCTTGAGCTGGCCGACGAAGTATTCGGCGCGGTGAACGAGGACTTGCTGTGGGAAGCGGTGAAGCACTACCGCGCCGGACAGCGGGCCGGCACTCACGCCACCAAGAACAAGAAGCTGGTAAGCGGCGCTGGCAAGAAGCTCTGGAAGCAAAAGGGCACAGGACGCGCACGCGTGGGTTCCATTCGCTCTCCGCTGTGGCGGCATGGCGGAACGGTGCATGGACCGCAGCCCCGCTCGTACGACTATGCGTTCCCGCGCAAGAAGGTGCTGGGCGCGCTGCGTTCGGCCCTGGCGGCGAAGCTGGCTGACGGCAAGCTGGTGGTGGTGGAGAACTTCGAGCTGGAAGCAGTCAAGACCAAGGAGTTCCGCAAGACGCTGGACAAGCTGAACGCCAAAGGCACGACGCTGCTGGTGGAAAACTCGGCGAGCGAGAACCACAATCTGCACCTGAGTTCGCGCAATTTGGAAGGCGTGGAGTTGCTGGCCGGCAACCAAGTCCATCCTTATCACCTGCTGCGGTATGAAAACGCAATCTTCGCGCTGCCGGCGCTGGAGAAGTTGCAGGACTCGCTGAAGGCCTCGGCACCGAAGCGCAGACAAGCGGAGGTGGCGTAAATGAAGTCGGCGTATCAGATCATTCGCCGCCCGGTGATTACCGAAAAGGGTTTGGGCGTAAAGGAAACGGAAGCGACGCTGGTGTTCGAAGTTGCGCTGAAAGCCAGCAAGACCGAGATCAAGCAGGCCGTGCAGAGCATTTTCAAAGTGAAAGTGGACTCGGTGCGTACCGCAACCTTCACCGGCAAGGAGCGGCGCCGGGGCAAGTTCACCGGCTATCGTCCCGACTGGAAAAAGGCGTATGTGCGGTTGAAGACGGGGCAGAAGATGCCCGAGTACGCGGAGAATATCTAGCAGCAGGGATTTGGGACTAGGGATTAGGGGCTGGTGACTGGCAAATCAGTGACTGGTAACTAAAGCGAGTAAGAACATGGCGATTAAGACTTATAGACCGACAACTCCGTCGCGGCGGTTCACGACGTCGACGGTCAACGACGACCTGACGACCAACCGGCCGTATAAGCCGTTGACCGAACCGAAGCAGCGCACGGGCGGACGCCGCAATGCCGGCGACCTGACCATGTGGCATCACGGCGGCGGACACAAGCGCAAGCTGCGTATCATCGATTTCAAGCGCGACAAGGCCGGAATTCCCGCGACCGTCGCGTCGATCGAATACGATCCCAACCGCTCGGCGCGCATTGCGTTGCTGAATTATGCCGATGGCGAGAAGCGTTACATCGTTTATCCGGTCGGGCTGAAGGTGGGGGCCAAAGTAGTGAGCGGTCCCGACGCCGACATTCTGGTGGGCAATGCATTGCCGTTGCGAAATATTCCTCCCGGCACGACGGTGCATAACATCGAATTGAAGCCGGGCAAGGGCGCGCAGATGGCGCGCTCGGCGGGAGCGCAGGCGCAACTGGTCGCGAAAGAAAACGACTACGCGCTGTTGAAGCTACCCTCCGGCGAAACCCGTAAGGTGCTGGTGGATTGCATGGCGACGGTAGGCCAGGTGGGCAACGTCGATCACGAGAACATTTCCATCGGCAAGGCGGGACGCACGCGCTGGCTGGGAATCCGCCCGACGAACCGCGGCGTGGTGATGAATCCGGTGGACCATCCGCACGGCGGCGGCGAGGGCAAGACGAGCGGCGGACGGCATCCGGTGACCCCGTGGGGCCAGCCGACGCGCGGCTACAAGACACGCAACAACAAGCGGACCGATAAGTTCATCGTGACCCGCAGACAGAAGTAGGACTGAGAGACTATGGCACGTTCAACCAAGAAGGGTCCGTTTATCGATTCGCACCTCCAGGCCAAGGTCGACGGCATGAATGCGCGCAACGAGAAAAAGGTGGTGCGCACCTGGTCACGCCGTTCGACGGTGATCCCGGAGATGGTGGGACACACGCTGGCGGTGCATAACGGAAAGAAGTTCATTCCGGTGTACATCACGGAAAACATGGTGGGGCACAAGCTGGGCGAATTCAGCATGACGCGCACCTTCAAAGGTCACTCGGTGAGAGCGGCAACGGAAACCGCGGCCAAGCCCGCGCCAGCGAGATAAGGAAACGACATGGAATTCACAGCCAAACTGAATTACGTGCGGGTCTCGCCGCAGAAAGCGCGCCTGGTGCTGGACCTGATCAAGGGACGCCGGGTGGAAGTCGCGCTGGACACGCTGAATTTCACCAAGAAGGGCATCGCGCCGGCGCTGTATAAGCTGCTGCGCTCGGCGGTGGAGAATGCCAATTACGTCAGCGCCGAGAAGGGCCTCGATGTCGACGTTGACCGCCTGGTGGTGACGCGGGCGATCGCCAATGACGGGCCGCGCATGAAGCGCATCCGTCCGGCGCCGATGGGACGCGCGTATCGCTATCAGCGACGCATTTCCCACATTGAGATTGCGTTGGCGGAAAAGGTTTCGCCCAACGGTAAGGGTGACCTGGTGACCAAGGCGGAGGATAGCGCTCCGGCCACGGCGAAGAAAGCTGCCAAGAAAGCGCCGGCGAAGAAGTCGGCGCTCAAGAAGGGCACCAAGAAAGCTCCAGCGAAAAAGTTTGCGGGCAAGAAGCCTGCCAAGAAAAAGTAGGAGATCTATGGGACAGAAAGTCCATCCATACGGATTCCGTCTCGGCATCACGAAGCCGTGGAAGTCGCGCTGGTTCGTGGAGCGCGACTACGACAAACTGCTGCTGGAAGACATCAAGCTGAAGGCCGAACTGAAGGACAAGCTGAAGTCGGCGGGCGTCAGCTCCATTGAGATTGAGCGTCCGGGCAACAAGCTGCGCATCATCATCCGCACTGCGCGTCCGGGCATCATCATCGGGCGCAAGGGCACGGAGATCGACAAGCTGAAGCAGGAGATCCAGAACCGCACCAAGCGCGAGGTGTATGTCGATATCCAGGAAGTGCACAAGCCGGAGCTGGATGCGCAACTGGTGTCGGAGAACATCGCGCTGCAGTTGGAAAAGCGCGTGGGCTTCCGACGCGCCATGCGTAAGGCTGTGGATTCGGCGCTGCGCTTTGGCTGCAAGGGAATCAAGGTGCGGGTCAGCGGCCGCCTGAACGGCAACGAAATCGCGCGGTCGGAGTGGTATCTGCAGGGGCGG
>JBEKTC010000342.1:0-4819 GCA_049516475.1 Candidatus Korobacteraceae bacterium | reverse complement strand
AGCGAGTATCTTTCACGACCCCAAGCTCGCGTGGTGGAGCAATATGGCTGCAACGCCAGCACGCGCCAGGGATCGCGGCCCAGGCATCCAAAGAGCTCGGCAGGCGTTGGCACCGACGAACGCCGCGAAAAGTGGCTGTACACGCCGTCCAGTGCGACGAAGACGATCGCGCAGAAGAAGACCGCGAACAGCAGCAACAGCAGTTTCTGCCCAAGGCTGGGAGCTTGCGAGTTGGCAGCCGGCGCCGCTTCGTTAGAATCTGCCTGAATCATGCTCACCGAGTTCCCAATGCGGCCATGTCGCGCGATGAACCGCGTTCAATATGAATGTCGTCCCAGTACACCGTGCCGTCTCCCGGTCCACGTGCCAGATGAATTCGAATTGCGCCCTCACGTCCCACGGTAAAGGAACGCGTTAGCAACTGCCACCTTGGATTGCTCGACAAAAGCTGAGATGAGGCCGATACATTATCGCTGGGATTGTAGATGATGATCTGCGCGCTGGTCCGGTCGCCGGCCGAGCCCGAGACCCAGGCCGAAAGCGTGTAGGCCGCGCCCGGCTCCAGCCCGTTGATGTCCTGATACACCGTGCCCGCGCCGATTTCAGCCAGGCTGTACTGACCGCTGTGCGCCGTTACGGTGCTGACACTCGCCTTCGCGCCGTTGGTGGACCACGGCGCCGTCTCGCCGTCCTCGAAGCCGGGGTTGGCGACTGCGTTCTCGACTCGCTGCTCAGAAGTCATCAGCACCGGACTGAGTCCGAAATCTGTCTTCGCAGAACACAGGATGAAATGGTCCAGATCGTGGCATCTGCCTGGCCCAGTCGGACCTTGCGCGATGGCAGTGGCAATCTCAGGCGTCACGACATAAGCCGAATCCGGCGCGAGGCCTTGCTGCTCGACCTGCGTCAACGCCTGCGAGCACTGGAAATCCTGCGCCACTCCTGTGTATCGCGCCGACTGATAGCTGTTGATCCGCATCTTCTGCTCGACGGCAAGAAATCCGAAAATCCTGTAGCCTTCGGGTCCTCCGGGTGAGGCGGCTTTCTCACATTGCCACGCCGGCAGCACAATCAGGTTCTGATGCTGCGCTCCCAACTGCGACCAGATGGGCGACTTCAACGGCGACGGATGATCTTCGCTGATGGTCGTATGCACCCAATGCCGCAGCGCGCTGGTGTCAGCGAATTGCAGAATCAGCATTGCGGCGATCAGCAGATTTGCCCATGTCTTGCGGAACAATAGAAACGGCGCGGCGAGTATCGCCGCCAGGATCGCATAGTAAGGCGCCCAGAACAGGCGTCCGCTGGCTCGCAGCGGCGAAAAATAGGGAGACAATTTTCCGCCGGGATCGACGTCAACAATCGTCGTCGATCCAAACGTTATTTTGGTTGAAAGCGCCAGCAGCGTGAGCAGCAAACAAGAAATCGCCAGGGGAACGAGCCAGCGTTTGTCCGGTCTCCACAATTTTCCGCGCTGGATAATCGCCGCGATCACGACAACCGCAGCGAGAATGAGAACTCCCGCGCCCAGATAGTTGTAGCCTTCGTACTGGCCGGTACTGGCGCTGTGAAGTCGGGGAAAGATCACCGACGTCCAGGTGCGAGGGTCGAACGGCGCCAGCAGATTCATCGAGAGGTCGCGATAGCCGCCGCTGCTGTAACCCTTGCCGCCGCTGATCACCAGACCGAACGAGTACGCCACCACAAAACCGATCGCTGCCAGCAGACCCACAACGCCAGCCGATCGCGTCAGACTGATTCGCCTTCGCCACAGGAGGCTCACGACCGCCGCTGTCAATATCAGAACAACCTGGAATGCAAGATAAGGATTCGTGCCCACGGACACTGCGGCCAATACGCATGCCGAAATCACAAACCGGCGGACCGATCTCGGTGACTGCTGCTGCGCCTGGGCGAAGACGAACAGCGCCGCGACCAGCAGCCACTGATTGCTGAGAGAGTAATGTCCCCAGAAGCGGTAGTTGAGCGGCGGCGCCAGCAGGAAGAAGGCGCTGCACAACGCCGCGCCAACCGGGTTGGCACCTATCAACAACCGAAAAAGTCGAAACGCGAAGAAGAACTGCAGCGTGCAGGCGAGAATCACTTCCAGGCCGAAGTACTGTGCCGGCTCCGGCAGCAGAAACGACAGCGGCTTCAGCACCACGGCCATTAGCGGATTCAAATCCAGCAGCGCGACAGACTCGCCCTGCGGATAACCCAGCCTGTCGGTGTAGGTGACCGGACAATGAACATGCGGGTCCTGGCGAAACATCTCCCAGCCGATGTAGTGATACGCCGGATCGAAGGCGATCCAATTCACATTGCGCGGATTCAGCGGACGCGGCCCCATTACCAGCAGCGCATAAAAGAAGCCGGCCACCAGGGCAATCGCTAAATCGCACCAGACAGAATCATGCCATCTTGCGGCGCGACGCTCTGCCGCCCGCGAATTGGAATCGTTCGTCTCCGCTGAAGCGCCGGCAGGTGGCGACGGTTCACTCTTCATAAGCGGTGAAGCGGCGAGGCCGATGAATGGGATTTTGCGGTAGAAGGCACGTCAGGCGGAACGAGATTAACACATCAGAACGCTCTTCGCGATTCGCTTCTGGCGAAGAGCGAAAAGCGAACCACGAAGCGCGAACCGCTGCCCCCCTAGGGCTTGTCCTCCAACTGGCAATTGTTGCCATACGTGAACGAATGCAGCGTCAGCCCCGGCGTCTCAGGCTCGAACGAGATCAGGTGCGCGGTGAATCTCGGGCTGCGCACCAGGTAATACGCGCGCGCATCGGTAACGTCCAGGTAGGCTCCCTTGGCGTCGAACTTCACATCCGCGCCCGCATCGTCTTTGGGCATGGGAGCGCCGTCCTGGAATAGATTGACGCGCACCTGCTTCGCGCCGGTCAGGCTGAGGACCGCATACATCGATCGCGCGTGATAGCGCACCTCGGCGCCCGCGCCTTTACCTACTGAAGTCACGCCGTCGCTCCCGATCTTCCAGCGTCCCACCAGCTCCACAGCTCCATCGGCCGGCGAATGCGGCGGCATGAAGTCAACCTCTTCGCCGGCGTGATGCCCATTCATGTCCTCCACCGAGCCGCGCCCGTGTATCTCGCCGACGTATGTCTCCTGCGTGGTATTCCCGCACTCCGGCTTGAACTCATCTTCGGCGGGATCGAGCGCGACCTTCATCACTTCGGGATGTGCGACCGCCAGCAACTCGCGAATCTTCGTCTCCATCTGCAGGTTGTTGCCTTCACCGAAGACCTTCATCACGATCTTGCCTTTCGAGTCGATGAGGAATCGCTCGGGCCAACCATCGGCCTGGTACGCCTTCCACGTCGTTCCTTTTTGATCGGCGACCACCGGCCACGGCAGCTTGAAGCGCTGCGCGGCCTCTTTCACGTTGTTCACGTCGAAGCCGATATTGAATTCGCCATAGTGCACGCCGATCACTTCAAAGCCGTACGGGTGGTACTTGGTATACCAGCGCTTCACCACCCCGAAGTCGCGAATGCAGTTGATGCAGGTGTACTCCCAGAAATCGACGAGCACGACCTTGCCGCGATAGTCGGCGATGTGATGCGGAGCGGGTGCGCCTTCATCCAGCCAGACGACCCCCTCGCCGAAGTCCGGCGCCGGGTGGACATTGAGATCGACTTGGGCGACGGCGGACAGTGCGAAACAGAACAACAGCAATATCAAAGCAAATTGGTGTTTCGTTCTTGCCGAGAGTCGCAACATGATTCTCAACCGTGAAGCGGCGTTGTCATAGCTGAAGTTTTGCATCTCCACCCCCATGCGCTCTAGAGTTTTGCCAATGCTGCTGGTGTACTTCGAGTTTGAAGGGGCACGGCTTCACGGCCTGCCTAAGAATCCTGGTTCGGGTAGAGCTGGCCTTCAGGCCAGCGTCAAACGAAGTCTGAAAAACCGGGCTTTAGCCCTGGGATACTTCGTCCGAAGCCGCTAATCTAGCGGCTCCCCCCCATTTTGGGTCCGTACCTCAGGGCCTAAAGGCCGCCATCATTGGCGACTCTTGACGCGGCGCTGAAGCGCCGCACTACCCAAACAGCTGCCTCTCAGGACTTTTTCCGCACCGCCTGAAGGCGCGCCCCTTCAAAGCAAGGCTACACCAACTTTGAACCGACCTCACCGCAGGATATGACGAGAATCAGGCTCTTTGGTTAGTCGAACTCGATCGATCCAGCGGCCCAGCCGACAACGCCAGCGTGGGTTATGCTTAACACGTGCAGGTGAAGGTGCGTTACTTCGGCATGATGAAGGAGATTGCCGGCCGCGACCAGGAGGTCGTCGAGCTTGGCGAGGGCACATGCGTTGCCGACTTGTTCGCCCAGATCCGGCAGCGCTTTCCCAAGTTCGAGTCGTTTCGCGGCCCCATTGCGTTGGCCGTGAATCTTGAATATTCCGACGGCAAAACCGTCTTGCGCGACAACGATGAAGTGGCTCTGATCCCGCCAGTGAGTGGCGGCGCGATTACCGCTGGGCCATTGACCGCCGAAACCACGTTGCCGCTGATCTCCGGGCACGCGCAAATTGTCTCGGAGACGATCCATACTGCACCGATACTGGCGGCGATCAAGCGGCCGGAGGACGGAGCGGTGGCCATCTTCGACGGCATTGTGCGCGACAACTCGCGCGGCCGCCGCACACTGTATCTCGACTACACCGCCTATGAGCCAATGGCCTTGCGCCAGATGGAGCAGCTTGCCACGCAGGCGCTGAGCCGCTTCGCCATTCGCGATGTGCGCATCGTCCATCGCCTGGGGCGCTTACAGATCGGCGAAAGCAGCGTCTATATTGC
>JBEKTC010000341.1:0-4917 GCA_049516475.1 Candidatus Korobacteraceae bacterium | reverse complement strand
AAGGGCACGGACCGAAGTCCGTGCCCCGTATCGCCGCTTCGCGCCGGTTAGCGCTTGCTGAGCTGCTTCTGAAGTTCGGGGTGACTGGCCTTCCTTGATGGGCTCGACCCCGACTGCCACATGTAGCTGTTGTATCGGGAACCACCTGAAGGTGACCGAAGTTCCGGCCAGCGCGGAGGGGCTGAGCGGAGAGTAAATGCCCTGCGAATTAGTCGGGCTTCCGTTGCCGACGTAGACCGTCTGCGTGCCGCTTGTGCCCGACGAGGTGCTCGCCGAGTAGTTCACGTCACCGTTGAACGTCGCCGTGATGGTGTGTGTTCCAGGCGCCAGCGACGTGACCGCGACATTGGCGTTATACAGGGCGTATCCGCCATTGGCCGCCGCGATGATCGTCAGTGAAGCGGTGCCGACAGGGGTCGCTCCGTCGTGGAACGTCACCGTGCCGGTGGGTTGGAAGGTCGCGTTGGTGTTGCTGGGGGTGATGATGTCTGTGAAGTAGTAGGCCTGCCCGGCATTGCCCGCCGTCTTGGCAGACAGTGCATGGGTCACAGTTCCCAGCGTCACGTTTTCCACGAACACGGCCGACGTGCTGGCCATGAAGGTGCCGTTACCGCCGAAGGTGGCAGTAATGTTGTGTGCGCCGCCAAAGAAGGCCTGACCACTGGCCGGCCGGAAGGTAGCCGTGTGGCCCGAACCTACCGTGCCCGTTCCCAGCACCGTAGTACCGTCGTAGAAGGTAACCGTGCCGGCAGTCGGCCCAGCTCCTCCCGCTATGGTTGCGGTAAAGGTCGGCCGGCCATTCAGCGTGGTCGGGTTGCCGCTGGAAGTCACCGTGGTGGTGGTTGCGGTCCCCGTGCCTACGGTAACCGTGACCGCCGAAGACGTCACGCTGTTGAAGTTGGTGTCACCGTTGTAGGTAGCGGTGATCGCGTTGGCCCCGGTCGTGGTGATACCGGTGGCGCTTAAAGCCGCAGTGGCCGTGTAGGTGGTGATGCCAGTGCCGGTGATGGTTTGGCTTGTGGTAACAACCGGCGCGCTTCCCAGAGAAGTGCTGGTGGTTGTGTCGTAGAAGGTTACAGTACCGGTCGGCGCTGCACTCGCAGGAGCTTGGCCAGTAAGGGTAGTAACGCCCAGCGTGGCAACCAGCGGATCAGAGAAACCCGAGGTGATTTGCGTCGCTCCGGCCGACAACGTGATCGTGGGAGTGATCGGGTTGACCGTGATAGGAACCGGGGTTGCGTTGGTCGCGTTAAAGGTCCCATCGCCGGAGTACGAAGCGGTAAGAGTGTGGCCGCCGGCAACGATATTCGCAACGTTGGAGGCTTCGTAGCCGTAGAGGCAACTCGTACTGCTGCTTTGGGGCCCGGACAGAACTGAAGCGTTCCCATTGGAATCCAGAGCATAGGTCCCAAGGGGATTTCCGTCCAGGTTAATGGTGACCGTGCCTGTCGGAGCGCCCGCACCGGAATTGCCAGCGACGTTCAGGAGGATAAGGATGTTGGACGCATAGCTGAACGTACTCGTGGGTGTAATCACGCAGGCCGTTCCGTTCAGTGAGTACGGAGTGATCGTAAGTCCGCTGCCTTCCGAATTCACCGTCACCTGCACCGGAGCGGAAATACTGGAAGCGAATGTGCTGTCGCCTCCGTAGCGCGCCTGCACGTTGTAGGTGCCAGCCGGAAGGTTATTCAACATAGTGGAAAAGCTTCCGCCACTGAGAGTAGTAACCGGTACGTCACCGGCAGGAGCACCTGTGCTCGGATTAACGACCCAGCCAATTGCCCCCTGGCTCGCAATGAAAGCCACATTGCCGGTCGGCGTTCCTGCATTGCCTGAGACCGCTCCGCTCAAAGTGATGGCAGTCCCGTGATTGATCCCGCTGGTTTGCGAGAGGTTCAGCGTAGTGCTGGAACTGTTGAAGACTACGCTGCTCCACTGGCTGGACAGGTTCGCGGCATTGGGTGAGCCGAGGCCCGATGCCATGTCATAGCCCGTACCCGCGTTAAAGCCGATCTTGGCTTGCGTCAAAGCGGCTGTACAACTGCCGCCGGAGAGGCCGCAAATCAGATTGTTTCCCAGCGTGACGTCCTGGAACGCACAATTCGAGCCGACTCCCGGAGGTCCTGATGAGTTGCAGTTGGTGTCATTCTGGGCTGCTGCCAGCGTGTAGTAGATGTATCCAGGCATGCCTTGGCGTCCGCCATTGGCCTGGTTAATCAGCGCCTGGATGCCTGCCATGCTGGGAGCGGCGACGGATGTGCCGCCGACGAGTCCAGCATCCTCCAAGGCTCCCGTACTGCTGATCTCGCACACGCCTTCACTACAGAAGAAGGTTGCGTCATGGCCGGAAGCTGCATTCAAGGCAAGGTCAGGCTGTAAGCGATGCGGAACTCCGGAGATAAGCGGCGGAGGATACTGCATCGGCCCGACAGTCGCCGTTGCCGCTGCTCCCGTACCTCCGCCGCCCGAAAACGCGATCGTGGGCGCGGAGGTGCAGCCGAAGCCTTCGAAGTGGGAGGTGTAGCCGGTGAAGGCGAGCCCTGTGACCTGTCCTCCGCTGATCGTCGATGTCGCGGCCGGCTCAGCCGTACAGCCGCCGCCGGAAAAAGCCACGGTGGGGGCGGTGGTGTACCCGCTGCCGGGATTGGTGATGGTAACACTGCTGACCCACAGGCCAGTCGCTCCGTTACCCAGCGTTAAAGTCGGATCGGTTGAGTTATTTATCCCGGATCCTTGCTGCCAGGAAGGCCGCAGGTAGTAAGCGCTAATGCCGCCGCTGCCCGACCACAGGTCGGAGCCGCTGTCGCCCGTAGGAAGAGGGCTGGCAACTCGAGATTCGTTCCACGGATACTCAGGAATGTAGGTAAGGGCGGAGCTCAGATAGGTTGTATTGTTGGTCGGGCTCCAGTAGGTGGAGTAGCCCGCGCCGCCATCGCCATAGAACTCCGTACCGCCCACGGAAACGCTATAGGGAGTACCAGCCTCGGCGCCGACTGCATAACCAAGAACTTCGTAGGTTTGACTTCCCTGAAGATCGCAACCGGCCGGGCCGCCGTCGCCGGCGGCGACGAAGACGCTGATGCCCTGCGCGGCTGCCTGCTCGAAGGCCTAAAGGTTGAAGGCATTTCCGCCAGCGCCTTCGACCTCTTCGCAGGAACCATAACTGATGCTCATGATATCGGCGAGATTGTTCTCGACGATGTACTCGATGGAGTTGGTAATGCCGTCAACCAGGAACGTCGGGGTTCCGATGACGAACTTAACGGTGGCATTGGGAGCGACGCCGCCGGAGATCTCGACGTCAAGATCGGATTCGCCATCGTCACCCCCGTTAACTCCGTTGTCCTGACCCGCGTGAATAAAGATGGGATCGTTGACGGGAAGATTGAACATCTGGCGGTAGGTCTGCACATCGCTCATCAGAATGTCGGAACGTCCGACGATCGCGATGGTTTGGCCGGTACCGTTGATACCAGCGGCAAGCAGAGGAGTGGTGTTGTAGATAGTGGCGAAATCAGCCGGTCCGACGTAGTGAACGCTGGAGCTGGAAGTGTAATACGGTCCGCCCAGCTTCAGGTTGTTCTGGAGGTCGCTTAACTTCTGTTCCCCGACCATGTGGCTCTTGCGGAAAAAGTTGTGCAGACCATCAACGCCGGAAATCACCGGGGCCAGCGCTTCAGGAACAGAAATGTCGGTGCTGGCGGAAACGTGAGTCTCGCCTTTCACCTGGTAGCTGTGAATTGAGGTCTGGAAGGCTTCTTCCACCTGGCCCGAGGTCCCGCTGAACTGGATAACGCGCTTGCTCTTAGTGACGTTGTCCACGGTGAAGCCGTGTTTGGTGAGCCATTTGGTCACTTGCTGGATGTCATCGTCATGCACACCGAAGGAGCTGCCAAACTCTTCGGGCGTGACCCATTGATGAAAGTTGCCAGTCCGTTTGTCCTGCTGCTCGTCGAGGACGCGGCGCAACTCGCGCGCCTGCTCGGGACTGGACTGCAATACGATCCGCATGCCTTGCAGCGGAGTGCTGGGATCGATGCGGCCCATATCAATCGCCTTGCCGGTGATCGATGCATTGGCGATGACGCGGGGCACGTGGCCCGGAAGCACGACGCGTTTGCCATCATTCACTGGTTTGGTTATACGGGCTACGGGGTGCGCATTGGTGTTGATGGTCGCGGCAAACAACGCCTGCGAGAATAAAAACAACGCCAGGAAAGACATGGCGATAGACAAAGCGGTGCGGGAGCGGCGGACAGTAGTCATCAGTATTCCTCTATTCTTTGTGACGATAGTTCTTACTGATACGGAGACAAAGGCTGGGCCGGAAAAACGCGCAGGCTTCAGAAGACCTTTGGAAGACTTAGAACCGACAAGGGGCGCGAGACCAGCTCTAAATTCGACATAGCAATATCAATTTGTGGCGGATTTCGTGTCAAGAATAATATCTGGCTCTACGACGTTAGTTGTACTCGCATTGTTCGCACGACAGGGCGCATAGAAAAATATTTGAAAGGACCAACCCTTCGATACTGACTTAGCAAAAGTAAAGGGCACGGATGAAATTCCGTGCCCCTTTGCACAAGCAGCCAGTCGAAAACGGTGTCGATAGTTTCAGATCCTTATGGAGCTGAAGTGTAATTGTATTCGTTGTAGAACCACTGCCCTCCAACGTAGGACCACAGGGTCACGTAGATTGGGCTGTTATTGGCCGGCAGGCTATAGACCGTAGTGGTCAGCGTATTGCCGAGGTTCCCGGATTGATAAATGTCGTTGCCTCCTTGAGTGCTCCCCACGTCCAGCCAGTACGCCGATGCGCCACTTCCTGCGATCCACGTAAATGTCTGAACGTTGCCATGCAGGGTCGATCCCGGAGCCGGCGACGACATCTGCGCCAGAGCGCTGCCTGCATTCAAC
>JBEKTC010000340.1:0-4954 GCA_049516475.1 Candidatus Korobacteraceae bacterium | reverse complement strand
CCTGCCTCACTCTGCATCACCGACAACGCCTGGAATCCGCGGTTGCCTGCTCCGCCGCCGGTTCTTCCTTGCATGTTGCCTTGGGGGGACTCGGAGCGTGAGAGCAGGACGATCTCGAGATCGAGGTGAGGATTCTGGTTGGAAGGACCGACTGTCACGCGCGACGTGGCCGTTGCAAAGGCCGCCATCTGGGCTCGCACCGCGTATTCGCCGTCACCGGGCAGGGTGAGTTTGAAGCTGCCATCAGCCCGAGTCCAGGCAATGACTTTTTGTCCTGTGGTGTGATTGGTTGCGGTCACGGTGACGCCCGGCACAGGGGTTTTGCCGGACTTCACCACGCCTGTAAGGGTTCGAGGTGGTGCAGTTGGAGACGGCGCCTGGCTCCAGGAAAAACAATGACAGAGCAAAACGAATGCCGCAACCGTGCGAAGAGCGGTCTTCCTGTTAAGGACAGACGTCTCCAAGGCCGTGAACAGACTGACAATGAGCGGCATGAGCGTTTTACATATCTTTCTACGGAATTAGTCCCCACTAGGTCACAGCTTATTCCGCAGTCGAAGCCCCACGTCGAGATCTACTTTTCTGCCAAATATGGATTCATGAAAGCGCGCTAAGTAGTTCCGCAAGAAAGCAAGGAAGCACCCGACCCGACGGCCGGCGTAATCCTTGATGCGAAGCGGTTCCCGGAGGACACAGTCACATGCGAACTCGCTCCGCAAGAATCCCCTTGCTAACAGTGAAAATACTTGGAATTTCGTGAATCGGGTCGGTAATCCTCGCTACTAGCGCGCGGAATTGCTTCAATCAGGATAGCTTTCGGTCCGAGAGTCCAAAGTGCCGGAGGATTCCCCCATGGTTGTCAGCCGGAAATGTAAAATCCGACGGTTGGTAGGTGCTCGACTCAAAGTCACGGAACCTTTATGCGATGACCTTCCGTACCTCTGTGAGGAAGTGGACGCTGGTTCCACAGTTGGTGAAGCTGTGCGTGGCTGAAGCCAGCTCATGCAATGCTTGGGAAATAACCGCAAGGCCGCGGACCATGGAGCTTCGAACGGCCTTGCTAGGCGTAGAGGAATGGCCGATCTCCGCTGCTTCTCCAGAAGTAGGCGAGGATGATCACACTTGCAACCGCCGCGTATGCACACCACAGAGAGGTGAACGCGTACCGCTTGAACTCCATCACGACCAGAAGGATGGCCAAGTTTGCCGCGCCAAAGATCACCATCGTCCTCACCTTCGATAAAAAGAGCGAACCGCAGGTCGCGATCACATACAACAACGCAACCGCCGTATTGTTTGTCGCCTGATTGATGTACACGATACTATTTCCCTTGACGTAGACCTGCGTTGGGTAAGCCGTCAAGGCCCACAAAATATAGAGCGTGGTTGCTCCGCCTAACACGAGGAAAGGCAGCATGTGCTTGCGGCTCTTCCTGTCAGGCTCGAACAGCATCACGCTTAGCGGGAGCAAGAAAGGGAGAAGCCCCTGTGCATAAAGCATGAATGCTGCGCCCATGTCGTGCGCCACCGCAGGCGAGAGAATTCCATCCAACCCCAGCCAAACGAATCCCTCGATAAACTGATGAACGGCGAATAGCATGGGCAGTGCCGCGAAAAGCAGTTCGCGCCGGTGCTTTACCTTCGTCAATGTGACTACGCCGAGGGTTCCCAGAACTCCGCTGCCAACGAAGTTCGCCGTTGCTGAAAAACACATCGCGTCGTCCTCTTATTAGCGAGCATTATACCGATCATCTCCGAACGCAAAACATTTCTCGTCAGGTTCAGGGAGATAGGATACCCATTTCCTTGCCCAAACTGAGTTGGTCGGCCTGAAACTCGACAAGTGCTTTTTCCAGACTCTCTGCAGTCCTGACAAGCCGGCCCGAGTTTAGCGTCTTCTGCTCCAATTGCTGCGAGATGCCTTTGTCGCTCTTATTGACAGCGGCGCCCGATTTCGTCAGCTTTTTGGCAAGATTCTTCAGATTGGCTGCCTGTGAATCTGAAAACGATTGCAGAAAGATTCGAGTGTCGGTCAAGGCTTTGTCAACCGAATCCTGCAGGCCGTTGGCTTTGCTGAATAAATCCTCCGAACTGACGGCATTCGAGTTCAGGTGCTGAAGATCGAGCGCCTGCTTCCGTGCGTCTTCTGTGCTCCTGGCCATCAGGCGAAACTGGCCGATCTGTACATCGGTAGCTTGTTCAGCGACGGCACGCTTGAAGGTTGCCGCGTCTGGATCTTCCGGCTGAGCAGTTGTCCCGCTGTTGCTCCCAGAGGTGCCGTGCCGACCTCCGTGTTGTCCCAACACTTTGAGCGGACAGAACAACAACAGCATGGCAATGACAGACAAACTGTGGCGCATCACATGTCTTCTCTGTTGTATAGAGTATGACGAAAACACGCCTGGCGATACTTAGTCGCAGGTCTCCGCGATCTGCATTCCGGCGCTGCGGAGCAGAAGAGATAGGTTGGAGTGTGCTAGATTCGGACAGTTTATGGACACTGCGTCCACAATTTGTACACAGCGCCTGACCCGCCGTTTCGGAGACTTCATTGCGGTTGATGGCATCGACCTGCGCGTGGCGCGGGGTCAGTTTTTTGGCTTTCTGGGCCCAAACGGGGCAGGGAAATCGACCACCATCAAGATGCTCACCGGTCTGCTTGCGCCCAGCTCCGGGAGGATCGAAATTCTCGGGCTGGACCTTGCTGCCCATCCGGTCGAGGTGAAGCAGCAGATTGGCGTGGTCCCTGAAGGGATGGCGCTGTTCGGGCGACTGACCGGATATGAGTTTCTGAACTTCGCCGGACGGATGTACGGCCTCGACCGCGAAACCGCAGCCAAGCGCGCGGTCGAACTGCTTGACTTCATGCAGCTGGCCGACCAGCCGAAGAAGCTGGTCACCGATTACTCACATGGAATGCAGAAGAAGCTGGCGATGGCGGCGGCGGTGATTCACGGGCCCAAGGTGCTCTTCCTGGACGAACCGTTCGAGGGTGTGGATGCCATCGCCGCCGGAACCTTGAAGGCGATGTTGCAAGGCATGATTGCACGCGGGGCCACGATCTTTCTCACCTCGCATGTGCTGGAAATCGTGGAGCGGCTGTGCAGTCACGTGGCCATCATTCATCAGGGACGCCTGGTGGCGCAGGGAGCCCTGGAGGAGCTTCGCGCCGGCGTGGAGGCGCAGACGCCTGTGCCTGGCGAGGGTTTGGGATCCTCTGGCGAGAGGCTGACCCTGGAACAGATTTTCCTGCGCACAGTGGGCGGCATGCGCCGAACCGACCAGGAACTATCATGGCTGGGATAGTCGGCAGAGAGTCGGACATTGCCCGCGACACCCGACCAAAGAAAAATTCTGTGACCGATCATGACTAAAGCCGGCTTCACTGCAAGAGGCAGTCAACTGAGCGCAATTGCGTGGGTGCGCTGGCGCCTGTTCGTTAATTCGCTGCGAACCACGCGTGGCAAATTGGACCTGGTTTCGCGCAGTGTCGTGTGGCTTGGCTTCGCAACGGTTGGGATTGGGGGCACCGCCGGCATGGGCACCGCGGCGTTTTTCTTCGTCCGGGAAGGCAAGCCGGGGTTGCTCACGCTGCTGCTGTGGCCGATCTTTTTCTTCTGGCAAGTGTTCCCCATCATGGCGACAGCTTTCGCGAACAACCCGGACTCTTCCGACCTGCTGCACTTTCCACTGAACTATAGCTCGTATTTTCTGGTGCGACTGACGTATGGCGCAGCCGATCCGGCAACCGCTCTGGGCAGCCTCTGGTCATTCGGAATTCTAGTGGGCGTGGGGCTTGCGAAACCTGGGCTGCTGCCTTGGACGTTGCTGGTGCTGCTGGCGTTCGCCGCCTTCAATCTTGTGTTCATGCAAATGATATTCGCCTGGGTCGAACGCTGGCTGGCGCGGCGCCGTACGCGGGAGGTCATGGGCGTTCTGTTTCTTCTTCTGCTCCTGAGTGTTCAGTTGATCGCGCCCCTGACGGGATACTTCACCACCCGGCCTCGACCGGCTGTGCACCGATTTGCGGAAATCCTCATTCATGGACAGAAGATTCTTCCCCCTGGGCTTGCAGCCCGTGCCGTCGCTCAAGTTTCCGCTTCGCACTTGCGGACGGGCTTCTATTCATTGGGGCTGCTGTGCGCTTTTGTGTTGGCGATTGGCTACTGCCTGCATGTGCGGCTGCTGGCGCAGTATCGCGGTGAGAGTCTCAGCGATACCGCGGCCAGACCCGTTCTCCCGCAAGATCGGCGTCTGCGATTGGGGTGGAATTTGCCCGGGCTCGCTTCTCCCGTGGCGGCGGTTTTCGAAAAAGAGATCCGCTCTCTGCTCCGCAGCGGCCCCATGTTGTTCACCCTGATCATGCCAATGTTTATGCTGATCATCTTCCGGTTTGGACCGATGAACTCTGTCCGGCAGTCGGGGACAGCGATTCCTGGACATTCGCCTGGCTTGGCGTTTCCCGCGGCTGCCGGCTTTGCGCTTCTGACGTTAACGAATCTGGTCTATAACAACTTTGGCGGAGACGGCAGCGGCATCCAGTTTTTCTACGCGTGCCCTGTGAGGTTTCGCGACATTGTGCTGGGGAAGAATGTCACCCACGCCAGCGTTCTGGTGATGGAGACGGCTGTGGTGTGGCTTGCAGTTATCAGCCTCTTCGGCAAGCCGACCATCAACATGACCATCGCTACACTCTTCGGCCTGTTATTTGCCGCGGCGGTAAATCTTTCCGTCGGCAATCTGCTGTCAATTTACTCGCCGAAGAAATTCGATTATTCAGCGTTTGGAAGACAGCGAGCTTCCCAGATCACCGTGCTGATCAGCATGGGGGTTCAAGTCTTGGTCGTGGGAACCGCGGGGAGCGCGTTCTGGATAGCTCGGCACTATGGCAATTCCTGGGTCGCGGATCTGATCTTGCTGCTATTGGCAGTGATTGCGCTCTACGCTTACAGGG
>JBEKTC010000339.1:0-4978 GCA_049516475.1 Candidatus Korobacteraceae bacterium | reverse complement strand
GGGCAAGCCGGTCAGGGAACTGGTTCCCCTGCTTACCAGCGCGGGCGCGTTGGCAGCCTTGGCGATTGCGGTTATGACGCTCTGGCCCGGCAGCCTATCGGTCGTTCACCAGGCTCTGGAGCAGTTGGTCCACTAAGAAATTCCAGAACGCTTCTGGCTCTGTTGACATCCTATCTCTGCCGCCCCTGAAGGGGCTCAAGTTTTAAGATAGAGCCTACCCAGCACTCCGCCTCCCCAGTTCGCCCAAAAGCGGCGAACCGGGGACCCCGCTGCGTGCTGGGCTATCCTGTCGCCGTCCCGCTTTGCGGGACTCGATTGGTGGCTGTCCACACTTATCCGCTGACCCTGCGGTTGCCAGTTGCGGTCAGCAAGTCAACAGAGCAAGCCGTTTCCAAGACACAGATACACACGCACAAGTTCCGGTAGCGAAACCACTGAGAGCTGCGCAAGCGTCCTTGCCCGATCCGCTTCGGCTGAGCCAGTCTCCACATCGCCGGCAATGAATACTGTTCTCATGCCAAGGTGCAGCCCGGCTTCAATATCGCTCAGCGAATCTCCTGCCATGAGGCTGTTTTCGGGCCGAGCTGCGGAGAAGTCGCGGAAAGCCTGCTCGAACAGCCCGGTCAGCGGCTTGCGGCAATTACATTGACCCTCGTCATGCGGGCAGACGTAGATGCCATCCAGATGGGCGCCGCGAGCCGCCAGACGTTCCCGCAACTTGGCGTGCATTCGCGCAAGATCGTGGTGCGAATACAGGCCCAGCGCGATGCCGCGCTGGTTGGTGACCACGATCACCTTGCGTCCCGAACGGTTCAGCGCCGCGACTGCGTCTTCAACACCGGGCAGCAATTCAAGCTCTTCCGGGCAGGTAACAAACCGTCCGTCTGGAGGCTGGCGGTTCAGCACGCCGTCCCGATCTAGGAAAACATATTCGATATCCGGCAATTCAATGGCTCGATTGTTGCCCATCGCATTTATAATCTTGCAACAAGCTCTCCACAGGTTCTTGGGAAGATCCTCATATTCCTCGTGACACGAGGGGGCGAATGCCATCTTCTCTGAATCTGGCCGGCGTCTTCACCGACGCTCTTTGCGAACACATCACCATTATCCGCCGACTTGAAGCTCAACAGGACGCATTCGAGCGTGCGGCCAACCTTATCACCGATGCGTTAGTCCGCGGTAACAAAGTACTCTGGTGCGGAAACGGCGGCAGCGCCGCGGATTCACAACACCTCGCTGCCGAACTGGTGGGCCGCTTCCGGCGCCGCCGCTCCGGACTGGCGTCCATAGCGCTGACCACCGACACTTCCATCCTGACTGCCGTCGCCAATGACTTCGGTTATGACGAGGTCTTCAGCCGGCAGGTTGAGGCGTTGTGTCAACCGGACGATGTCGTGGTCGGCATCTCCACTTCCGGAAACAGTAAGAACGTTTGCGCCGCCTTGCAGAAGGGCCGCCAACTCAAGGGGCTGTCCGTGGCGATGACGGGGCGGAACGGCGGGCGCCTGGCCACTCTGGCGGACGTTTGCATTCGCGTGCCCTCAACCGATCCGGCGCGGATCCAGGAGGCGCATATCCTCTTCGGACACATGCTGTGCGAGTGGATCGAACTGGCTACATGCATTCGCGAAGCGGTCGCGGGCAACGGAGGCGCCTATGATTCCGGAGCTGCGTGACATCGTAGCGCTGGTTGAGTCGGGCTGGCGTAATGTTGCTGTTCTCGTGGTCGGCGATGTCATGCTCGACCAATATGTCTGGGGCGAGGTGGAACGCATCTCGCCCGAGGCCCCGGTACCGGTGCTTAGGGCCACGCTTCGCGACGAGAAGCCCGGCGGTGCAGCCAATGTGGCGATGAACCTGGCTGGGCTTGGTGCGTGTGTCACGCTGGTGGGATTCGGGGGCGATGACCGCGAGCAGGAAACGTTGGAAGCCCTGCTGGCTGACGCGGGAATCGAGCCATTGCTGACGCCTGTCCCGACTGCGCCTACAACTACCAAGCTGCGGATTCTCTCCGGGCACCAGCAGATGATCCGGCTCGATACGGAAGCCGCGCCGGCTTTTTCCGAAGGCGACTACCAGAGGTTGCTGGAACGCGCCTTCGCGGCATTGCCTGGCGCTTCGGTTGTGGTGCTATCGGACTACGCGAAAGGTGTGCTGAGCGAAGCGGTTTGCCAGGCTGTGATTCGCGAAGCATGCCAGCGCAGCGTCCCTGTTCTGGTGGATCCGAAAAGTCCATGCTTTGCGCGATATCGGGGCGCAACCGCAATTTGCCCCAACCTGAAGGAGCTGGCGGCAGCGACCAGTGAACCATCAGCCAATCTGAATCAGCTGTTGAGCGCGGGTGAGGCTCTCTTAACGTCACTGGAAGTGGAATTCATTGCCGTGACACTCGGGGAAAAGGGAATTGCCGTATTGCAACGGAACTCGCGATTTCATGCCCACGCTGTTGTACGCCAGGTGTACGACGTCTCGGGGGCAGGCGATACGGTGATTGCGGTCTTGGCGCTTGCCATGGCTTGCGGCGTGCCGATCGAGACTGCGGTCCAACTTGCGAATGTCGCCGCCGGAGTTGTGGTCAGCAAAGTTGGTACGGTGCCGATTCAGCGCGAGGAACTGCTGGGCGCGTTATCGCAGGAAATCTCGCTCCACATGGACGAGAAGGTATTGCACCTGGACCGGCTGCTGTCGCGGGTCACGACGTGGAGGTCGGCAGGCCAACGCGTTGTGTTCACCAACGGCTGCTTCGACATTCTGCACATTGGCCACATCCGGCTACTGGAGGAGGCACGGCGCAAAGGCGATCGTCTGATCGTCGGGCTTAATAGCGATGAGTCAGTGCGGCGCCTCAAGGGGCCGTTGCGGCCAATCGTCGCAGAGAGTGAGCGGGCGCAGGTTCTCGCGGCGCTGAGCGCGGTGGACGCGGTTGTCGTTTTCAACCAGGACACTCCGCTGCGGCTGATCGAGGCCATCCGTCCCGACGTTCTGGTGAAGGGCGGAGACTATACCGAGGATGCGGTGGTCGGCGCTCGCGAGCTGCGCGCCTGGGGAGGCCGGGTGGAACTGATTCCGCTAGCCGGCGATATCAGCACCACGCGGCTGATCGCGAAGTCGGCAGCCAGTGTGCCGCCCAATCCGATGGCGAAGGCTTTCTCGGCATGAAAGCCTTCCTATTGCCGCCGCTGTTCTTGTCGGTCCGTCTGCCCGCGTTGCTGGCAATGTTTTGGCGCGCGCACATTAGACGCGAGCCGATTGCCGGAGTGTCGCGTAATGAGCCGTTGTCGTTCATCGTCTTCCGGCTCGATTCGCTGGGCGATGTTGTGATGACGACCCCACTTTTCCGCGCGTTGAAGAAAGCCCATCCCGGATCGCGCTGCACCGTGGTCGTCCAGGAGGGCTACAAGTCATTGCTCGTGACCAACCCGCACATCGACGAAATCCTGACGCTGCCGAAAGTCAGACCGGCCTGGCTGCCGCAGAGCACAAGGAGGCTATTGGCGGCCACTGCGCTTTATTGGAAGCGATTGCGCAAAAGGCATTTTGACTTTGCGGTTTCGCCACGCTGGGATGTGGACACGCACTTGGCGACGTTCCTCTGCGTTTTGACGCACGCCGCAGGCCGTGTCGGCTACAGCGAAAAAGCATCGCCGGAGAAGCAGCAGATCAACCGCGGATTTGATGCCGCCTACAACATCTGTCTGCCGGCGGGTTCGGTGCGGCATGAAGTTCTGCGCAACCTGTCGATAGCGGATGCGCTTGGCGCGACGGCCACGGATTCAACCCTCGAAATACAACTGACCGAACGAGACCGAAGGAGCGCGGCAAAGCTGCTGGCGAAGGTATCGGATTCTACCAAGTTGGTAGCAATCGGAATTGGCGCCGCCAGTCCAAGCCGGCGATGGCCCCTGAAGCGTTATGCCGACGTGGTGAACTGGTTGACAAGGGAATACAACATTGAGCCCGCGATCGTTTGTTCAGCCGCAGAGCTAGGCCAAGCCCTAAAACTCACCGCCTTGCTGCAACGAACCCCGATCATCGTAAGCGGGTCCCGTCTCCGCGAAGTGTGCGCCGTGCTGGAGCGGTGCGATCTCTTCGTAGGGAACGACAGCGGTTGCGCGCATCTTGCCGCCGCGATGGATTGCAAAGTCATCGTGATCTCACGCCATCCGCGCGATGGCGATCCCAACCATTTCAACAGTCCGTTGCGGTTCGCTCCGCACTGTGCTCATGGACGCGTCCTGCAACCTGCGACTGCTCTTGGCGATTGCAAGGACGCGTGCCGCTCCGGCCAGCCGCATTGCATAACCAATGTTTCCGTGGAGGAGGTTGTGGCGGCAGCGCGGCTGATCCTGAACGCCACGCGAGCTGTTGTTGTTCCGCCGCTGTCGAGGTCGTTGCCGGACAAGGCTGCACAGCGCCTGCTGCACTCCCACTCAGCGGAAGCCGTTCGCCGCGCCGTCGAAACCCTTCGCGACGATGCGGAGCAGACTCTAACGCCGGTTTGATCTGGTCCATGCCGTGAAGCTCAACTTGTCATCATCGCGCTATGGCCGGATCGTCCAGGCAGTTGGCTCTGGCACTGCCGCACGGCTACTGACCAGCGGGCTCACGCTGGTTTCGTTGCCGCTCGCCGTGCGCTATCTGGGAGCGGAGCGCTATGGAGTTTGGGCCACCATCACCACGACAGCGGTGTGGATCAACCTGCTCGACCTCGGCATCGCCAACACGCTGACCAACAACATCTCGCGCTCCTATGCGCTCGGCGACAAGACCGCGGCCGCACGCTACTTCGCCAATGCGCTGGTCCTCACAGGCGGGATTGCCGCCGGAGTTGGGTTGGTGTTGGCGTTCGTCTTTCCCGGAATCAACTGGGTGGGATTGTTCAATGTCGGTCCGAATGTCAGCGCGACGGAAGTGGAACACACAGCAGCCGCAGCAGTGGGCTTCATGTTGTTGTCGCTGCCGTGCGGCCTGGTGA
>JBEKTC010000338.1:0-4982 GCA_049516475.1 Candidatus Korobacteraceae bacterium | reverse complement strand
ATGCTGTTGTCAGTACGTTATTAGACCAATCGCAAGGAAAGGTTGCATTCATTCCCGATTTGGTCCAGAAGCTCTCAGCCAGGAAAGGCCGCGATCCGGCTTCCTGCCGTGTCGTCGGGGAGTTGCCGCGGAAACCCGTCCAGACCATTCGGCTATCGTACTAACGTCCTTGTCCTTGACGTGAAGTGTTACATTCTCTCCTTGGTGCAATAGCAACAGGGGATACCGTCTTGCCCAGCCTTTCGTCGTTGTTGCTCAAAATTCCCGACGAATTCAAGCCAATGGCTGCCATCGGCATCGGTTCCTTGCTGTTAGTGATGCTCGTGCTCTTTCACGGCATCGGCCTGCATGGCATCCTGGTGCGATTCAAGCGGTCCGAAGTGCGTATGCAAATGGGCCGCCCTCATCTGGGCAGGGCTGGGTTTCTGTTCGGCTGGTCCGTCTTCCTTATGCTTTCCATGCACATCATGCAGATTACGGCCTGGGCCTTTGCGCTCATGTGGCTTGGCCTCATCCTGCGTCCCACTGACGCCATCTACTTCTGCGCCAATGCCTACACCACGCTCGGCTATGGGGCGGTGGATCTGGATCCGCACTGGCGAAACATCAGCCCCATCATCGCCATTTCCGGATTGTTTAGCTTCGCTTGGACCACCAGCTCCCTGGTCAGCATTTTGACCAGCTACCTCAAGCTGGTGGAACAGCTGGAGCAGGAGCGTCTGCAAGAGTTGAATATGCGCGCGGCCGCGCGAAAAGCCGCGTGGGATGTCCTCCACAACGAAAAAGCGCTGGAACAGGCCGCCAAGCTGGAGGCCCGCAAACGCGCAGCCGGCGCATCGTTCTTCCAGCGATGGCGAATTCGCAGAGAAGAGAAGCATCGGGAAAGGGAAATGTGTGATGCAGCCGTAGCGGAGATGAAAAGCATTCTTCAGAAAGAACGCCGCGACGAGGACGCACTGGGACACGCCGACACGCCGGACGAACCCGAGGCGAAGAAGTGAGCCAGGACGCCCAGGACCGCCGCCGGTGGAGTCTGTTCCAGAGCGCGCGCCCGCTGAGCGGGACGCGTGCGGTTCGCGATGCCCTGGCCGGCGTTCAACTTGCGGCGATGAACATCCCGCAAGCCCTGGGCTACACCAAGATTGCCGGAACGCCCGTGGTCACGGGATTCTACACTCTGCTGCTTCCGCCGCTGGCCTTCGCTGCGTTTGGCTCGTCGCGTTACCTGGTAGTCGCGGCCGACTCCGCCACCGCGGCGATTCTGTCCGGCGGACTCATCGGCATGGCCCCGCTGGGCAGCGCCCGCTATGTTGAGTTGACCAGCCTGGTCGCGCTGCTGACGGCCTTGTTTCTGCTGGCAGCGCGGCTGCTCAAGCTCGGCTTTCTAGCTGACTTCCTCTCGCAAACTGTCCTCATCGGCTTCCTTACCGGCGTGGGATTTCAGGTCGGCATCGCCGTGCTCGGCGAGATGCTGGGATTGGAAATCGCCTCGCACCGGACCATCTTTCAACTTAGAGACGTGTTGCACAATCTGCCGCATGTGCATCTTCCCACGGTCGCTCTATCGGCCGTGGTGGTAGTCGGGGTCCTGTCGCTCATACGACTGTTCCCCAAGTTTCCGGGTCCGCTGGTCGCCGTGGTATGCGCCGTAGCGGCCAGCGAGATCTGGAATTTTGCCGGTCACGGTATCACCATCATCGGACCGGTGACCGGTGGCCTGCCGCATCTGGGATTGCCCCACGCCAGCAGCAAGGATCTCCAGATGCTGATTGGCATTGCGGGCTCTTGCTTCGTCATGATCCTCGCTCAAAGCGCGGCCACTGCCCGCTTCTACGCTGAACATCACCACCAATCTCTGGATGAGAACGCGGACCTGGTGGGATTGTCCGCAGCCAATGCCGCCGCTGCCTTCAGCGGGACCTTCGTCGTCAACGGCAGTCCTACGCAGACTGCGATGGTGGAACGCTCCGGCGGACGCAGTCAACTGGCGCAAATCTCCACCGCCATCGTGGTTGCGCTGGTACTGCTCTGCCTGACAAAGCCGCTGCAGTACTTGCCGCGCTGCGTGCTGGGCGCCATTGTCTTCATCATCGCTATCAAGCTGATCGATCTACGCAAGCTGGCCAGCATTCGCCGCGAGAGCCCTGGGGAATTTTGGCTGGCTGCAACCACGGCCGTCGTCGTCGTGGGCGTGGGCGTCGAGCCGGGGATCATTCTGGCGATGGTGCTGTCACTGCTGCGCATTGTCCGCCACAGCTATCACCCGCACACCGGAGTGCTGGTGGCCGACGGCGACGCCGCCTGGCGCCTGAGCCCTCCCGTTTTTGGCGCGATGACCATACCCGGTTTGGCTATCTACCGCTTTGGTGCGCCGCTGTTCTACGCCAACGCCGGCCGCTTTACGCACGAGATTCGCGCCGTGGTCGGATCCGCGCCCTCGCCGGTACGCTGGCTGGTGGTTGATGCCGAAGCGATCACCAATATCGACTACACCGCGGCGCGCATGCTTCACGACCTTCATCAGGGACTGTCTCAGGCGGATGTCACGCTGGCCTTCGCGCGGGTGTCAGACTATCTGCAAAGTGACTTCGACCGGCATCACATCACCGAGGTGATTGGCGCGGAAATGATCTTCGCCCATTTGCATGACGCGCTGAACGCCTTCGCGAAGTTTGACCAACAGTCCGGAGCCACGCCGGCTGCTGCCATCGGTCCGGGACAACTACCTCATTGAGAGTAGAGACGGCGATGATGATGCACTGGGTTCGCCGCGTTTGAAGGGACCTGCTTTTGAGTTTTTCGGCGGCCTGTGATGGCGTGCTCCACCCATCGGGATTCAGCAACGCCGCACTATCGATTTACCGCGCCCGCGCCAGCACCAGGGTCACATCGTCGGGCTGCTCGCCGCCGGCAATCCAATCGGCGACCGCCGTGGTCACTATGTCGCTGATTCGCGCCAGCGACTGGTCGCGATGCTGCAAAATCAGCTCGATGAGCCGCTCCTCGCCAAACTCGCCAAACTCATTTTCCGGCTCGGTAATGCCATCACTGTAGGCAACGAAGATATCGCCCGGCTGCATGGCGACGGCGCTTTCGTCATACGCCACTTCGTCGAACAGGCCGACCACCGTACCCGAAGTTTCCAGTCGCCGCACATTGCCGTCGCCGCTCAGCACCAGCGGAGGCAGGTGCCCAGCATTGGAGTAGGTTAGCGAGCGCGATTCCGAATCGTAGCAACCCAGAAACATGGTCGCGTATTTTGCCGCCGGCGTACTGCGAAAGAGTTGGTAGTTCAAGGTGGACATCAGCAATGCCGGCGACAGCTCCGAGTGGGAATTTCCGTTGCCGCCAGTCGCCGTCAGCACCATGCTTTCGGAAACTCCCTCGCTCAGCGCCACCGAGGCCAGCGTCCGCTCCGGCTCCAGCGAATACGCGCGCACGAAGGCGTGCACCGTCGCCATCAGCAGCGCGGCCGAGATTCCCTTGCCGCTGATGTCGCCCACCGCCAGCACCAACCGGTCTTCGCTCAGCGGAATGAAATCGTAATAGTCGCCGCTCACCGTGCGCGCCGGCCGGCATACCCCATGCACTTCCAGCCCGCGCAGGCCGCTCAAGTCGTCAGGATAAAGCAGGTCCTGCACTTCATGAGCGATGGCCAGTTCGCCCTCCATCCGCTGCTTTTCCTTCTGCTCCGCAATCAGGTTGGACAGCGACTGCGTCATGGAGTTGAACGACTGCTCCAGCGCCGCCATCTGATCGGTGGTGCGGAGCTGGATTCGATGCTGAAGTTCGCCGCGATTGACGTGCTCGGTGGCGGTATATAGCTCGGCCACCGATTTTGTCATGCTGCGCGTCAGGCGCACGCCAATGAACAGCGCAATCAGCTCGATGATGCCGAAGATGATCGCGATAGCGAACAGCAGATCGCGGAAGATGCCGGCGTTTTCTCCCAGGGTGCTGAACAGCGTGGCATAGATCCTCGACGGACGCGTGTCGACCACTAGCAGACCGTTGTACGCCTTGCCGCTCTCCCAATCGGTAACATTAAGCCTTGTGGCAAAGGGAAACTCCACGTCCAGGCTGTTGGTGGGCGGAGGAACGCTGCCGGCTTGCACGCGCTTTGGTCCACTGGCCGAGTTCCGCGAGAGATCGATCGTCAATGCCTTGCCACCGGCCTTCGTAGTCACGGACATGCGGTCTTTGTAGGCGGCAGGTTGACCGCCGGCTATAACACTCGGGTTGGTACTCGTTTCCTCGTCGGGCGGAAAAAGGGTGATGGCCCCCAGCTCCGACGTTGCGTGCCGCAGCAGCTCCGCCGTGATGGGCAGATTGGAAATCACCGTCAGATGATGCTGACCATCGTCGACTCGCTTGACCGACCGCAGGTGCAGCCGGTTGTTCTCCAGCACGAAGCCGGCAAAATCTCCTGGCAACGCGGGCGAGGCTTTGATCGGCGGCATGGTGGCCTGCGCCGGCTCGGCCAGCGCGAAGCTTTTGTCGCCCTCCCAAACGCTCACCGAGCGGTGACGAAAATTCTCATCCGAGGCGCTGGCAATCTCGCCGGCGAGCTGCTGATTCAGCTTGCCATCCCGCGCGAGGCTGCGAAACTGCGTCGCCAGCGATCGGTTGGTGGCTTCCAGGTGCTGCAGCTCCGATTGCAGATCGGACATGGCCGCGTAGGTGGCGAACTGTCCGGCGAACAGATATGCGGCTACCAGCGCCATGCCCACCAGCAGGATCAGCGGAATCACGCCGATGAAAACATAGGTGACGATGAGCCGGTTGCGCAGCCGCCACAACAGCTTTCTCCGCGCCCAGCGCAAGCTCATCAGGAGAGCAAAGACAGCAAACAGCAAGCTAATGAAGCTGGCCCAGCCGCTCAGAATGCTTCCCGGAGCGGGGCGAAGGATCGCGTTCAGTATCTCCAGGACGATCGCCAGATAGCCGAACCAGAGCGTGGTCTTCCCCAGCTTCGACCTGGG
>JBEKTC010000337.1:0-4991 GCA_049516475.1 Candidatus Korobacteraceae bacterium | reverse complement strand
AGATAGATCTGGTTGCGCGTGATGTATTCGATGACACGGGGATGCAAAGTATCGCCCAGAGTGGCGCTGCCGATGTGATAAGCCACTGCGCTCGGCAGGCACACTCCGCTGTATCCCAGAAGCTGCACACGCAAAGCGAGATCGAGGTCGTCGAGATACGCGAAGAAGTTAGCGTCCAGTCCGCCGCTGGCCACGAAGGCTTCACGCCGGTACAACACAGCCGCGCCACAACCCGCCAGTACCGGCATTGTGCGATCGAACTGTCCAGAGTCGGGATCACGATTGCCTAGCCGATATGCGGCGCCCGCCAGCAGCATCGCATCGCCCGCTCCGTCGAGGTGAGTGCGTTGCGTAGCACGCAACAGCTTACCCGTGGCGAAACCGAGCTTGGGATCGGCATCGAGAGCCTCGACCAGCTTCGCGATGTAATCGGGCGCAAGCTCGATGTCGTTGTTCAGCAAGAGAACATAGCGCGATTCGGTTGCCGACACAGCGCGATTGATGGAGCCGGTAGTGCCTTCGTTGGCCGGGAGTTCAATGCGGCGCGTGTTCCGGGGCAGAGGATCGGGAAGAATCTTCCCCGACGACGCCTCGTTCTCGACTACGACGATCTCCCAATCGTCGGCCGGCAGGGTCTGCTTTCGGATGAAATCAATGCAGCGGGCGGTAAGGTCAGGGCGATGCAGCGAGGGAATGGCAATGGCGACGGTTTTCACGCGGCTCTGCTGGCGATTGTACACAACAAACTTCCGTAACCACTTGTTATGCCTGCGGACGAGCACGTCATAAAATACTCACCGGGTATTTTCGCCGATTCTCAGCACCTGAGAGGTGCGGCCCATCAACGTCTGGGTGAATGTCCCCCCGCACTTACCATGGGCGGGCCGATGAGTCCACAGCTGGACCATGAAATCCCGGCCGGGCGTTGGGCCGAGCCATGCTGGAGTCAGCGGGTGTCCACTTGGTGCGATCAACGGGACAAGCCCTGGCTTGCTTGGTATAGGCCAGGTAATTGCGTGTAGTGAGGAGCGGGGCGGCTTATTCCAGCGCTCTCTAGTCTCTCGTTCATGGCTTTGTGACATCGATCGTGTTGTCGTCGGCGTCCCGGTCGACAAGCTTGTTGTAGGGATCAATGCCGGCGCGGGTTGGCATTTGATCGACTACGATCTCAAAGGTGTTCTGTTCCTGAGTAATCTTCTCCTTCTTCAGGTACAGAGGCTTCTCTTCATCTTTCTTTCCGGTTAGCACGCCGATCTCGATGTAGTCATTCAGAGGCATGGGCGTCTCATTGCCATTCCCATCGGCTTTAACTTTGCGGGCCCTGACGGTGAGAGTGACTTTGTACTTGTGGTCGGCGGTGGGCGTGACGGTGGCGCTGAGGGCTTTGTTGTCATAAAGAACAATCGAGTCGAAGCCGTCGGTGATCAGATATTGATATTCAGGCGGCGTTTGCTCGCGCAGGGCGGCGACCAGAAGACGCGTGTCCGGATAGGGAGCGGTCTCCGAGTTGGTGGCATTCGCGTAGCGGTACTGCATTAGAAAGTTGTGCAGCGCGGCATCCACTTTGTCCTCGCCGATGTAGTCGGCCAGGGTATACATGACCTGACCGCCCTTTTGATACCAGACGTACGGTTCGCGCTGAACCAGGGCCAGCGGCGGTTCATGGCGGACTTCGCCGCCGCGCCCTCGCAAATACCCATCGAGTTCATGTCGGAGAAATCTGTGCATGTTGTCCCGGCCATATTTCTTTTGCATGACCATGAGTGCCGAGTACTCGGCTAGAGTTTCGGACATCATGTTAGAACCCTGCACGTTTCCGCCAACCAACTGATGGCCCCACCACTGGTGAGCAAGTTCGTGGGCGGTGACGAAGTAGGTTTGGTCGATATCGTTCTTTTTCACCACGCGACCGATGAAGCCGATGCTCTCGGAATAGGGAACGGTATTAGGAAAGGACTGCGCGAAGGTTCGATAGCGGGGAAACTCCATGATGCGAAATTGCGCAAACTGATACGGACTGTACTTAGCGCGGTAATAGTCGAGGCCGGCCTTGGAAGAAGCCAGCATGTCGTCAATGTCGTACTCATGTCCGGGGTTGTAGTAGACCTCGAGATTGGTTCCGTTGTACTGCTCGCGACGGACCTTGTAGCGCGCCGAGAGGTAGGCAAAAAAGTCGGCGATGTTCGTGGACCCCATGCTGTACTCGAAGAAGCGGCGTCCACCTTCCTCCCACGAGCGCTGAAGGTAGCCGGGAGCAATGGCGATTTGATCCGCGGAGGTGCTGACAATAGCGTGATACGTGATCCAGTCGGACTGCTTCGAGAAAAGGTTGTACAAGGACTGCACGGGATCGCCGCGGGGCGCCATCTCTTCGAGCGAACCAAGATGTTCCTCTCTGCGGCGGCGCGGGTCATCCAGCTCGAGGTTTCGGTCATAGCCGATGGTAGGGAAGTAGCTGGCATCGAAGAACGTTCCGTTATAGGCGAGCTCAGCTTTTTCGTTGCCGTCACGAAAGCCGCGCGATTGAAAGCCGACATCGAAGGTCATCTGGAGGATCTCGCCGGGAGCGAGCGGTTGGTCCAGCGCGTAAATGGAATAAATATCGCGCGAACCGGAACTGACCAGGTGAAATGGCCGATCAAATTGCACGTTGGAGACGGAGTGCATCTGGTCGGTAATGTGGATTTGAGCGATGGGATCCGAAGTTTTGTTTTGCAGAGCGTAGTGTCCCGAGCCGGAGAAGGAACGGCGGGCGGGGTCGATATCGATCCGAGTATCGACGGCGGTGACCTTGGGTTGCGTGAGGTCCTCGTATTTCTTGAAGCTGCGCTCATAGTCGGCCTGGATACCGCGCCGCTGCTTGGCGTTGAGGTATTCATTCAGGACATGCGCGTTGTAGTAGTACCAGACTCCACTGCCGACCGCGACCGCCAGGCAGATTGCGGCGGCTGGTATCAGGCGCGGTATGCGTGCCGAGCCTAGACGCAGGCGGGACGACCATCCGTCCTCCGCACCACGGCGCGCCAGTGCAATCGAGATGACGCCGAGAAATGCGGAGATTGCCAGCCAATAGGTAATCGCCCAGAACAGAGCAGGGACAAAGTGCCCATAGCCGTTCATGTCGCTGTAGGTATACGGAGGCGTATTTCCGAACAAATAGAGGCTATTTTCCCAGCCAAAGTTGAACAGGATAGGGACAATAACGAAGACGCCGATGACGATGCCATGACCAATAAACTTATTCGAAACTATCGTCTGGACGAAGAGCGCCAGCAGAGCAAAGGTCATGATCTGCGGGAAGACGATGATGTAGAGTTCCTTGAAGTATTGCAGCAGCTCGAAATGATAGTAGCCTGCAATAACCTGCATGAACATGCCGCAGAGCATGGTGACAGTGAGAAGCGCCAGCTCGACAAAAGCGATGGCCACCAACTTGGAAAACCAGTCGACGCTATCGCTCATCGGCAAGCTGTCGTGGATGCCGTCGAAGTGAATATCGCGTTCCCGCCAGAGGAGCTCAGCCGCATATAAGGCAGCGACGATGTAGAAGAAAAGGGCGGCGCCGCCTTCGACCGCCTGGAGCATCAGGAATGTCACCGGCCAGACGTCGGTGTCGGCGACCCGTCCGGCGAAGTAACCGTTTGAGAGCGCCAAGGCGATCATCAGTCCGACGATGGCCCAGAAGGGAATCTCGTGCAGGATGGTGTTAATCCGCAAGCGCGAGAGCGACAGGAACTGAGCCCAGGACGTGGCCGGCGAGAACTCACGATTGACCTTGGGAAGAGTTGCTGCGACCAGCGAGCGCGCGGGGCGGAGTTCCATTTCGTCCTGCTGCTTGGCTCTGGCGGCGCGGCGTCCTTGAGAAACCGCGGTGAGCGTTTCCACCGACATGGGAAAGAGCGCCCAGAGGACTATGAGAGAAATGCAGCCGGCTGACAGCCAGAGGAGACGGTTATAGAGGAAGACTCCCGACCAACTGAGCAGCAGCGTATTTCTCTCGACAACCGTCCAGTAGCGGGTGACGTCATCCAGCAGGACAAAACCAACCGGATCGAATATGCCGGACCAGAACCGCTCCAGCGAGCGCGTCGAAGTGAACACTGTCAGCCCGATAAGGTAGACGATGAACACGGTGGCGCCCTGGACATACACCACGAAGATTTTTCGGGATAGAGCAGCGACGGTGAAGAAAAGCGAACCCAGGAAGAAGATCTGTACAACCGTGATGGAAAGAAACGGCTGCACGTACCACCAGAAGTGGTTGGGACCGATACGAGTGTGATCGGCCCAGGGGGCAAAGGTGCCGGCGAATTCCCCAAAGAGACATCCGGAGAAGGCAAAAACCGTGACGACCAGCGATCCAGCCCAGCGTCCGCCCAGATAGGCTAGCTTGGAGATGGGCTTGGTGAAGAGCATCTGGTAGGTATCGCGCTGGAAGTCGCGGAGGATCGAGGTGCCGAATATGGCCGCAACGATGATGATGCCGAAGACGCTGATCCCCGTAGCGTAGACGGATGTGGCATAAGGACCGTTCAGCAGAACCTTGCCGTTGCTGCTCCCGATGGGACCGAAGCTTTCAGAGGCGACGCAGAGGAAGGCAAAGACAAACCACAGGAGAAAGTAAATATAGGTGGAGATGCTCTTGCGTCGAAGCCTAAGTTCGAACGAGAAGAACTCCCAGAACATTCTCATGGTTATCCTCACTCGCCTCAGTTTTTCGCCTGTTGTGACAGGTTAAGGAAGTACACGTCTTCCAGTTCGGAATCGACGGCGTGAAACCCATCGCCCGGGTTGCCATCGGAGTAGACACGAATCTCGTGCAGTCCGGCGACGAGATGCGTGGAAATGACGTGCATCTGAGACTCGAGGGCGCGCAGTTCGTCGTCGCTGCTCACCACCTTGCTCCAGATCTTGCCGTTGAGGGCAGCGAGCGTGTCTGCCGGAGCGCCTTCAAGCAGGAGTTCGCCGGACGCGATGATGGCCATGCGAGG
>JBEKTC010000336.1:0-6012 GCA_049516475.1 Candidatus Korobacteraceae bacterium | reverse complement strand
ATGGTCTCCCACACATTCGAAACCCGCGAATGTGTGGGGCACCCACGATGGCACCGATTGGAAATCATGTGCCGCCCCTGAAGGGGCTCCGGTATGAATAGAATCGTTACCCACAGCTTCCGCTGTGGGCTAATCAGTTTCGCCCTTCGGGCTGGCGACTTGGTTGTGGCGCGCCCGATGCCCCGCGTTCATTCCTGATGTTGGAATGAGTGGGAATGAATTGTCGTAACGACCAGTCTCAACGGGGCCGTCGCCAATTGATCCATGGTCTCCCACACATTCGAAACCCGCGAATGTGTGGGGCACCCACGATGGCACCGATTGGAAATCATGTGCCGCCCCTGAAGGGGCTCCGGTATGAATAGAATCGTTTACCCATAGCTTCCGCTGTGGGCTAATCAGTTTCGCCCTTCGGGCTGAAGTGCAGCGATAACGTGAACCGTCCCACGTTTATCGATTTGTTCTGCGGCATGGGCGGAATGCGGCCGGCCTTCGAGTCTGTCGGTGCACAATGCATTTTCTCGTCCGACTGGGGACGAATTGTCGTAACGACGAGTCTCAACGAGGTCGCCTGCAAAATTGATCCATGGGGTCCCACACATTCGAAACCCGCGAATGTGTGGGGCACCCACGATGGGGCCGATTAGAAATACTGTGCCGCCCCCTGAAGGGGCTCCGGTATGAATAGAATCGTTACCCACAGCTTCCGCTGTGGGCTAATCAGTTTCGCCCCTAATCAGTTTCGCCCCTTCGGGCTGGCGACTTGGTTGTGGCGCGCCCGATGCAGGAATACTCATTTTGAGTTCTCCTCTAATCTCGCCGGATGCCCCGCGCTCATTCCTGACGTTGGAATGAGTGAGAATGAATTGTCGTAACGAGCAGTCTCAACGAGGTCGCCGCTAATTGATCGATGGTCTCCCACACATTCGAAACCCGCGAATGTGTGGGGCACCCACGTCCCCGAAGGGACTCGGAATTGTTGGGTCGCGTTACCCAGCGTTGAAACGCTGGGCTACCCTGTGCCCGTCCCGCTTTCGCGGGACTCGGTTGTTGGAAGCTCGGACTTGCCCGCCCGCTATTAAATTTGAGCACGACGCGAGGGTCTCAGGAGAACCGAGGCCTTCTGTGACGCCGCCACACCTTTGCGTGTTTTGACGCTGCACCTGTTGTAATTTTGCGACTTTTGAGTGGTGTGTCGTTTTTACATGGTGAGCCGTGTAAAAATGCGTCGGTGGCCGATTAGTACCGATTTGGGAAAATGCACAGCGCTTCGACGGAGGCAAGGGGTTTCGCGTCACGACGAAGGTGTCGATGCACGCATCGCGGAGTCTTTTTCTCGTCGGTGAAGTTTTTTTCTTGAGGAGATGTCGCCGACTGAAGGGCGGAAGGCGCATTTGACGACGCAACGAAACAGCCTGCGAGAAGACTAGAAAAAGCAGATCCCTCGCCGACTGAAGTCGGCTCGTGATGACAAAATAAACAGCTTATCGGCACGACTAAAGGTCGTGCCCTGACACAAAGCGATTTACGAAATGGTTTGCTAGTCGGCGACGGCGAGATGTTCTTCAGGCCAATCGGCAACCGCTTCTTCGCTGAGGGTAATCTCCTCGGCGTAGCTTTGGTCGCGCAGGATGCGAGAGACGATAGCGGTGTGCAGCGCGTGTCCGGCGCGGTCGGCCTTGACGTAGCCCAGAATGCGCTTGCCGAAGAGCGCGAGATCGCCGATGAGGTCGAGCACTTTGTGGCGAACGAACTCGTCGGGGAAGCGCAGCGGCGGATTGTCGATGCCATCGCGCGTCAGGACAACGCAGTTATCGCGCGATGCGCCGCGGATGAGGCCCATGTTCAGCATCGCGCTCTGCTGCTCAAGGAAGCCGAAGGTGCGCGCGGCGGCAATGTGTTCCACGTAGCTGCCGTTGGAGAGCTCGACCTGGAAGCGCTCGCTGCCGATCAGCGGATGCGGAAAGTCGATGGCGTAGCTGACCGAGTAGCGCTCGGCGGGATAGACGCCGATGAATTTCTCGCCCTCGTGCAGTTCGTAGGGACGCAGGATCTTGAGGTAAACGCGCTTGCGGCGCTGCTGGCGTAGCCCAGCTTCGGTGATCATCTCGACGAACGGCTGCGCGCTGCCGTCGAGGATAGGGACTTCGAGGTTATCGAGCTCAACGATGGCGTTGTCGACGCCCATGCCGATGAAGGCCGAGAGCAGGTGTTCGGTGGTGGAGATGAAGACGCCCTTCTTCATCAAGCTGGTGGCGTAGCTGACTTTGGCAACGTTGCGGCTGATGGCCTCGACCTCGTAGCCGTCGAGATCGACGCGGCGGAAGACGATGCCGGTGCCGGCTGGCGCGGGCAATAAACGCAGGTGAACCGGGGCTCCGCTATGGAGACCGATGCCGTTGCATTCTGTGGGCTTGCGAATTGTGCGTTCGTAGATCAATAAGGGAACGGACAGCAGCGTATGTAACAGATTACAGGATGGAGACTAGCCCCAGTTGTTGTATTTTAGCCACAATCATGGCCTGCTCGGCCTCACCGGCCCGTCTATCCCGCTGCTGGCTGAGGCACGGAAGGTGTTGTTTCTTCGGGTGCATCCCCGCCATTGCGGATCCTCATGAACTTGTTCAGCAGGTCGAACCAGAACGGCGCGCCCAGGGAAACGGCCACGATGCTCAGGATCCAGCCCAGGATGTGGTCGGCCCACTGACCCTTGCTGGCAGGCGGCTGATGGCTCCATCCCACGACTTGTCCCAACTCGTCCAACTCACCTTGTGTTGCCGGCTGGTTGGTGGACGAAGCATTGCCGCCGGTTGGGGTTGGAGCCTGCGCGCGACCCTTGGCCTGTTCCACCAATTCGGCCCGCAGCGTTGGATCGGTCCACAGCGTTCTTGCGATTTGCAGCGTATCGGCATTGGCGCAAAGCACCAGGACGGCAGCGATGATCACCGTCCATATCTGCGTGGTGCGTTTGTACCAGCCGGAGACGCGGTCCATGGTGTCGTTGAACCAGGCTTCGATGTTCTTTTGCGCCTGCAGCAGATTGTTGTTTGAGGTTTGAATCACCGCCTGCAGGGTCGTCTTTACGTCGCCCGCGGGAAGATTGCTGATGCCGGTTTCGAGATCGGCGAAGGTGATGACTCCGGGCTTCTGCGGCGTGGCAATGTCCATCACCGCGGTGGCAAAGGTGCGCGCGGAAAGGTACGCAGGCAGCTCTGTCTTGCGCGGCCCTGACATGCCCTCAATCAGCGGATGGGCATAGAACTGTTGCAGGAACCAATTGCGGTCGGCCGAATCCTGCGTCCCTCCCTGCTGGTCCAGTAATTGCACGATGGCGCGCTTCAACGTGGTTGACCGCGTTTTGAAGATGCCCGCGATCCACTCATTCAGCGTGGTGCAGATGATGGCCAGCAGCAGGTAGACAAAGATGAGGCCAATCAAGACCTCGAGAGTGCTGGATCCAAGCAGTCCGTTGCCCATGTCGGTGCCTCGTCTGTCTCGCGTGCCGGAGAACTCGCTATCATGCCGCGGAAATGTTTTGTCGATGAACCCGATCAATCACGCAGTATGGCCGCCGCGCTTAAGTGGCGACGAAAATTCGGGCGTCGGGCTTTCGCAACCCGGCGCCCACCTCGATCCTTGAAGTTGGAAAGATGCGCACGATATTACTCCGGCGGAAGTGATTGTCAAGAACAATCCTGCGCCCAGTCCGCTCGCGCGCAATGGGACTTGCGCATTACTCTCGATGTATTTGCGGATTACTGAACCGCGTCCGGTGGAAGCGCGGGCCTTTAGGCCCGCGAAAACCCTGCCACCAAAGCAAGGGCTTCAGCCCCGGACCTCTAATCAGCGCCAGTGCCTCGCTGCCGAGTGCTATATTCGCCACGTGCGCTCGCCGGCCGGCAACTCGCTGAACACCGCCCCGCCTCCATTCTGGCCCATGGTTCGCGACGCCCGAAGATTTTTCCTCCTGGTTACGCTGGCCGCGTTTGCTTTGCGGCTGGTCTTCTACTTCAAGTTCCCGCACGTCACCGGCGATTCGCTGGTTTACGGCGACATCGCCAAGAACTGGCTCGACCGCGGCATCTTCGGCCTCACCCACTCCGATGGAGTACATCCTACCTTGATCCGCCTGCCAGGATATCCGGCGTTCCTCGCTGCATGTTTCGCGCTCTTTGGGCGCGAACATTACAACGCGGTGCTGCTGGTGCAGATCGTCATCGATGTCGCGACTTGCTTTTTCATAGCTGACCTGGCGCGGCGAACGGTATCCGCCACCCCAGCAAGCGCAAGTTCATCCCCGATCAGTTCAACGCTGGCTGCAAAAAAAGATCAACACTTGGCGATTGCTGGGGACTCCGGAGAAAGAGCAGCGCGCTTCACATTTCTGTTGGCCGCGCTGTGCCCTTTCACTGCCAATTACACGGTCGCGCCTCTCACCGAGACGCTGAGCATCTTCTTCGTCGCGGTGGCACTGGACGCCGCAGCCGCAGGCTTCAACGCGTCGGAGCAGGGCCTCGGTGCGTGGCCCGCTTGGACATGGTGCGGCGTCGCGATCGCATGCAGTATTCTGCTGCGCCCCGATGGCGGCATTCTGCTGATCGCGCTCGGACTCTACCTGCTTTTCCGATTGTCGCGACGGCCGCTGGAACGTGCTCACCTTTTCTGGGCAGGAGTCCTGGTGCTGGCGATCTCGCTGGCGCCGCTTGTTCCCTGGACCGTCCGCAACTGGCGCGACTTCCATCGCTTCCAGCCGCTGGTCCCGCAGTCGGCCAGCGATCCCGATGAGTTTTCTCCTGACGGCTTTGAAAAGTGGGTGCGAACCTGGGCGGCCGACTACGTTTCCACCGAAGAGGTCTACTGGCAGGTTCCGGACGACAAGGTTGACCTCGGCGTGCTGCCGTCGCGCGCCTTCGACACTCCAGCGGAACGGGAGAAGACGCAGGCAATCTTCGACGTCTATGCCCGGACGCTGGTGATTAATCCCGCGCTGAATTCGCAGTTAACGGCTTTGGCCAATGACCGCATCGGCCGCAATCCACTGCGCTATTACGTTTGGCTGCCGGCGCTGCGCGTCGCCGACATGTGGTTGCGTCCCCGCACGGAGATGCTTCCCCTGGACTCACGCTGGTGGGACTATGCCGGCGACACCGAATCCTCGCTGATCGCCACGCTCTGGGGCGTACTGAATTTGCTGTTTATCTTCGCCGCAGTGATGGGAGTTGTGCGCGGTCCGCGCCCGCGATATCTCGCCATGATGCTCCTGTTTGTGCTGCTGCGCTCGGCCTTTCTCGGAACGCTTCCCAATCCCGAGCCGCGCTACACCCTGGAATGTTATCCCGTGGTGCTGCTGCTGGCCGGGGCATGGGTCTCGGGACGGGGGAGTCTGCGTGAAAATAGACTTGCTGCGTCGCGGCAGTGGACTATGACCACGAAATAGAACCCCGAAGAGGTGGATGGGCAGTCCAGCGCAGGCCCGAAGAGCCTGCGTGAGACTAAGGGTGATCTTCGCCAGTGGTGCATGACTCACGACAATAGAACCCCGAAGGGGTGGAAGTGCAGTTAGCCCAGGACGCAGCGAAGCGGAGTCCTGGGTAGGCTCTATCTTCAAGTCCGAGCCCCTTTAGGGGCGGCATGGCAGCATGTCAACAGAGCCAGTCTGCGGGCCCTATCTACAGGCCATCGAAGATGCGTTCGGAACGGAAGTTGATTACGCGCAATTGCACAAGATTTTCGGTGCTCCGACTCCTGACGCATCACGCTACAGTCCGGCAACCTGCATCGGTTGTGACATGAAAACCGTGATGGGAAATCCAGACCCGAAGCACGTCAGTACGTCTTTTGTTGAACGCCAGAATCTCAGCATGAGAATGGGCATCCGGCGCTTTACTCGCCTCACAAACGCATTCTCCAAGAAAGTCGAGAATCATGCGGCATCTGTAGTGATCTGGTTCATGTACTACAACTTCGTCCGCGTGCACTCTACGTTGCGCGTGACACCCGCGATGGAAGCCG
>JBEKTC010000335.1:0-5089 GCA_049516475.1 Candidatus Korobacteraceae bacterium | reverse complement strand
ATTGTTGCGGAGGAGGAGTTCGAGCCCTTACTGGATAGCGAAGAAGCCGCCGCCCTGCTGAAGATCCACCCCAAAACCCTGCAAAAGATGGCACGCCGCGGAGAGGTGGTCGCCATGCAGATCGGTAGACTCTGGCGTTTTCGAGCATCCGCGCTTAACCGCTGGCTGGAGAAAATCGCAAGCTGAAGGGCTGGGCTGTGAACCGGCGAGAAAAAATCCAAGTCGGGGCTCTCCTGAGCTATCCTGATGGCGGCTGTCAGTGCCGTCTAAACAAAGGAGGAGTTTTGTTTAGGCGCACACGTTATCAAGAAGGTAGTCTCAAATCAGAAGAGCGCAAGAGGGGGCCTGCCGTATGGGTTTACCGCTGGTGGGAAAAAGACATCAACGGGAAACCGGTTCGCCGAAAAGTGCAACTCGGGACTTTGGAGCAGTTTCCCAACGAATCGAGAGCACAGGCGGCGGCCGACGCCCTGCGTTTGACCATCAACCATCAATCCAAGCGCAACGACCTGCGCAACACCATTGTCAACATACTCTGGGAGCACTATTCCAACGAGGAACTGCCCCTCAAGGAAATCTCGACGCAAGACGCCTACACGGTCTTCGCGAAGAACTGGATTCTCCCGCGATGGGGGAAGCTGCTGCTGGAGGAAGTCAAGACCGTCGCTGTGGAACGGTGGCTGCGCGAAGCGAATTTAGCGGACGGAACCAAGGCCAAAATCAAGTGTGTGATGTCGGCCATGTTTTCTCACGCGGTCCGCTGGGAATTCTGCGAGCACAATCCCATCTCCTCCGGAATCCCGGTTGGGAATGGGGGCAAGAGAGGCCCGAGTACCGGGGTGAGGGTCAGCGCAAAGCGCCAACGTTCACCACTGGTCCTGTCGCCGGAGCAGGTGAAGTTGGGCCTGGCAGAACTGGACTTCCGGGATCAATTGCTGGTGTTTCTTGTTGGAGCGCTGGCGACGCGCCGGGGAGAGGTCGGAGCGCTGCGCTGGATGGACTGCGATTTCGAGGTCGAAGTCTTCCATGTTCGGCACTCCTACTACTGGCGGCGGGGAGGGCATCTGAAAGCGACGAAATCGGAAGCGTCGGCAAAACCCATGCCGATGCATCCGGCACTCAAGAATGCTCTGCTGGAATGGAAAGAACAAAGCGCCTATGCCGCACCGACGGACTTCGTTTTTCCCTCGGTGCGGAAGAAGGGGCAGAAACCGCTACAACTCGGGGTGGTGTTACAGCGCAAGATACAACCGGCGTTTGCCAAGATCGGGATCACCGGCGTAGGCTGGCACACCTTCCGTCACACCGTGGGATCGATGCTGGCGGAGATGGGCGAGCATCAACTCACCATTCGGGATTACCTGCGGCACAGTCATCTGAATGTGACCAACCAGTATCTGCAAGCCACATCGAACACCAAGCGTCTGGCGCAGGACAAACTGGTACATGCGATCCTTCCAGCTGGGTCGTTATCGAAGAGCAAGTCCCCTCTGATCCAGTAGTCCTGCCAGGCATAGCGTTTTCACGAGCGCACAGCGCTCTTTGGTCGCCGCGATGCGTGGAGTTGGGATGTGTGGGGAGCTTATTGGACCCAAATGGACCCAGATTTTTTCGGGTGGGTCTTGTAAGTGATTGAAGAAATGGTAGGCACGAGGAGACTCGAACTCCTGACCTCTACCGTTATTGAGCAGCACTCGCCTGATCACCCGTTTGACTATCACTCAATTTGAAGCTAACAAGAGCGCTGGAGATGCCGTTTCTTGCGCCCGTACGCGTTGACCGAAGCTAAAGCGTGCACGGGCATGCAGGAGACCACGGTCAAGACCCGGCGCTTCGCATCGAGAACGCGAGTTTATGAGGATTCTATGTCAACCGAACCAGGTCGGATCACCCCGGCGGAGTCGCCGCACGAGGTCCGGGAGGCACCCGTCAGTCCGCAAGAGGCTGCCCGCTTCCTTCACATGCATACCAAAACCGTGCTCCGTAAGGCCCGTGAAGGCACGCTCCCAGCTCACCCGGTTGGGAGGAATCGGAAGCGTTGGCACTTTTATCTTTCCGAGCTGGACGATTGGCTTCGCTCTCAGCTAATCTCAACCAGCCACCCGCGTCGCGAACTCCAAGGAGATTACATTGGCTAAGCGAACGCGGTATCAGTACGGAAGCGTTGAAATCAACAAACGCGTAACAGGACCGGATGTATGGCTCTACCGTTGGTGGGAACTAGGTTCAGACGGCCACAGGAAACGAAGAGGTTTTACTGTGGGGACAGTAGAACAATACAAGACGGAGGCGCATGCGTTGAAAGCGGCGGAGGGCATGCGACTGATCATCAACGATGGGGTTCGATCCCGACAACCGGTTCTTTTCTGCGGCATCCTGGACCGCTTTCTCCTCGAGCAAGAACAGGACCAGGAAGCCGAACAAATCACGCACAATACGGTAGCCTCCTACCGCAGCATGATCAGCCAACACATTCGCCCCAAGTGGGGCGACGTCTACGTGGAAGACGTTCGGCCTGCCTTGGTACAAGATTGGCTGCGCAAGCTCACTCTCTCACCGAAATACAAAGGCCACGTCAGATCCTTGATGTACCGTCTCTTCGACAGGGCCATGATCTGGGAACTGATCGGAGTCGATCGGAACCCCATGGACCTGGTCGAAGTGAAGGGCATCAGCAAACGCAAGCAACGTCCGCGCATTCTCCAAGGGAGGGATGCCTGGCAAATACTCGACGCATTGGCGCAGCCCTACAGGACCATCGTGCAGATTGCACTGTGCTTCGGCTTGCGGATCAGCGAAATCCTCGGGTTGCGCTGGACGGACTTCGATTTCAAACGGTCGGCTGTCCTGATCCAACGATCAGCGGTCGGCAAACGACTCAACAAGTTGAAGACCGAGTGTTCGCAGGACGAGGTCCCGCTCGAACGGGGCTTCATTCTGGAGCTGAAGAAATGGCAAGCGCTATGTCCCGAGTCCGAGGGACAATGGCTCTTTCCGAGTCCGGTGACCGGCCGACCCTTGCACGCCGACTCGCTTCGGTCCGACTATTTGGTACCGACAAGTTTGCAGTTGGGACTTGGAAGGATCGGGTTCCATACGTTCCGCCACACATACCGTGCATGGCTGGACGAAACCGGAGCACCCGTAGGCGTGCAGCAGAAGCTTATGCGACACGCGCACATTTCCACCACGATGGACCAGTATGGCAATGCTTCGATGGAAGCCAAGCGCAAAGCCAATCGGCCTGTCGTGCAACGGCTGTTGAAAAGAACGGCTGCCAACGCGCCAGTTTTGGTTAAGTAAATAAGGGAAACTGTGAGGCAGTTTCCCTTATTGGACAGTTTTGGACAGTCGCTACAAGTGCCCAATTGCCCGGAACCTATTGAAAAATTTGGTTGCGGGGGAAGGATTTGAACCTTCGACCTTTGGGTTATGAGCCCAACGAGCTACCAGACTGCTCCACCCCGCACTTCGATCATATCGCCATGTGAACCTTTAGGTCAAACAGCGCACACTGGCATGACACTGATGAAAGCTGCTCTCCGCGGCCAGTCAGAGGCAAAGCCGATTCAAGCCTTGGCACGGGAGAATTTGCGGCCGTCGAGCCGATTGCGCTTGCCGGCACACTGCTAGAGCTTCGATGAGCGCGCCTGTTATGCTCGACGGTGTTATCCCACTGGTTTCATTCTCGATGCGAGGTACCACAATGTGGCAGATCCATCCTTGGCTCGCTCTGGGCGTAGCCGCTTCGACGGCGGCAACGGATGCGGTGTACGTGATGTTCAGCGCGGCAGTAGCATCACGGCGGCGCGTTCCGGCGGCTACGTGGAGTAGCGTTTGGTACCTGTTGTCCGCTTTTGCAGTCATCAGTTACACCAGAAACTGGGTCTATGTGTGCTTCGCTGCACTAGGATCTTGGGTTGGAGCTTATGTGTCGATGACGGTACTGCGCAGGCCGGGCCACCGCGCCGACGGACTCGACCATGGCGAGCCTAAGACTTCGGGTTGAGGCGAATCCTGCGGCGTTGAGTTCCTCGCCATTCTTGAGAGGGCACTTCGAGAAGTGCATTTCATCAGGTTCAGCTTCCCGGAGGCAGCCATCAGTAATGGAAGCGGTAGCGAAACTCCCCATAAATCTGCCGCGGCTCGTTCCAGTGAAATCCGCCAAACGTCAGACTGTTATCCAGCTGCACGCGGCGGTTGGCCACATTCAGCGCGGTCACGGAAATGGCGTACTTGTTCTCGACGAAACTCTTGCCAAGAGAAAGATCAACTGTGGTGTGGCTGGGAAGATAAGGCCCGGGATATTGCGCGTAGGGCGTCCCGTACAATCCGTTGGTAAACCCTGAGCCATAGTACACGTTGCCCGAGGCATAGCTGTGCCACGGAAGACTCGTATTAACGCCCCAGTTCAATGTGTTTCTCTGGTCGTGGTCTACCGGCGCTAATCCCGGCGGAATATCAAGGGGACACGCCGAAGTGACCGGAGCAGGACAGATCAAGCCTCCGGTAATCGGCGAGGTTGCCTGGGCAATTTGATTGGCATAGACAAGGTGGAACTGGGCGCGATGCCAGAGCATGGGAGAACGTAGCGTGAGGTCCCAACCTTGAATCAAGGCCCGGTACCACGTGATCGGCCAAAAGAGATTCGATTCGCCGATATTGTTGTGATCCAGCCAATTGCTCGCGTTGGTTTGATAATTGTCGACCTCAAGGTTCCAGCCGCGATAGGGAATGATGACACTGGCCTCCCATTGTTTGTCGCGCTCACCCTGGAGAGGCGCGAAAGTAAAGTTCTGGCTGTTGGCCAAACCGAAGAGAGCGCCGGTGGCCGTCACCAGTGGCGGCGGCTGATAGTAGTGACCATAGAAGGCGCGCAAGACCCAATTCAGGCGCGGGACCCTCACTGCGACGCCGACGCGCGGATCGGTCGCGTTCTGCGATATGGATGATCGGAATTCCGTTTGGCGAAGTCCGGCAATTATGGTCAACCACTTCGTCGCGTTGAAGCGGTCGTTGATGAATTCCTCAGCTACTCCTCCCGTTACGTTGATGGAAGAGGCAGGAAAGTTGGGAGTGCCATCGGTGT
>JBEKTC010000334.1:0-6753 GCA_049516475.1 Candidatus Korobacteraceae bacterium | reverse complement strand
GCGGACGCTATGACTCGAGCCGATAGTGAAAATTCTGCGCTGTCGGCAGAGGCCGCTGTAATTCCGGCTAGTTTCCTCTTGACATCTAACGTAGCGTCACGCATGATAGCCACTATGACAGCCAAGAAAAACCCGAATGCAGTAGCCCTCGGGAAACTGGGCGGGAAGGCTCGGGCAGCTAGCCTGTCTGCCACCGAACGCTCAGAGGCTGCCAGCAAGGCAGGAAACGCTCGCAGCAAGCAGCTATCGGCTGCCGAGCGCTCCCGTATTGCGAAGCTGGCAGTTCAGGCCCGTGAACGCAAACGAAAGGCTCAAGGAAAGGAAAACATCAAGTGAGACGGAAACGGCAACAGACTGGATACATCTTCCAGGCACGAGGCAACTGGTACGTTCGCTATTTCGAAGATCGAGTAGCTGACGGCAAGTTGCGGCACGACAGGATTGCCAAGCAGATCGGCCCTGTCACGACTCGCGGCAAGCGTCCCCCGCGCAAGATCGAAGACGAGGCGCGCGACATCGTGGCTGCGGCAATGGTCACCAACGCAAACCCGGAACGTGTCTTGACGATCGGAGATTTTGTTGAGCGCGTCTACTTCCCTCACATCGAGCACTACAAGCGTCCATCCACCCTCAAGGGCTACCGAGATATTTGGGAGAATCACGTCAACGCGCGTTGCGCTGGCGATTGGCTCAAGGACGTTCGCACATTTCACGTCCAAAGCTGGCTCGATTCCATCTCGGGTCCACGAGTGCTAAGCCGGAACAGCCTGAAGCACATCAAAACATTCCTGAGCGCGGTTTTCAAGCTGGCGAAGCAACAGGGCTATTACATGGGCGAGAACCCTGTCCGGGACACGGCAACGTCTCCTAAAGCCACTGCACCTCAAGAAACCTATGCCTACGATTTGAACGAAATCCAGCAAATGCTTTCGGTGATGCCTGAACCCGCAGCAACGATTTTTGCAGTTGCCGCGTTCACCGGGCTTCGTCGGGGCGAACTGCAGGGCCTGCGTTGGGAAGATTACGAGGACGGTCAGATTCGTGTCTCTCGCGCGATCTGGGAAGGCCACGTAAACGATCCGAAAACGGGTCGCAGCAAGGGCGCAGTTCCATTAATCAAGCAAGTTGCAGAACGGTTGGAATTTCATCGGATGCGCTGCGGGGGTCCCGACGCCGGACCCATGTTCCCGAACCTCAGCGGAAAGAAGCCTATCTGTCTAAACAACGTGCTGGGGCGTCAGATTCTCCCTGCCCTGAAGCGCTGCGAGTGCTGCGGAAAAGCGCGGGATGACCACGCGGATGTGAAGCACGATTTCAAACTCGATGAGAAGCTTCCTAAGTGGCACGGCTGGCATGCAGCGCGGCGCGGACTCGGGAGCAACCTGTACGCACTCGGAGTACAGGAGAAAGTGATTCAGCAGATACTGCGTCATGCCAACGTGAGCACGACCAGCACCTACTACATCAAGACGGTACCCAGCCAAGTGACCGACGCGATGGAGAAACTGGAACAGGCGTTGCCAGAATCGTTATCTGGCAACGAAGTGGCAACAGTCGAGTGGAAGCCCACGGCATCCCCTGCCGTTAACTAGTGCGCTTTCATTGATGGAGGCCCTGGGCAGAGTCGAACTGCCGACCAACGGTTTAGGAAACCGCTGCTCTATCCATCTGAGCTACAGGGCCACAATGCTCTGGTGGCGGAAGGCTGCACATTTGCTTGCATGATTTCTCACCCTGACTTACTTCGTCAATTTTACTGCATTGGCGGAATCGCCTGCTTGAGCGCACTTGCTCTGCTGAAGCCGCCTGTTCCCTACGTTGCAGCAAGCGGGTCTTTGCTGTCCGGCAGTGATCTGCGTCCCTATGTCACAGCGTCGCGGCGCAGAGCGTACCAGCCCTGCCGTGGAATGCCTGCGGTTTTCAGAGGTGTTTGACTTCGCGCTGAGCAAGATTATCCAGATTCAGCAGTCGCCGACAACGTTCACCCTTAGGATTAGGCCGGCCTATGGATTTCCCTCAGCCTCGCGCAACTCGCCCAAAATCGCTCGCAGCATTTTGATTACCGGAACGTGATTGGCACAGCTCTCTGTTTTTGGGTAAGTTGCTTGGCTTCCTCGCTTAGGTTCCAATCACGACACCGCCGTCCACGGAAATCACAGTTCCATGGATGAAGCTTGCCTGGTCCGACGCGAGCCAAAAATATGCGTTGGCAACGTCTTCCGGAGTTCCCGCCCGTCCCATGGGGGTTCGCGCCACCATAGCTTCTAGCACCTTGGGCGGCATGGCCCTCACCATGTCCGTCGCAATAAATCCCGGCGCCACGGCATTGACGCGGATCTTGTACTTCCCCAATTCCCGCGCCCAGGTGCGCGTCATGCCGATCACACCAGCCTTGGACGCCACGTAATTCGTTTGCCCGAAGTTTCCCAGAAGTCCCACGACCGAGGCCGCGGACAGAATTACTCCGCCTCCACCCTTGATCATGTAGGGCACAACGGCGCGCGTCACCAGGAAGACGCCTTTCAGGTTGACTCCGATCACGGAGTCCCAAGTGTCCTCGCTCATGATCGATTCGGGGCTGCCGCCATTCCACTTCACCAGCTGCGCATCGCGAACGATGCCGGCATTGTTAATGAGAACGTCGATGCGTCCCCACTTCTCGATAACCGCCGCGGCAGCGGTTTCCACCGCCTTTGCGTTGGTGACGTCAACCGCTTGAAACTGGCATTCGCCGCCGGCCCATTTGATTGCCGATTCCAGTTGCGGTGCAGTCTGGGAAGAAACATCCCACGCAGCAATCTGCGCGCCTGCCTGGGCAAAGCGCAGCGCGGTGGCACGGCCAATTCCGGCGGCAGCTCCGGTGATTACGACCACCTTTGCTCGCGACCCGCTTCCTCTGGTTCTCGGCAGTGCTTGGTAGACTTCGGGCGCGTCGTCGAGTGTGAATGTATTTGGCTGAGGAGGATTAGGAATTGTTATGTTTTCACTCGGTTGGGGAACGCCTTCTGTAGCAGAGTCTAGCTTAGAGCGAGGCATCAATGCTCCTGTTGAGCGCGTACTGCTGGGCAGAGCGTTTTGGTTGGAGCAAAGTCAAACTCACGACCTCATCGACTCCTGCGTAGCAAACCAGACTAGACCCCTTTGCCGCAGTGCGTCAAGACTTGCGGCGAGATTTCCGGTTTTGCGCAGTCTTTCGCGCGTTCTTTTTCTTTGGCGCATGCCTGGTCAGCAACGATTCCAGTTCCTCGATTCGGTGCTTCAGTTCGTCCACCTCACCAGCTTTCATCGTGCTTGCGGGGGCGGCCGGTGGCGGCCGTTCGCCAGCGGCTCGACTATCAGTCCCAGGCTGACCCCAGTGCCCCTGCAGGAACTCGAACGGGTTCACGGCCGGCGGCAGGGCACGATAGGCGTTCTGGTACATGTCCATCATCCCTTTCATGTACCGCAACGCGTTTTCCTGCGTTGCCCGGCCTGAGGCGAGGATCATGTGACGCAAGACGTCGAGGGGAAAAATCGAGTCCGGCGTCTTGGCGTCCTCCACTACAATCTGCGCCAGGATCAGCCGGGTCACGTCCTCGCCGGTAGTGGCGTCAACCACCCGCACGTCGCGGCCATCGCGCACCAGTTGCGCAACCTGGTCCTGATTGATGTACTGACTGGTCAAAGTATTGTAAAGACGCCGGTTCTCGTATTTTTTGATGATGAGGGGCTGGGGACCGTCTTTTTTCATTTTGCTCTTGACACGCCGCGAAAGAGGGGTATGATTAAGTTATGTTGCAGTGCAGCATAATCTGCAACATGATCTTACGAACGTCATCCTCAAGGAGCAGACCATGCCGAAGACCTCTAAGTCAAGCAAGCCCACTACGACCGCAACTGCCACACCCTCGAATGCCGAGATCGTGGACCTTTTTTCACCCGTAATCGTCAACAGTTTTGAGCGCGTCGCCGACCTGCAAAAGCAGACCCTGGACCTCGCCGCCGAACAGACTGCCGAATGGCTCGGGGCCTGGAAGCAGGCATTCAGCTTTTTGCCCGTGACCCCGCCTGCCTTCGTCTTCGACGTTGCCAGCCAGGCAGTGCAGACCGTCATTGACACCCAGAAGAGCGCCATCGACCTGGTGGTCGAGCAGACGAAGTCAGCCGCCGATATTACCAAAGTGCGCGCCGAAGCCTACGGCAAGATCGCCAGCGGCGTCACCGAGACCATCCAGAAGTCAGTGCAGCGCTCCGTGGAAGCCCAGAAGAAAGTCCTGGACTTCGCCGGCGAGCAGAACAAGGCCATTTTTGAAGGCACGAAGAAGCAGCTTGGCGGAGCAGCCGGGCCGGCAACCGTGGTCGTCGATGCATTTCAGCGCGGCACGAATGCCGTGATCGAGGCGCAGAAGTCGGTCCTGAACATCGCCTCCCAGCCGTTCCTTGCTAACGCCAAGAACTAACGGTCGTTTGTGGAAATTCGCGACGAAGCAGTCGCCAGGAATGCCGCCCGTGCAGGAAGCAGCGGGCGGAATTTCTTTGTGACGGCCACTGGTGTATCGTCGTGCTGAAGGGAGTTTCGCATGGGTGAAGATCCAACTCAGGATGGCAAGCGGTTTGACCCGCTCGACGCTTGGCGAGGCGTGCGTGACGTCTATATGGATGCCTGGTCCAAGAACATGGTTGAAATGGTGAACACCGAAGCCTATGCCCAAGCCACGGGAGCGATGCTCGACACGTATCTGACAGCCTCCACTCCATTCCGCGAAGCGCTGGAAAAGGCGATGGTCCGGACGCTTGAGCAATTGGCGATGCCCACACGGGCCGATGTTGTCTCGATTGCCGAGCGCATGACTAACATCGAGATGCGCCTGGACGATCTCGATGCTAAGCTCGACACTATTCAGCGCTTGATCACGCAAGCTGTCGGGCCGCCTCCGCAGCCGCGAAAAGTGCAGCAACCAGCGAAGAAGGCCGTCGCAGCGAAGAAAGCTAAGAGAGGGAAAAAGTAGGATGGCAGAAGCCACGGTTATCACCGACCCGTATACCGAGGCCGCAGAGCGGCTGAAAACTCTCACCAAGGTGATGACCACCAAAGCTGCCATTGCCCAGACCCCGAAGGAGTTGGTCTGGACGCTCAACAAGGCCAAGCTCTACCGCTATACGCCAGTTCTCCCCAAGGAAAAACGCCATCCGATTCCGCTGGTGCTGGTTTTTGCCCTGATGAACCGGCCTTATATTCTCGACCTGCGTCCCGGTCACAGCTTTGTCGAGTACATGGTCAACAAGGGCTACGATCTCTACCTGCTTGATTGGGGAGCGCCGGGCCCGGAAGACAAGAACCTCAAGTTCGACGACTACACTCTAGATTACATGCCGCGCGCCATCCGCAAGCTGAAGGCAACCTTTGGCGTGGAGCAGTTCAGTCTTCTGGGCTGGTGCATCGGAGCCATTCTCACCACAATTTATGCCGCCCTGCGGGGCGACCAGGACGGTTTGCGGAACTTGATTCTGTTGACCGCTCCTCTGGACTTTTCCAACAAGCAGGGACTGACCTTCGCCCGCTGGACCGACGAACGTTACTTCGATATAGACAAGGTGCTGGCCGCGTTCGGCAATATGCCGGGCGAGATGATCGACTACGGGGCAAAGGCGCTAAAGCCGGTGGAGAACTACATCGGAAACTACGTGAAGCTATGGGACAACATCGACGATCCCCGCATCGTGGAGTCCTGGCATGCGATGAACACTTGGGTGACCGATAATGTTCCTCTGGCTGGAGGCGCGTTCCGCCAACTGATCGTCGACCTTTATCGCAAGGACAAGCTAATGCGCGGTGAGCTTGTGATTCGCGGCGAGCGCGTCGACCTTAGCCGAATCCATGCCAATCTGCTGACCGTCATTGCCGAGGACGATCACATCACGCCTTCCTGCCAGTCTGAGCCCATCATGTCGAAGGTGAGCAGCGCGGACAAGGAACTGTTCAAGGTCAGGGGTGGTCACATCGGAATCATGGCGGGCAGCGGCGCCAGCAAGTTTACCTGGCCGCACATCGATGGCTGGCTGGCTCCTCGCTCCAAGTAAGTTCAACGCTCCTCACATGTGGTATCCACCGTTCACGTTCAACTCTTGTCCGGTGATGTAATCCCCATCGGCGGCAAGGAAAGCAGCCGCCTTGGCAATCTCCTCCACTGTCGCGAAACGCCCCAGGGGAATCTTCGCCTTGATCTGGGCCGCAATCTCTTCCGGAATGGCATCTACCATTTCTGTGGAAGTGAAGCCCGGCGCGATGGCATTAGCGGTGATGTTGAACTTAGCCATTTCCAACGCCAGCGTCTTCGTGAAGGCGATGATGCCGCCCTTGCTAGCCGAGTAATTCGCCTGGCCGAATGCTCCCATCTGTCCCACCACGGAGCTGATATTGATGATCCGCCCAAACCTTTGATTGACCATGGCCGGCACAGCTGCGCTGGTGCAATAAAAGGTGCCGTTTAGGTTCGTGTTAATGACGGTCACCCAGTCGTCGTCGGTCATTTTGCGCATGCTGCGGTCGCGCGTAATGCCGGCGTTATTCACCAGGATGTCCAGGCGCTGCCACTTTTCCAGTACTTCTTTCACAATGCGCGCGGCCTCGCCCTTCTTGGCGACGTCGCCCTGGACCAGCAAGCATTCGACGCCGATTTCGCGGACTTCATCAGCCGCGCTCTCAGCCTGTTTGGCATCGGAGCGGAAGTTCAGCGCGATGTTGGCTCCGCGGCGCGCCAGTTCAAGTGCGAT
>JBEKTC010000333.1:0-5153 GCA_049516475.1 Candidatus Korobacteraceae bacterium | reverse complement strand
TCCGCCGACCTGGGCACGGCGACCACCGCAACCGTTCTGGCGGCATTGCGCGAGAAAGTCGATCGCAAGCAAGTGGCGAACGTCGACGAGCTCAAACGCGTCTTGAAGGAAGAGCTGCTGGCCATCCTGAACGCCGCCGAGCAGACGCTGGTGCAGAAGGTCGACGGCGAGCCGGAGGTGATCCTGGTCGTCGGCGTGAATGGCGCCGGCAAAACCACCTCGATCGGCAAGCTGACTCACCTGCTGCGCTCGCAGGGCAAGACGGTTTTGCTGGCTGCGGCTGACACCTTTCGCGCTGCGGCCATCGAGCAACTGGAGATTTGGGGTGACCGTACCGGAACCGAAGTGATCAAGAACAAGCCGGGCGGCGATCCCGCGGCGGTACTCTTCGACGCCATGCAGGCTGCGAAGGCACGCAACACGGATTACGTCATCGTCGACACGGCCGGCCGCCTACACACCAAAACCAGCCTGATGGCCGAGCTGGAGAAGATGCGTCGCACCGCCCAGCGCTTTAGCGCCAACGCGCCCCATGAAACCCTGCTGGTAATGGACGCCACCACCGGCCAGAACGGCCTGCAACAGGCGCGGCTGTTCACGCAGTCGGCTGGTGTGACCGGCATCGTGCTCACCAAACTCGACGGCACGGCCAAAGGCGGGGTCGTGGTTGCCATCTGCAAGGAGCTGGGCCTGCCCGTGCGTTATGTGGGCGTCGGCGAGAAGGCCGGCGATTTGCTGCCGTTCAATCCGCAGGATTTTGTGAACTCACTCTTTGATTGAGGCGACGACACTTTGACAACCAAGCGCTCGACGCGACGCCGCGTTATTCATGCCATCCTCCATCCTGATTCGAGGGTGTATACAGCTCAATGCGTGGAGCTTGCGGTGGTCACGCAGGGACGCACGCTGGACGAGGTCGTCCGGAATTTGAACGAGGCGATCGCGCTGTATCTTGAGGACGAAGACTTGACGAAGTTCGGATTGTCGACCCCAATACGACTGCAATTGCGTCTCGAGCTTCCGCTTAATTTGTGAGCAGGGCGTTGCAAACAGGTGACGAGTCAGAGACCATCCCGCGACGAGCAGTTCATGCAGCAGGCGCTGGAGCTCGCTCGCCAAGGGGTAGCGCTGGCTTCGCCCAACCCTTGTGTGGGTGCGGTACTTGTGGCTCCGAAGGGCGAGATCGTCGGCCGGGGCACGCATACCTACGAAGGCCGCAAGCACGCCGAGGTGCTGGCGATTGCGCAGGCCGGTGAGCGAGCGCGGGGCGCAACTCTGTACCTGAACCTGGAACCGTGCTGCCATGAGGGGCGCACTGGCCCTTGCACCGACGCCATCATTGCGTCTGGGATCAAACGCGTCTTCGCCGCCATGCGCGACCCCAATACGCTTGTAGCCGGACGTGGCCTTGGCAAATTGCGCGCTGCCGGCATCCAAGTGCACGAGAAGCTCTGCGAGCCGGAAGCCAGGAAGCTGAATGAAGCTTTCGCCAAGTACATTCGCCACAAGACTCCCTTTGTCACCTTGAAGACCGCGATGACGCTGGATGGGAAAATCGCTCCGCCTCCGGGCGAGCCCGACGCAGCGTCAGGGTTGGCGCCCAGCGGCGGGTGGATCACCAGCGAAGTGGCGCGCGCACACGTGCACGAGATGCGTCACGCCCACGACGCCATCATGGTCGGGGTGGGCACGGTGATCGCCGACGACCCTCTGCTGACCGACCGGACTGGCCTTCCGCGCCGCCGACCGCTGCTGCGCGTGATCCTCGATTCGCGTTTGCGGCTGCCGCTGGACTCGCGGGTGGTCAAGACCGCGCGGGAAGACCTCATCGTCTTCTGCTGCTTTGCCGAGGAGAACAAGCGCCGCGAACTGGAGGCGCGGGGCGTGGTGGTTGAGCAGGTGCCCATGCGACGCTCGCCCGACGACGGCACCCTGGTTTTCCCCAGTGGCTCGCCTACACTCGATGGCCGTCCCGACCTTGACCGTGTGATGCGTAATCTGGGCGAGCGTGAGATCACCAGCCTGATCATTGAAGGCGGTGCGATGGTCAACTGGGCCGCGTTGGCGGCGGGCATCGTGGACAAGATTTTCTTCTACTATGCGCCGAAAATTCTGGCCGGCACCGGCTCGATTCCGTTTGCTCTGGGAGCCGGCTACCAGCGCATGAGTGAAGCCGCCTGGGTGCAATCGCTCACCTTGCATCGCTTCGGAGAAGACTTCGCCGTGGAAGGCTATCTGCGCGAACCGTATGAAGGAAGCAATTAGCGACTAGCAATTGGCAGTGCGCGCAGCTCTAGAATTTGGCCACCAAGTCCAGCGCAGAGCTAATCGCGATTTAGGGGAATATGCGTAAGCTGCCGGATATGATCGCAATTATCGGGCTGATTGCCATGTTTGGCTCGGTAGCCATCTTCTGGTCACAGCTGCCGGCGCAGGTTCCCACGCACTTCGGTGTATCAGGACCACCTAACAGTCATGGGACAAAAGGCAGCATCTGGGTGCTGCCAATCGTCGGGTTTCTGCTCTATTGCTTTCTCACGCTCATCAGCCGTATTCCGATGGGATTCAATTATCCATTCGACGCGACAGCCGAGATGAGAACCAGGCTGCAACCTCTGACGCTGGAATTGGTCGGCTGGCTGAAGGCGGAAGTAGTGTGGACTTTCGCTTGGCTGAACTGGACCGTACTGCAAATCTCGTTCGGTCGAAGCTCTGGACTCAGCCCGGCGTTTCCCGTGGTGACGTTGGGCGCAGTCGTCCTCACCATTGCGGTGTTCCTGATTCGGGTTTTCAAACTGTCGAGGCGCGGGGCAAGCGCCAGACTTGAACATAAGGCCCGGCACCACTGATTGTCATCCCGACGATTCCCTGAACTAGCTTACAGACGACTACCGGATCATATTGATCTTCACCGCTTCGGCGGATTCAATCGAGATAGCTTCGGGCTGCTGAGAGACCCAGTCAAAGGGTGTCGTTATCAGTCGAAGCTGCGTAATGGCTGAACGCGGCGTTGTGCGCCAGCGATCCTGATCATGGTCGAAATAGTTTGCGAGGCCACTCTCATCCCAGGGATAGAACCACACTTCCGATACGGCATTGGGCTGAATGACGAAGGCCCGCATATCATGGCTCCCATCGGCGCGTGTAATCTCAAGCTGCAGCCGCTCTGGTTTGCGAAGATTCCATAATATCCCGTAGTGTACTTTCAACCGCAGCTTCAGAAAATCTGTTCCACCGGGCCAGGAAGGGGCTCCTAGATTCACCACTGCGTTGCGCTGCGCGATAGGATAGGTCCGTTGCGCGAGCCCGATGGAGACAGATTGCATGGAAACTCTTAAAGCGCGATCGTCCGCTCGCTGCAGCGCCACTACTCCTGGAAAGAGCTGCGGCCCCGCCTCATAACGGCTGAGTATCCACAACCAGATCTCAGGCGTGCGCGTAAAGTTACTCACATCATCGATGCGCAAGCTTAGCTCACCGTCAGGAAAATAAAGGCCAACCGGTGCTGCGGCCTTCCTCAGTCCGGCTATGTCTAATTGCGACAAATATGGTCCGCCAGCGAGAAAGGACTGCAACACGCCTCCCGCGACGTTATGACCTGATGTCATTCCGTACATGTATTGGTAGGGGAAAATCAGAATAGAGTCATTGCTCTTGCTGTGTTGGTCGAGGTAGCTGTCAGCAATGTCGAGCCTGGCGACGAATTGCGCTGGATAACACACATCGCTAAATTTCTCAAAACCTGCCGGACACTCCGTAGTGGCATGCCTGAGTTGCGTCAGCCGATATCGGAGGCTTGAGGGACGAAACATCGTAGTAGGCAGCCCAAATGCAAACGAACATCCGATAACTGCGACCGCCGCTGCCACGGAGACGGACCGGGCCCGAAAAGAAAACAACACAACCGCGCTAAAAAAGACCATGCAGAACACGGCAAACACCACATGCATCGGGTCCGAGCGAACTAGTCCGCTCTGCATGGCAAGTACCGCGAACGCGAATGCGCTCAGCAGAAATCCGGATCGGGCCGCGATCGTTTCCGCAGGATTACCGCGCACAAAACGGCGGACCAGGAAAATAATGACTCCCGCGACCAGCGCCCCAAGCAAGCGTTTCGTCGCGTCTCCCCCCATCGGGGATGGCTCATTCCAACGGTGGATGCTGACTAATGCCAGCGAACTTCGCCAAAATCGGAAGTCCAGCGTGCTCGCCATCAAGGCATTGATCGCTAGAATGAACGCGACGAAAACACCTGCAAAGCTTACGAGCGCGACAAAATGCTGTCGCCACAGTTTCGCTGTGCGCCCACTTTCGATGGCGACTCCAGCAAGCGAAATGAGATAGGCCGCGATGCCATAAACTCCGGTGTCCGCCGAGTACAGGAATGCAAGAGCACACAAGAGAGCTGCTCCACCTCCCAGCAGGATAGGCTTGACGTGTCCTCGCCCCACGGCGTACCACCCTCGCAGAAACAGCGCAAAAAGGAAAAGCGCACAGGCAGTTCGTCCGTCCCACGGGGCCCAGAATACGCAAAGGAGCAATAACAGCAGAAAGCGCTTCCAGTTGGGTTGCTCGGGGAGCAACAGCCGGAGCGTAAAGTATCCCAAGAAAAACGTGCACCAAAGCAGAAGTGTGTTGTAGGTTGCGTAGACAGCCGTAAGCGAAAGACCTGCCCAGCGCGACGGGGCACTGAATAGCCACTCAAATAGCGGCCCGTACACGAAAGCGACATCCCGCCCGAACCAGTTGCCATGTGCAGCCCTGAAAACCGTGTCAATGTCCCAGTGATCGTCGAAGACGCCAGGCCGGGGGATGGCCATGACAGTCTTACGGGAGAGCCATGTTACCGGCAGCGAGACGAGAACCAGAAGGACAACCGCCAGAAAATCCCAGTATCTTCTCGCGAATTTGCCTGGTTGGCGGGAAGCGACTCCACTTGCCAAAGAAGTGTTCTCGCCCGCTAATACCGCAGGTTTTCCAAGTGGTGGGCTCGGCATGGACTACGGATACCCCCGGTGTGTCATTAGCCCTCCGTCAATAGCCAGCATACATAAACGGACCAGGCCCGTTCTGCGGAAGGTGATGGATAAGAAGCAAGACGGCAAGTGACGCGAACAGGTAAATCGGTGCGATCCAAACCCATCGATCGTGCG
>JBEKTC010000332.1:0-5160 GCA_049516475.1 Candidatus Korobacteraceae bacterium | reverse complement strand
GGTGATCGTCAGAAGTGCGGGTGCGAAGACATGCAACGACTGGCACTGGGGAAATAAGAATTGTTAGCTTATCGAGTCATATTGAGAGGACGGAATCATGAATACGAATCCTTTGGAGCGTTCGCTGGCCGAAGCCGATCCGCAGATCGCGGAGGCTGTCGAGAATGAAGAGCGCCGTCAGCACGAAGGCCTGGAACTGATTGCCTCGGAGAACTTTGTGAGCGAAGCCGTGCTGGAGGCGGCAGGCTCGGTCTTTACCAATAAGTACGCCGAAGGCTATCCCGGCAGGCGCTACTACGGCGGATGTGAGTTCACCGACGTGGTTGAGAACCTGGCACGCGACCGCGCCAAGCAGCTCTTCGGCGCAGAGCACGCCAACGTGCAGCCGCACTCAGGTTCCACTGCCAACATGGCCGCGTATGCTGCGGTCATTCAGCCTGGCGACACTATCCTGGGCCTGAACCTCGCCCACGGCGGGCATCTCACGCACGGACATCCGCTGAACTTTTCCGGCAAGACCTACAAAATCGTTCCCTACGGTGTGACGCGCGAGACCGAGACCATCGACTACGACGAGCTGGAGCAAATTGCCGAACGCGAGCGGCCGAAGCTGATCATCGGCGGCGGCAGCGCCTATCCGCGCATCATCGACTTCGCCCGCATGAGACAGATCGCCGACAAGGTTGGAGCCATCTACCTGGTCGATATGGCGCACTTCGCCGGACTGGTCGCCGGCGGCGCGCATCCTTCGCCGGTGCCGCACGCGCAGATCGTTACGACGACCACGCACAAGACGCTGCGCGGCCCACGTGCGGGATTGATTCTCTCGAGAACCGAATACGCTGCGCCCATCGACAAAGTTGTTTTTCCTGGAATGCAGGGCGGGCCGCTGGTGCACATCATCGCGGCCAAAGCAGTGTGTTTTCAGGAAGCCATGCAACCAAACTTCAAGGATTACGCGAAGCAGATCGTGGCCAACGCAGCGGTGCTGGCGCAGACGCTGGCCGACGAAGGCTTCCACATTGTCTCCGGCGGCACTGACACGCACCTGATGCTGGTCAACGTTTTCGCCAAAGGCATGCTGGGCAGCGAAGCCGAGAACGCGCTGCATGAAGCGGGCATCACGGTGAACAAGAACGCGATTCCGTTTGACACCAATCCTCCGCTGAAGCCCAGCGGCATTCGCATTGGAACTCCGGCGCTCACCACGCGCGGCATGAAGGAAAACGAGATGCGGCAGGTGGGCAAGTGGATCTCCGAGGCACTGCACAATCGCACTGACAAGACGGTTCTGACGCGCATTCGCCGCGAGGTGCTGGAGCTGGCCGAGGCGTTTCCGCTGTACGCTTCGCGCCGGGCGAAACATGCGGAGGCGGTGAAGGCGTAGGGTGAAGCTAACAGGGAGCGCGGGTGGAGCATTACCTCAGCGGCTAAAGCCGAAACATCAAACGGGCTCATTAATGCACCGCTAAAGCGGTGCTCCACCCGTCGCTTCGAGCTTCATCTCTCACCACTCCGCAGCGAAACATCAGGCGCGGCTGCGCTCAGGATGACAAGCCGGAAGGATATCCGGTTTACACTAGTATTTGCGCGTCGCCATCGATATTCGCCGCATCACCGAGTTCGGCGTGGGGACCTATACCCGCAACGCCATCCGCACGCTGGCGCGCCTCGATCACGAGAACCAATATTTCCTTATCGGCATTCCCGGTATGCTGGGCGATATTGGCCCGCTGCCGCCCAACTTCGTCACCGTTCCCGGCCAGCCCAATGAGTTCTCCGTTGCCAGCTATCTGGAACTGCATCGCATTCTGAAGCAGAACAGCTGCGATCTGCTGCACGTCCCGCATCTGTTCTGGAAGCCGCAGGGCATTCCGTGTCCCTACGTGGTGACGGTCCACGATCTGCTGGACCACATGTACCGTGTCAACAGCCAGTCGGGTGTGAAACGCAATATGCACTTCCAGTTCACCAAGCGCGTGCTGCAGCGCGCCGCACGCATCTTTGCCGTCTCGAATTTTTCCAAGGCGGATACCGTGCGGCTCTTCCATGTGCCGCCGGAGAAGATCGAGGTCATCTACAACGCCATCGACGACAGCTTCCGGCTGGGCCACGCCAGCGATGCCGAGCGCGAATTCATCGCCGAACGCTATCAGGTGAACACGCCGTTTCTGCTGTACGCCGGGCGCATCAGCCCGCATAAGAATGTGGTGCGCATCATCGAAGCGTTCGCCGCGCTCAAGGGCGAACTGAGCAAGGAAGCCAAATTCGACGACCTGAAGCTCATCATCATCGGCGACGAACTCTCCAAGCATCCCGATCTTCGCCGCGCCTGCGTGAAGGCCGGAGTGCAGAACGATGTCCGCTTTCTCGGCTTTGTGCCCATCGATGTCTTGCGCATTTTCTATGACCAGGCGAAGATCTTTATCTTTCCGTCGCTCTATGAAGGCTTCGGCCTGCCGCCGCTGGAGGCCATGGCGCACGCTACTCCGGTGGTGACCAGCAACACCTCTTCCATCCCCGAGGTCGTGGGCAACGCTGCTGTCATGGTCAACCCCGAAAACGTCTTCGAGATCATGCGCGCCCTGCATCGCGTGCTGCTCGATCAGCCGCTGCGCGATAAGCTGAAGGCCCGCGGCCTGGAGCAGGCGGGAAAGTTCTCGTGGGATGCCGGCGTGCGCCGCATGTTGCAGATCTACCGCGAAGTTGCCAAGCCGAGCTGAGCCGGCTGATCAAACAGGCGCAGCTAGCTAGAGGCTAGCTAGTTGCCGGTTGCTAGTTGCTAATTGCTGCTTTTCTTAGCTGCCGGGCCTGTAAGTTGAGGCGAATAGCGGGCGTGAGCGAAGCGGGAGCCCGCTGCCGAAATCCTGAGCGCAGCGAAGGACCTCAAATGTATAGCTGCCGGGCCTGTAAGCCGAATTTTGTGTGCCGCTCTTTCTTCCCGCAAGGACGTATCCCACACATTCGAACAGCGCGAATGTGTGGGGCCCCGCTGTTCTTGCGGAAACAAAGAGCGGCACGACGGTCATTCCTCTGGGCCGCGCATTACTGCACGGCTCTAGCGACCTACCCGGAAGTTGTGACGCACCGAGCCGGCACGTGCGCTCATCGCATCGCCCAATCCTTGCGAATCGGATGACCGGCGAACGCTCCTCCCCTATTTGGTCTTGCTCCGTGTGGGGTTTACCCTGCCACCGCCATTGCTGACGGCGCGGTGCGCTCTTACCGCACCTTTTCACCCTTACCCCGCCCGGCGCAAACCAGACGAGGCGGTATATTTTCTGTGGCACTGGCCGTCAACGGCCCTTTGAGGGCCGCCGCCCGGACGTTATCCGGCACACCGCTCTGTGGAGTTCGGACTTTCCTCTACCGGCTTGCGCCAGCAGCGACCGTCCGGCCCAGCAGCTAACCAAACCATTATAGTGCGAAGACGTGGTGGGTCGCGCCGCCATCCGCAGCGTCCCGCAAATCGAGTTCTTAAGGGCTCCAGCTCGTACCGGAGCCGTTCTATTTGTACTGCTCGATTCTTTTCTGATCCCTTCGCTTCGCCTCACTTAGGATGTCTTTCAACTCCTCGGCAAGTTCCCCGATTCTAGTCATTTCTTGCTCTTCAAAATCAAAGGTTCCGTGGTATGCCTCGGCAAATACCGATCTATCGATGCTTTTCATGTTTGTCATACAGATTTGCCACCTTCGACCAACTCAACAAACAGACTCTCGAGCTTCGTTCTGAACTTCTGGAGCTGCTCTGGCGACGTGCCGACCCTAAACCCATGCTTGCTGTCGGCACAAGTAATCGTCAGCCCCGTTTGGCCAGAGCGGAGTACGTAGATCGGAATGCGCAGACTCTTCGTGTTGGCCTCGATCTTGCTCTTTGGTGTTTCCGCGGACATGACCTTCCTCCAATGGCCAAATTTGAACGAATAAAGCTAGCGGCGTCAAGAGATCAGTTGAACTGTAGTTTGGTTACACAAACGCAATGGCTATATCGCACGCAGCGCAACTTAATTGCCAAACACAGGGGGAAACCAACGCAGATCAGCACACTACCCTGCTCGGCCCCGAACTTGTTGCGCTATACTTCTCGCACCAGCAGACTCTCGCGCTGCGCAGAACATGTTCGAAAGAACCAGGGAGTTCCTCACTCGCGGTACTGGCCGTCCGCTCGGCACAATGTGGATGATGGAGAAGGCCTACTTCGTATATCGCCGCAAAATGCCCGGCATGAAGGATCAGATTTACCTGCGCCTCGCCTTGCAAAGTAGGTACCGTAGAATGCCGAGCGAGGATGTTACTCGACACGTGTCAGAGTGCCCGAGTCTCGACGCTCTGATCATGCGAGCCGTGGGCATCGACTTTAATCCCGCTGTTGCGATGCATTTTGCTTTGGAAGTTCTTTGGCTTATGCCACCCTGCTCAAGGTGTCACAAGTACCGGGCTCTCAGTAGCGTAGATAGTCTCTGCTATGGGTGCCGGCACTATGCGGGGTTCGGTGCATGCCCCTCTTGCCATCTTTACTGGGATGGCGACGCGATTTCTTGTCAACGCTGCGGTTCCACCCTTTGGAGAATCACAGATGGTCCAGGTGTGGAGTTCATCCCACTAGCAAATTCGCGTTGACCTAGCTCACGCGTTCTCCCTCAGCGCCAACTGCTCCGCGGGCGAGAACACGTAGGCGCGAATCATCATTGTGCTCAGCAGGGATGTCAGCCCCGACGCCGCCAGGATCATGGCAATCACCACGAACTGATAGATCGCGGCGTACAGCGGATCGGCGCCGGAGAGCAGCATGCCGGTCATCAGGCCGGGGATCCAGACGATGCCCAGCGAACGCAGGTTGTCGATGGCGGGAATCAGTGAGGAATGAATACTCGCCTCGGTGTAGCTCGCGATCGTTTTCTCAGGCGCAGCGCCCAGCGCCAGCGCGGTCTCAATCTCGCCCGCGTGCGCCAGAACCTCAGAGCGAAAGCGGTTCAGCGCAAGCCCATTGGTGTTCATCGCGTTGGCGATGATCATGCTCCCCACCGGAATCAGCGACGTGATTGCAGTGTCGATCACGCCGGCCCACGTCATCACCGCCGTCACCAGGCCCGCGCCTGCAGCGATGGAGTACGTAGAAACTTTGCGCGCGCCGGGAATGTTCTGCGCGCGCTTGGCGGA
>JBEKTC010000331.1:0-7973 GCA_049516475.1 Candidatus Korobacteraceae bacterium | reverse complement strand
CTCAGGCTGAAGACGGTGCCGCAGCCATTACCTCCGCAGCCGCTGCCTCCGTGCGAGTAAGTGCTGCCGTAAAGGATGCCATCCGAACCGATGACTACTCCATTGTAGGGAAAAGCTCCGTCACTGCCGCCACTAAAGGTATACAGTACGCCAAGGGTATAGCCTGACTGAGAGTACTTGAGCTTGAAAACCGTCCCATACCCCAGTCCGCCACCGGTCGCCGTGCCTTCTAGATTTCCCGCTCCGTCGATGGTTGTTCCGGCATAAGGAGTTGCTCCATCCGCTCCGCCGGAGAAGTTGTGGAGTATCGAGTATGTTTGGGCCTGAGACGAAGGGGAAAAACCACACACCAGAGTTAACAAGAACGCGAAGCGCGCTCTGCGAGCTATAGCGCCTATGTTCATGGTAATTCCCCTCCGTGAATTCCGGGCAAGGTTAGGGAAATCCTGATCAGGTCAGGGCGAAGTCCCTCAGCGGCTAAAGCCGCATTGATATTGCAGCATTTACGGACGGCCTGAAGGCCGTCCCCTTCAAAACCCAACTTAGTCAGAGCTTCCCTCGAACCAAAGTTACGTTCTATTCAATGCCCGGGTTTCGACAAATCAAACAACCGCCGCTGCTCTTGGTGTTCGTAAAACTCGCTACGGTAATGCCAGCGCCGATGGTCGTCGTCACGCTGGATTGGGGGAGATTTACGCTATAGGTGCAAGCATTACATTCAACCGTGGCGCTCGTCAGTGGATAGCCGGCATTGGGCGTTTCCGCAATCGTTACGGGCGTGTTAACCGGGAATGTGCCAGCCACCAACTGGCAGAAGCCACCCTGGCCCGGCGGCCCCGCTTGTACCTGGAAGGGGGGTATACCGGTTACGGTAAAGGTAAATTCCGTACCGACTGGAGTACCCAAACCCGCGATCTTACAAACTTTCAACTGACCAGGCGAAGCTGCATAGTTGGTAAAGGTTGTGAGGGTTTCGGACGAGACACCGCCTGTCGCGACCGGTACGGTGGCGTATAGGTCTGGCAGCGTCCACGAAACCAGGTCAGGGACGCACTCTCCAAATTCGTTATACGAACATGCGGTAACGTCTGAGACCAAATCGCCGATCGTCGGCGCTTCGGTAACGGTTATCTGGCCGTCGGGCACTTCGAGAGGCCCTGAACACTCGCCCACGGGAACCTCAACGGTACCGCTGCTAAAGAGTGGAGCGGACGCCGTGAAATCGAATGTACCTGTGACCGGTGAGTTGGGATTCGACTGCTTGCAAATCTCAAGGTAACCGTTGGTGTCAGGATCAGGACAGCTCACATTGTACACAACGAATTTCGGGCGACCGCCCGCAGGAACCTCGATAAAAGTTGACTCTGTACAGGTTCCGGGATTCGCCAACGAACCGTGGCAACTGGAGGGCCGGATGATGTTGACTGACTGCGTGTCATAGTTGGCAATTAGGATTGCGCCGGGGTTGCTGGGGTCGTTGGCGGGAGCAACGGTGAGTCCCGTGGGTGTCGACTGACCGCCCCCCCCATTCAGTCCCGTATCGGGGGTAAAATACAGAGGGCAAACGGGAGCGCCGCAACCGAAGCCTGAGCCCGGTGGCGGAGGGGCGAACGTAAAGGTCCCATTATCGCCGGAGGCAACGCTATTAATCCAGAGATTCCCATATGCGTCGAAGGCCAATCCCCTCAAAGCGTTCCAACAATGCATCTGGGAGGTGCCAAAGGTGCGACAATTACTATTGCCCACCGGCGGTATGTCAGGTAAGAACTGAGTCGTAACTGGGGTTAGCGGTTGTAGATAGGTACTGCCAGGAATATACTCGTTGACGCCCACCCCATGTACGCTGTCCCAGCTCGTGAATACGTTGCCGTCATAGGCGCACGGAACATTCGGGGACGAGGAGCAATAACCGGAACCGATCGCAACGGCGGCCGAAATAGGATCATTTATGTATGGGCCCGGCATGAGCCCTGAAGCCGAGGCGCCCAGCGAATAGAGTTCGTACGGGCTTCCCGCAACCCCCACGTACAGTGCCGTTCCAGCCGCATTGGCGACCAAACCCACTGCTTGCTGGCCAACGTACGCGCTGCCGCCCGGTAGAAACTGTCCGTTACTCAGGTTGAAGGTGTTGACATAGTTCCCAGCGTCAGTGACGTACAACTGGTTCGTGTGCCCAGCCAGGCAGGCGACTCCCTCGCCACCCCCTCCTGCCCCCACGGCACAATACGGCGAAGTACAACCGGAAAGAAACGCCAGATTTATGGCAGTATTGCCGCCGGCATCGGGCCACACACTGATCTGCCTGCTCTCAAAATCACTCACTAGAATACAAGGGGACGTCCCTGGGGAGCATTGGGAATGGGCGCTTCCAACGAAAATGAACAAAGCTGCGGCAATGACGAACAGGTGCAGAAGAGTTTTCATACCTGCCGTAATCGCTCTTGTTGTCAAGGATTTCAAGTTAGAGCTAAATTGATTGGCCATGTTTATTCTCCTGTGGCGCCAATGTCGGGCGCTTCGATTAGCGGCGGCAAGTTCGCGCTGCCGAGTTAACCCAGGTTTGGCGCGAAGGTCGGTCGTCAGTCCGACGCAGCAAACCTACGGTCGATGCGTTCGCCTCACCATCTGTACGAGTGGCATACAACGGAGTCATGCCCGCACAAGGGCGCACGCGATTCTTCAGTGTCGATGGGGCCCGGCGCCCTGGCTCACAAAGGAAAGGTTTGCAGTACTGCGCCGCAGAGAGCCGAGGACGATGAGAGCGGCGCTTGGGGAAAGGCGTCCTTACTCTTGCTGATCCGCCGTTGGCATGAGCGGATGCCTCGCAGGAGTTCCCTGCCTGTCGTGCGCACAGCTTAAGATGCCGAACTACCCCAACATCTGGACGGGAGCGGCTCTCGTACCTGGCGGCCCAAGTACCTAATAAGGAGAGATGGGAGCGAGCGTAGGCCGGGTTTAACCAAATGTCAACAAGATTTTAATGGGATTGTAATAATGGCGGCGCCGCGTTCTGGCAGTTTGCGGAAAAACGGTAGCCGGTTACCGGAACAGCAGATCCCTCGTCGGGCTGACAACTCGAGAGCTGGCGACGGCGTACTCGTTCGGAAAGCTCAGGCGTGGCTGAAGCTGTGCCCCTTCAAGAATCCCGCGGCTGAAGCCCATCAATAAGAGGCGCACTTATCGCTGGGCTAAAGCCCAGCGCTTCCACCTGCCAGCGCTTCCACCTGGAAGACGCCACGACCTAGGTCCCTAACATCTCGCTCAACTTGGTTAGGTGGAAGAGCTCTTTGACGCGCGGCGAGAGGTTGACGAACTCCAGGCTGCAATAAGCCGCGGCGGCTGCGGATACTTTCAGCCCAACCAGAGTACCCAGGCCGGAACTATCCACAAAGTTGACGTCGCTGAGGTCGAGTATGATGCGACGGCACTTCGGGATCATGGGCTTGACCAGTTGCTTTAACTCCTGCGCGCTATCGCTGACGATCCTGCCGTGAGCTTTTATGGTGGTGGTGTCGCCCGAGAGTTCCACCTCGTAGCTGAAGAGCGGGGATGGTGGGGTTGCCATGGTTGCCTCCTCACGTCGTGACTGGGCTGGTTGCACTGCGCCGCGAAGAAGCAGTTTCCATGCGGCCGGCGCGATGGTTGTTTCGCGACCCATCATTGTACTGCTACCCGCTGCTTATGCCGAAGTTCCTCTTCTGGAACCTGAACCGGTGCGACGCTCCCGAGCTGATCGCGCAGTTGGCGCACGCGGAGCAGGTGGAAGTCTTCATCCTGGCCGAGAGCGGCAGGAACAAGGCGCGCTGCTGGGCGAGAAGACTAAGCAACTGGTGAAGGGTGAGGTGAGCACCCACGTTCTGGGCCCCATGTTTATTCATTCGTTCAATATTGTCGCGCCTACGATTAAGTATCGCTACGAGTTGTTTACGGCCGCACACGCGATCAGCTTCTATCCCCTGACGGTGCAGTTCGCCAGCCAGAAGACGGTGCTTAATAATGAGGAAGATTTCCGGGCGAAGCTGAAGGAGATTCTCTCGTCACAGCACACACTGAACGTGGTGCATTCGATATTGGCGCAGGTAAAGGCGTAGGTTGGAAGCTTTCCATCCTGCCTGCCAACGAAGTGGACAGGGGCGGCCGCCCGAATAGTCGTGCCACAGCCAGTAGCGACTGTTGTATTTTTCAGCACGCGTGGATCATGCAAAATGGATTTCCAACTACCACACCTAAAGGCTATTGACATCCATTCAAGCACATCGTAAAGTCGCTTGACTTTACCGCTCCCAGCGTACCCCTTCGGAAGGTGCGTTCTTATAGCAGGATCAGAAATGTTGTTTTGCGCCTGCCTGGTCCACAGGATAGCTGTCGATTCTCTGTACTACAACTCACTGTTTTGCAGTAAGAATCGGGACTATCTTCTAACAGCCAGGGGATGGTGCTAACTCTAAATTGTCTAGTCTTAGCTTGCAGCGAGCGGCTATATGCGCCGAGCGAAGCCGAGGCAATGGGGCCCCGTCCGGTTCTTATTAATTAAGGAGGCCACGGAATGCCGGGATTTGCTGGTTTTGATCGCTCTGACTATCCAGGCGACTCAGCCATGAATTGGCTGAAGGCGAACACAAACTTGGTTTGGTGTGGGTATTATCTTGCCCCGGCCCCGAGTCATGGAAGTACGACGTGGATGAGCAGACGAGCCGCCCTCCAAGGCGCCGGTTGGGGGGTCGCTCCGATTTTCGTGGGGCAACAGGTCACTGGTCCGGGCAGCCAGAATCCTTCCGCGGCTACTGGCGTAGCGGATGGTAACCAGGCCGTGTCGCTGATGGGAGCGGAGGGATTTGCATCTGGGTCGTGCGTGTACTTGGACTTAGAGAACGGCCCGCCGCTTACCGATCTGCAGCGGGACTACGTCGCGAACTGGTGCGATACAGTTCAATCGGGCGGGTATGAGCCGGGAGTTTATTGCAGTCATTTGCTGGCTCTTGATGTTCACACGCTGCGTTCCGCTTGTCGAATCTGGGCGTTTAAGGTGCAGACGAATCAGTCCCACCCAGTTCCGGCTCCGTTTCCGGACCCGAATCCATCCGGATGTGGATACATCGGCGCCTATGCTTGGCAACTGGGTCAGAACTGCATCATCACGGTGCCACCTGCGAATTTGTCATCTCTCGACGTTGATCTGAACTCGGCAATCGTTCAAGATCCTGGTGCCCCGGACACGGTCCCATAAGACTTTGTGGTGATTGGATAACGACGTTTTGGGAGCAGGAGCTTCAATCTAATATCGTCTGCTCCACTGCTGGCAAGTTGAAAAGCACGACGCCAGGTTGGGAGAATACCGCCTCGCGTCGCATTGCCGGTTGCGTTCAATTTTCACGGTTATCTGCTTGTGTGCCGGGTTGGGAGCTTCGAACTGCGCAAGACCCGGCACGTACTCCCTGTTGCGGCGGGCATCCTGGTGATGTCGCTCATGCTTGCCCGCACCTTCGGCCGCTTTTATGGAGGTCGGTGAGTCTCTTCAAGGAAGGTACCTCGCCTGCCAAACGTGCCTTCGCCCCTCCCTGCTAGACTGAACCCTCATGCCGGAAGCTACCAACTCCTTAGCGCACGCGTCGTCCGCCTATCTTCGTTCGGCCATGCACCAGCCCATCCAGTGGCACGAGTGGGGTGAGGAAGCTTTCGCCGCCGCGCAACGCGAGAACAAGCCCATCCTCCTCGACATCGGCGCGGTGTGGTGTCACTGGTGCCACGTCATGGACCGCGAGTCCTACGAGAGCGCGGAAACTGCCGCCATCATCAATCGCGAATTCATCGCCGTGAAGGTCGATCGCGACGAGCGTCCTGACGTGGACAGCCGCTATCAGCTTGCGGTCTCGGCCATCTCCGGCACCGGCGGCTGGCCGCTCACCGTCTTCCTCACGCCCGATGGCCGCCCATTCTACGGTGGCACGTATTTTCCGCCGGTCGATCAATGGGGACGGCCCAGCTTCACTAAAATTCTGCTGGCCATTGCCGGCGCCTATCGCGAGCGCCGCGACGAGGTGCTGAAGTCCGCCGACGAAGCCATGAACGTGCTGAGCAATGCGGAGAGCTTTGCCGGCGGCCAAACCGAGTTTTCCCCGCGCCTGGTCGGTGTTATGGTGCAGTCGGCGCTGCCCATCTTCGACGAGAAGAACGGCGGCTTCGGCAGCGCGCCCAAGTTTCCTCATCCCGCCGCGCTCGATCTCCTGATGGACTGGTATGTCCGCACTCGCGAGGAGCGCGTTGCCACCGTCGTCACCACCACCTTGACGAAGATGGCGCAGGGCGGCGTCTATGACCAGCTTGCCGGCGGCTTTCATCGCTATTCCGTCGACGAGCATTGGACGGTCCCGCACTTCGAAAAAATGTCGTACGACAATTCCGAGCTGCTGAAGAATTATGTGCACGGCTACCAGGTCTTCGGCTTCGAGTTCTATGCGCACGTGGCGCGCGACATTATCCGTTGGATGGACGAGTGGCTCAGCGACCGTGCCCATGGCGGCTTCTACGCTTCGCAGGATGCCGATATCACCCTCGACGACGACGGCGATTACTTCACCTGGACACGCGATGAGGCCAAAGCCGTGCTGACTGATGAGGAGTTCGAGGCCGCCGCTCTGCATTACGACATCGAGCAGACCGGCGAGATGCACCACAATCCCGCCAAGAATGTGTTGTGGCTGCGCGCGATGCCGGAAGAAGTTGCCTCGCGCATGGGCGTTGATGTTGCCGAGGCGCTCGACCTGCTAGCGTCGGCCAAGACGAAGCTGTACGCCGCGCGATTGCAGCGTCCCACGCCGTTCGTGGACAAGACGGTCTACGTGAACTGGAACGCGATGTGCGTCTCGGCGTACTTGCAGGCGGCGCAGGTGTTGCAACTTGATAGCGCGCGCAAGTTCGCGCTGCGTTCGCTCGATCGCATCCTGTCGGAGGCATGGGACGAAGAGCGCGGCTTGGCACACGTCATTGCTTATGCCGATCCCAATGCCGGAAGGCGATTCATCCCAGGAATGCTGGATGATTATGCTTTCGCCGCAATGGCTTCGCTCGACGCCTATGAAGTCACCGGCGCGATCAGCTACTTCAATTTCGCGAAGCGGATCGCGGATGTGATGATCGCGCGCTTCGCGGACGTGAAATCCGGCGGCTTCTTCGATACCGAGGCCTCGCTGGAAGAAAAGCTTCAGCTCGGTGTGCTCTCTACTCGCCGCAAGCCATTTCAAGATGCGCCCACGCCCGCCGGAAATCCCAGCGCCGCCATCGCGCTCCTCCGGCTTCATGCCTATACCAGTGACGCGAAGTATCGGGAAGTGGCCGAGCGCGCGCTAGGGGTCTTTGCCGGAGCCGCGGAGCAGTTCGGGATTTATGCCGGAACGTACGGGATCGCCGCAAGCTGGCTCTCGCGGCCGCACACGCAGGTGGTCGTGGTGGGAGAAAACGACAACGCCGCCGCGCTCTTGCGAGCCGCGATCGCACCCTACGCCGTGAATAAATCGGTGGTGCATCTCACTGACAGCGAAGCCGTGGCGCAGAACCTGCCGCCGGTGCTGGCGGAAACCGTCCCCAGTCTGCCCGCGCTGAAGGAGAAGAAGTCGGTGGCGATCGTGTGCACGAATTTCGCCTGCCAGCCGCCCGTCGAGAGTCCCGAAGAGTTGTCGAAAATGCTTCGGGAAGCGATAACCGGGAGATAGACCAGAGCCCACCCAACTCACTACTTGTTTTGTGTCAGGGCGCGACTTGAGTCGTGCCGAACGCGCAGCAGAAAAAGTCGGGCTTTAGCCCCGGCGACGCAGGATCCATCAGGGGCTAAAGCCTGAGGTCTAGCGTGGCCGAACGGCACGGCTGAAAGCCGTGCCCTGACACAAAACGATTTGTAGATCGTTCCTAGGGGCTGGGGAAAAATGAACCCGTCTATCCGCCGTGATGCGGAATGTGGTGGACCGGCGTCTCGGCGA
>JBEKTC010000330.1:0-5211 GCA_049516475.1 Candidatus Korobacteraceae bacterium | reverse complement strand
CAACGCCAAAATGAGGAAAAACTTGAGATTTCCCTCGATAACATCGTATTGACGAGCAGCCCATGCCTTAACTTTGCTCAAAACCACACCTCCGCATCGTCGGGCACAACCTGATAAGGGAAGCGCCCCTTGACACGGTTTGAGTTAAGCCGAAAATCCTGACTTCAGTCGTGCCGGAAGCGCACGCTTAAAGATTCTGAGCCGGCTTTAGCCGGCGACCCCGCAGTTCCATGGCGTAATCGGATCATCCGGTCCCTTCGCCAACCCTGCGAGTCCGCGGACGCCATAGTCTAGCCCAGCGCGAAGCGCCCCGAACGTCTCACAATGGAACCTCATCCTGCAATGACCGCATAGTCTGCCGCAGACGAAGCTTCTCCTGCGCCAACTGTGCGCGCGACATCACGTCCTCCTTGGATTCCAACTCCTTCACCCTTCGCTGAAGTTGCTCCAGTTCCCGCTGCCGCACCCTTTTCTTCAGCGAGCGAATCGCGCTCTCCAGCAACTCCGGAGTCAGCTCTTCATGTTCGTCCATCAAAATCGCGGCCAGCAGACTGCGATCGGCTTCCTCCAGCGGAAGCGACATCTGATCCAGTCCCTGCTCGTGCGCGACCAAGAGCGCGTCAATCAACCGCTCCGCCCCCGACCCCTCATGGAGTCGCTCGCGGGTCAGCGCGAAGTGCACCTGCCGCGCCGGCTCGAAGTCCAGGTCCTGTCCTTCGCGGCTGGTCAGCGGACTCTTCGCAAGCTCCTGGCTGGCCAGCGCGCGCACCAATACCCGCTCGCCATCCGTCAGCCCTCCGCCACTCACCGCGCTCACTCGCGAAGCCGATCGCGATCCCGCCGCATGGCGAAGCTCTTGCCGCACAATGGTCGAATCGATCCCCAACCGATGCGAGATTTCGTTGGCCCACTCGTCGCGAACAATGCGGCTGGGCACGCGCTGGATATGCGGCAGCAGGTAATTCACCGCCTTGACTTTGCCTTCCGGCGTGCGCGCCGGGAACAGCATTCGCGCCCGTTCGATGAGATAGTCAAAATACTTTTGCGAATGCTTCAGCGCCTGCTCGTACGCGTCACGCCCTTTTCGCCGGATGTATAGATCGGGATCGAAGCCGCTCTCCAGCGTCAGCACTTTGATCTGAAAATCTTCACTGACCAGCAGCGCCAGCGATCGTTCCGCTGCGGCCGCCCCAGCGGTGTCGGGATCGAAGTTCACGACGACGTTCTTGCTGAAGCGCCCAAGCAGTTTCGCCTGCACCTCGGTGAACGCCGTGCCCGAGCTGGCTATGACATTGTGGAATGGCGGATCTGCCGTATAGAGCGAGATGCAATCCATCTGGCCCTCGACCAGAATGGCGTAGTCGAGTTTGCGAATGGCTTCTTTCGCCTTGTCGAGGTTGAACAGCACGCGTGATTTCGAATAGATGGGCGTCTCCGGCGAGTTCAGATACTTCGGCCCCGCCTTCTCGTCTGTAGAAAGTGTGCGGCCGGTGAAGGCAATTACTTTCCCCGATTCATTCGCGATGGGAAACATCACGCGATTGCGAAAACGGGAGTAAGCAGTGCCTAGGGGCTGGGGACTAGGGGTTGGGGGCTGGGGACTCGCTTTCGCTTCGTGAACGTCTGAGATTCGCGGCCCTTCTGCTAATCCCTCATCCCTAGCCCCTAATCCCTTGTTTTCCGGCCCCTGATCCCTAGTCTCTAGCCCCTGACTCTTCTCTTTCCAACTAAAAAGTCCCGACTCCCGCAGCAACTCTTCGTCGAACTGCCCGCGCAACGCATCGCGCAGCAGAAACCCATGGTCCGGCGCAAAGCCAATGCGAAACTCCGCAATCTGCGCCGGCGTCAGTCCGCGCGACGCCAGATATTCGCGGGCATGCGCGCCATCTGGGCGCCGCAGTTGCTCTTGAAAAAACGCGCAGGCGCGCTCGTGGATGTCGATCAGCCTACCGCGCAACCTTGCAACCCGCGCCTCCTCGGGCGAGGAGTACGTCATCTTCGGCAGCGGAATCTTGAGCTTCTCGGCGACCAGCCGCACCGCTTCAGGAAAAGTTATGTTCTCGATCTTCTGCACGAAGGCAAAGACATCGCCCGAAGTGCCGCACCCGAAACAATGAAAGAACTGCCGCGTGGCATGCACCGAAAACGACGGTGTTTTCTCCGAATGAAAAGGGCAAAGTCCCTGGAAATTTTGCGCACCGCTCTTGCGCAGCTTGACGTACTCGCCCACAATGCGGACGATGTCAGCCTGCTCCTTGAGGGTGTACGCAAAATCGCCTGGATTCGCCATGCTGAACTAGTTTGCAGGAAAACTGAGAGTTCGGCGAAAGCAAATTTAAAGCAAATTTAATGTGATCTGTGGAAATGCTGTGACAAAGAATTAGCCGCTGTTGAAGCAGGTGGAAAACGGGGGTTGATTGTTCCTGCCAACCATGCCAGTCCGCGCAGGCTCTCCAACAATGTCCGGTGCCCCCACTCAATTCAACTCAACTTAAGCTGCCGTTGCTTGAGTGGGGATTCTTGCCGGTACTCAAATAAGCGCGTGTCATCCTCAAGCCGGGCCTCCCGCTCAAGTTTTTTTCCTTGCGTGAAGGTATCTACGCCCGCGCGTCGCGCCGGATCAAGGTTGAATCGAGGAAGAAGCCAACACCAACGGCCAGCGGTATCACGCCGAACGCTGACGCCATCCAGGCATCGGGCTCGGAGCGCGCGATCAGCGCGAAGGCGATGATATAGCCAACGGCGACGCTGGTTAACAGGATGCCCGCGCGCCGCGAACGCGCTGCGTGTGAAAGCTCGGGCTCCATCGGAACGGTTACGCCACGCGCAATCGCCGCCAGACGCTCCTCGGTGCGCAACTTGCGCACCCGGTAATAGGTGTACAGTGCGGCCATCGGAATACCGAAGATCATCACCACGGCCGCGAATCCTACAATGTTTCCGTCCATCGCTCCACTCCTTCCGGCCACGCTGCCGCGCCCGCCGTTTTGCAATTTGCTGACACGAAAAGGTACGGAGAGACAACGGAAGAAGTTCCAGCAAATTCCAGGTGGGATTCAAAACGGGCGGAGCACGGCTTTAAGGTGGAAGTTACGGTGGAAGTTAAGGTGGAAGCGCCGGGCTTTAGCCCGGCGAGATCTGACGGTCCTGGAAATGGCTTCAGCCACGGCGGACCGGAGCTAAAAGAAACTGTGTCGCGACTACGACTGGAATTTTTCTGGTGGGACAAAGCTGACGTGTAAGCGCTCAAACTAGCCGCAGAGCGGCGGGATGAATTTAGGCGTGGGCGGAAGCCCACGCTGAGCTTGATGATGATCCCGAGCCGCAGAGCGGCGTCACCAAGCCGCGCCTCATCTCTCCTTCTGTGCCTCTGTGCTGAACTGTCTGTTCTAACCGCTCTGGCTACGCTTTGTCCCGCGCCAACGCCTCCGCCTTGCGAATCGCAGCTTCGTGCAGATCGTAGGCTGCCAGCGCCTTGCGCGCGGCGTCGCGCGCCATGCTGGTGCTCATCTTGCGCTCGGCTTCGGCGAAGGTCTCTTCCGCGTCTTCATGCGCGTTGTAGGCCTCGTCGTCGGTTTCCGCGATGCGCTTCGCTGCCGCCAGCGTCTTCGCGTCAGCGCCAATGGCTCTCGCCGGTTGATGGTCTTTGGTCTTGCGCCGCGCGCGCTTCGCGTCGCCGTCATCCGACACAACCTGGTTGTAGGCGATTTTCAGATCGTCGCTCCAGGTGAGCTTCACCTTCATCTCCAGGTCATCCAGCGCGGCCCTGGCTTTGTCCGCCAGCCCGCGCACTCTTTTCTTTTCCGTCAGCCATTTCCATACGCCCCATTCCGTGCCCTCCGTCATGACGGCCCGGGCGTCCTCGACAGCGGGAAGCTTCTTCATCGCAAACCTCGTGGATATACATTCACTACAAGCACATGCGTCATAAAACTAAGCTAGACCATGCATGTTGACACCATAGGAGTCCAGGACGTCACGCAAGGTCACGATGCCTTCCAACTTGTGCATATCAGCACGACTTACCACCGGCAGGATTTCAATCTGATTTGCGCCCATGCGCTCAAGCGCCAAATCAAGCCCTTGGTCGGGATGAACGTGCGGAAACACCAGCCCACTCACGATCTCACCTAGCTGCTTGGCGGTGCCTTCTGCCGCCTCTCGTTCGAGCGTCGCAAGGTTGATAACACCAATTACGCCTCGTCGATCAGTCACCAGCCACGTTCGGAATTCACTCAAACGGACCCGCTCCAGAGCTTCATCAACTGTGATCTCACTTGCCAGTAACTGGGTTGCGGCATGGGTGATTCGACTTACCTGGCGCTGACCGTGCCGGTGACGCGTCTCCGCCGTCGGCAGGTGTATTCCATCCTGTACTGCCAGGGCTTCATAGATCGGCTGCCGCTGCAATCGTGAGGAAATGAAAAGGCTCACCAGATTCGCAATCATCAATGGGACGATGACCGCATAGTCTTGCGTCATCTCGAAGATCATCACCACTGAAGTCATAGGAGCGCGCACAATACCCGCGAAGACTGCTCCCATTCCCACCAATGCATACGCGCCTGGCGTCGCTGTATAAGCGGGCAACAAATGATGCGCCACCGTACCCACCGCACCTCCCAACATGGCGCCGATGAACAGGGCGGGACCGAAAATTCCACCTGCGTTGCCCGAAGCATAGCTTGTGGTCACGGCTATAAGCTTCAGGACCACCAGCAGAACCATCAGGTTGAGGGCCATCCGTCCATTCAAGACATCGCCGACATAACCGTAGCCCACTCCCAAAACCTGAGGCACAAACCATCCCATCAAGCCAACTACCAGACCGCCCGCCACGGGCTGGAACCAGACCGTCTTCTGCGGAAAGCGCAAGAAGCGGGCCCGCATGTCCAACAGGAGTTTCGTGAAGGCGACGGAAACCACACCGCCGGCCACGCCCAGCAACGCGTATATGGCAAATTCCAGCGGATGAACCAGTTTGTATTGGGGAACTTTGAATAGAGGGTTATTCCCCAGCAAGAGGCGAAGCACTACCCAGGAGGTGGCTGAGGCCAATACCACCGAGCCAAGAATCGGCGCGTTCAGATCGCTCACAATCTCTTCCAGCGCAAACAACACTGCCGCCAGAGGCGTATTAAACGCTGCCGCAATTGCTGCTGCCGCGCCTACCGGCAGAAGCGCCTTCACTTTTTCGGGCCGCAATCTCAG
>JBEKTC010000329.1:0-5242 GCA_049516475.1 Candidatus Korobacteraceae bacterium | reverse complement strand
ATAAGCTCCGGCCAGCACAGCCGGAAGCAGCACGGCTTCGTCACTAAACCAGGCGTAAGGAGTACACGCTGCTGAGACGAGAAGAACCAACAAGCCCTGATCCATCCAACTCCAGCGCGTTCGCCGCGTCCAGAAATACCAGATAGCCCATCCGCAACCAATCGCTTCGGGAAGGAATTGCAGCCACACGGCATTGCGATTGATGAGAAAACGGAACGCCACACTCAGGGTGGGAACAAAGGCCTGCAGAACTCCGGACGTACTCATCATCTGGGAATATTGAGACCACACATGGATATCGAAACAGAGTGTAAGCGCACAACTGGCAAGCAGAATGACGAGGAATCCAGCGAGAATCCGGTAAGCCTTCCGGCGCAGAATCCAAAGGAGCAGGACGATGGAGAAGGGCAGGAACAAGTGCGGTTTGAAGGCACACGGCAAGAGAGCTGTGCCGGCAAGATAAGGCCAGGACTCGTGAAGGTAGAGAAAAAGAACGACGCCAAGGAGAAGGATGATGCCAAGCTGTCCGGCCATCAGACAGGCCACCGCTGGCGCGAACATGTAACCGCACAAGTGTAATCCGCTGTCCTGGCGTCCGTGCATCATCCCGAGAATCCAGATCGATGCCGAGAGACTGGCCACCAGAACGAGCAGCCAAAGAATGAGACCAGTCTTCGGGCTAACGTAGCCGAGTGGCAATGTCAAGAAGAGCGCTACTGGCGGGCTGAACGTGACTTTCGGTTCGTTACCTTCGAGCCCCACCGCTCGCTCCAGACGCAGTATAGCTGCTTCATCGTAGGGATTTGCCCCGTGAGCGAGTTGCTGGCCGGCCGCCCAATATTCGATGAAGTCCCGTTGAGCGGCACTTTTGTCATCCAGGAAGACAACGAACATCCCGACGACAAAGCAGAGACATGCGGCGACGATGCAAGAAGCGGCAACGACACGCCACGGGCTTGTTTTCATTGTTTTGCTCAGGCCCTGTAGCCGAAAGTGCCACTGACACCCGGGTCGCCAATGCAGCCCATTGCGAGTCGCCTACACGGTTTAGAATCAGCAACAAGATACTATACTAGGGATACTTTCGAACTGTGACGCCGCATGAAACGACAGGTTATCTGACAAGAATGCCGGTGCCCACCACGCCTAAATCACCCTCGGGAACAGCCCAGCCAAGAGTCAGCACCTCCTGGACTGCTCTGGCCTCCGAAGTCTTTTCCTTCCCTGTGATGTGCATGTTCCTGCTGGCAGCCGTGATCTTTGGGTATTGTGCACGAGGGATTACCGAACCGGACATCTGGTGGCATCTGCGCGACGCCCGCAATCTTTTGCAATTCCATTCGTTCTCTCGCGTGGACAGCTATTCCTTCAGCGCGGCGGGATCGCCCTGGATTAATTTCGAATGGCTCTCGGAGATCCCGTATTTCCTGGGGTTCAAGGCTTGGGGACTACAAGGCCTTCTGGCCGTATATTTCGCGGTGCTGGTGCTGATTTACGTCGGCGTTTATTACCGGTCTTGCCGGGCGGGCGCCGATTGCAAGGACGCCGCAGTCGCCACCTTGGGAGCTATTTGCCTGGGTGGCGTGTCGATTGCTCCTCGCATGCTTCTATTCGGCTGGCTCGGTATGGTAGGGCTGCTGCTAGTGCTGGACCGTTTTCAGCGGGCAGGGAGGGGCATCTGGCTCTTGCCGCCGTTGTTTGCCCTCTGGATCAATCTTCACGGCTCCTGGGTCTTTGGCATGGTTGTGTTGGCATTGACGATCGCTTCCGGCCTGGTGGAAGGCGAGTGGGGTTTGGTTGTGGCGCGCCGGTGGACTCCCGAGGAATTGAGAAAATTACTATTCGCTTTCGCAGCTTCCCTGGCTGCGCTCTTCGTCAATCCCTTTGGCTACAAGCTTGTGTTCTATCCGTATATGCTTCTTCTCCGCCAGCAAGGCGTTATGCAGAACATCGAAGAGTGGCAGCCTGTGAACTTCAGCACCCCGAATGGCAGGCTGGCGCTGGCCGTGATTTTCGCGCTGCTGGCAGCCGCATTGTTCTCCCGTCGCCGATGGAGGCTGGATGAGGCATTGCTCTCGGCTTTTGCGCTGTGGGCGGCGCTATCGCACCTGCGGTTCTTGTTCTTTGCGGGCCTCATCATAGTGCCTATACTCGCGCCCCGTCTGACACTGTTTCCACCTTACGAGCGGGAACTCGATAAACCGTGGCTCAACGCGATCATTATGGCTGCTGTCATTGGGTCGATGGTCTTCTTCTTTCCGTCCGCGGCCGAACTACAGCAGAGAGTGGATGAAGAATACCCCAAGGCTGCGCTGGAATTTATGCAGCGGCAGCACCTCAACGGAAGGACCTTCAATCAGTACAAGTGGGGCGGGTACATGGAATGGCATGCCCCCGAGTTGAAGACTTTCGTTGACGGCCGCGCGGACATTTTCGTGTACAACGGAGTGTTTGAGGACTTCCTCAGAGCTACAGCGATTAACCGTTCGTTCGAGATCCTCGACAAGTACAAAATCGACTATGTCTTCTTACAGCCGAAAGAGCCGATGGTCTACCTTCTGAAGCACTCTCCGGCATGGCATCCGATTTACACCGACAAAGTCGCAGTGCTGCTTGAGCGTAGGCCGGGATCTCCAGTCCAAAAGCGCGAATGAGTGGGATCCGGGTCGGTCCGCCACTTGGCGTTGCAAGCTATCGCCTGAGCACTTGGAACAGATTGCTGTAGTCATCGGTCCACAGGCGCGACTCCGGTAGCCGGACGCCGTCCAGGGTGTCCGCCATTCCCGCCACCAGCGGGTTGCTCTGCGACAACAGCATCCAACTGCTCGTGCTCACCGTCTCGCCATTACCGTAGGAGTTGATCCAGGCGCTCCGCAGGCCGAAGCGATTTGCCAACTTCAAGACCACGGGTCTGAGGTCCAGATAGGTGTTCGTAATGTGGATGGCGATGATCGCCTGCGGCCCGCTTAGGTGTTTCAGATAGATTTGGAAAGCCTCTTCGGTCAGCAGATGCACCGGTATGGCGTCGCCGCTGAATGCGTCGATGGCCAGCACGTCGAATTTCTGAGGCTCGCCGCGATCGAGTTCGCGCTCCATCGACAGGCGAGCGTCCCCGGGGATCACCTCCACCTGCGCCTGGCAATCCTTGAGATACGTGAAGTAGGTCCCGCTCGTAGCAATGCGGATGACCTCGGGATTGATTTCGTAGAAGCGGATTAGGTCACCCGGCTCGCCGTAGGCCGCGATAGTGCCAGCCCCGAGACCCACCCCGCCGATGCGGAGCGCGCGGGCGCCTTCAGGCCCTGATCGCTGCGGGTTCCGCAGTATCGCAAGGCCAATGCCGCTAGCCGGACCGTAGTACGAAGTCGGCAAGCGGCTTTTGTCCGCGGCGCGAAACTGCATGCCATGAGTCACGCGGCCGTGCTTGAGCACGTACGCAGCGCGCTCGGGGTCATCCGGATTCTGCGAAAAAACGCCCAGCGTGCCGTAAAAGTTCCGCCAGAGCGCCACGGCCGTGCGGGTGTGAGCAGTGATGCTTCCCAGGAGTACGGTGCCGAGTAAGAGCCATGCTCCGATGCAGTAAACCGGCGCCGCCTGCCGACGCGCCTTCTCGTTACCCGTGCGATTTCGATTCAGGAACACGTACACCAGCAGAATCATCGCCATCAGCAGCGGCAGGTGGACCAAGGTTTTGCCGGTTTGCGCTGTTCTTGACAGCGAAGCCGCCTCAGGCAGGAGCGACGCGACGGCCACTACCACCACGGGCGATCCCAGCCGGCTTTGATAGAGCCAAGAATCGCGGTCGCGCACCACGACCAGCAAAGTGAGCAGCACGCATAACCAGAGGCCCAGTTGATACTCCCAGAATCCCTTGAAAAGGTGCGGGGCGAGCAGGGTGACGACGACGCCACCCAGGGCGCCGCCAGCCGCCACCGTGAGGTAGAAAGAAGTGAGATAGCGCGGATGCGGCTTGGATCGAACGAGCTCGCCGTGGCAAACCATGCAGCACACGAACAAGACGAACGAGTAGATGGCAATTTGCACGAAGATGCTGCCGGCGGCCCCGTCGTACAGCACGAAGCAAGCGCCGAAAATAGCCGCTCCGAGCAAGGGGTGGAACCACCGCCGCGAGTACCACCGCTCCTTTTCGAAGCAGATGATGAAGGAAAGCAGATAAAGGCTCAGGGGCAGAACCCAAAGGAGCGGGACCACGCCAATGTCCTGGCAGATTTGATTCGTGGTGGCGAGGAAGATCACTGAAGCGCAGGCCGCGAGGCTGATCCAGAGCACGTACAGCGCAGCCCGGGGCCGCTTGGTAGTTTGGCGAAGGGCATCGTCATCGCCGAGGGTGGTCGAGGCGGCCTGAGCCTCGGCGCTGCCCACTCGCAAGGCGCAGTATCCGCAGGCAGCCGCAAAACACAGGTAGGCCCACCACCACAGATGCGCCTGCGTTTTCAAGGTAAGCCACGGCTCGAGCAGAAACGGGTAACTGAGCAGAGCCAGAAACGAACCGAAGTTGGAAAGCGCATAAAGCCGGTAGGGAGAGCGATCGAGGTGAGTGCGTGCGAACCACGCCTGCAGCAGTGGTCCGGTGGCGGAAAGAACGAAGTAGGGCAGTCCTACGCTCGCGCTGAGCAGGACGATGATGTCCCAAACGGGCTGATCGGCGGTTCGTGGCTTCCAGTTCGCCCCAGGCGTGATCGGCGAGCCCCATATTGTTGTCAACCAAACGAGTAGCAGTACGCAGACGAGGATGAGACCCGCGTGCAGAAGTCCTTGGGCCCGCCGCTGAAGCCGGCTGGTGATCAGATGTGCATAGGTATAACCGCCCAACAGGCCCACCTGGAAAAACAGCATGCACGTGGTCCAGACCGCGGGCGTTCCGCCGAACCACGGCAGAATGTACTTGCCGAGCAGAAGCTGTACCCAAAACAGGAGGAAAGCGCTCAGAAAGATGGTGAACCCGAAGCTCGCTGCGGCGGGCTTCGCACGCGCGCGCAGTTCGGTGTCGAGCTTCTGCCCGGCTCCCAGCTCGCCCAGCGAAGGAACAAATTGGGACAGGACACAACCTCCAGGCATAGATGAGCACGCCAGACGCCAACTGGCGCCTGATGGCCCATATGTGTCCAATAGGATACGCCGTCGAGTTCAACCCTTGCGGCGAACTGGCCCAAATTGTCGGCCACCGCGGCTGAGCTGATTCGGCTTGGTTCTGCGGGAAAGCCTCTCAGGTTTTTCTGGC
>JBEKTC010000328.1:0-5350 GCA_049516475.1 Candidatus Korobacteraceae bacterium | reverse complement strand
AGCCTGCGGGGCGACAGGTTCGCCCGACGGCTCCGTGTTGCTCTACGATCCCGTGCACCAGGGGCTCTACTTCGCCGCTGCCTTTGGCGCCAAGGGTCCGGAGCTGATGCAGAAATGGGGCGAGCCTTCCAGCCAGCGGGTCCCCATGGAGAGCAACGCCGGACGGGCTTTCACCACCAGGCAAATCAACTTTGAGAGCGCTGCCGGCGCTGACCCGGAACACTACAAAGGCGTGGACCAGCAAACTGGAAACAGGTCGAAATCCATAATTTCCGTTCCCTTGCTGATCGGCGACAAGAGCATTGGAGTGCTGCAGGTGCTGAACAAGACCAGCGCTGTGGGTCAGCCGGCTGCTTATGACGAGCACGACGCCACCCTGCTGCTGCGCCTGGGCGAGTTGGCGGCCACCGCCATCAATCATTCGCGGCTCGTCCGTAAGCTCACGGCGCAAATGGGCCTTTATTCGCGCGATTCTGCTGATGACTTGGTGCAACGGCTGGAGAAGCCGGCCGAGCGCGAACAGCTGACCGTGATGTTTGCCGACATGCGAGGGTTCACACAACTGTGCCAGTTGCAGGCATCCGACCCGGAGCAAACCCAGAACATCATGAACGACTTGCTCACCATGTACGCGGACCGGGTGCTCAGCCGCGGGGGCATCGTCAACAAGTTTATAGGTGACTCCGTGCTTGCCATTTTCCGCGGCAAAGATGGGCCCGTGCGGGCCGTGCGCTGCGCCTTTGACATGCTGGAGCGCTTCGATAGTCTGCGCCGCCTCTGGGCGGACTTAGGCAACGTAGACGTCAGCTTCCTGGATCTTGGGGTTGGAATTGCGACCGGCACGGTCGCTTTCGGAGCGTTCGGCAGCGGCATGGTGCGGGACTTCACCGCGATCGGAACAATTGTGAACCTGGCCAACTCTCTGGAGTTCGCCGCCCGCAACGGACGGCGTGTACTGGTAGATAACGCTACCTGGAATTGCGTTCGGGACATCGTCGAGCAGTATGACGATCCAGAGCCGTTCGAGGTGGTGAAGGCCGGCCAGTCGATCGCCAGGTATCGTCATGTTCATCTGCAGCGGCTTACTCCCGACCGCCCCGCCAGAGTGTTCATCAGCCACAGTCACCAGGACCGCGAGTTCGTAGAGAAGTGCATCACCGGACCTTTGGCCACGCATGGCATCGAGACCTGGTATTCGAACGCGGACATTATCCCGGGTCAGGACTATGTTCGGAAAATCGAAGCCGGCTTGCTCAGGTGTGACTGGGTACTGGTGCTGGTCACGGAGAACTCAGCTACCAGCGACTGGGTGTCAGACGAGGTGAACACCGCCATGGCGGACAAGCGCTTCGACGAGCGCATACTGCCCCTGACCAAGGGAGCAAATACTCTGCCCAAGCTGGGCTCAGGGTTCGGTCGGTTGCAGGGCATTGATCTTTCGACCGTGACCGATATCGGGATATTCCTGAAAGATTTCTTCAGCCGCCGCGAGGTTGAACTACGGGCCGCCTCACGAGCCACGAAGTGAAGGTTGTTGACCGTCCGTCACCGGTGGACGCGGACGCCAACAAGACCGCGCTGGCGACCTGTGCCCATCACACGTCGCCCGGGCTTATGTCGTCGTTCCCGCGACCTTCAGCTCTATGCACAATAGCAAGGCGATGAACTGCTTGCTGCTCCCGAACCGGCCACTTGCTATCCAGCGCAGCACTGGTAAACGCAGTACCTGGACAGTTAGAACGTGCGCTGCGAAATGCTGAGATTTGCCAGACATGCAGAGTTCATCATCCGCGAGGCGGAAGCCGGTATTGGGACCAATTATGGTTGACCCGCCGGCAAGCACCAGTTCAGAACAAATTGACTGCTAACAGCAAGCGCCCTATCATCAGGCATTCATTTCTGCGCAAAGTAAGCCATGATCGAGACGACGATCTCGCATTACCGTATCGTCAGCAAGCTCGGCGGCGGTGGGATGGGTGTGGTCTACAAGGCCGAGGATACCCGCCTGCACCGCTTTGTCGCGCTGAAGTTCCTGCCAGATGACGTCGCGCGCGATCCTCAGGCACTGGCACGTTTTCAGCGCGAAGCCCAGGCAGCGTCCGCCTTGAACCATCCCAACATCTGCACCGTTTACGACATCGGCGAAGAAGACGGTTACGCCTTCATGGTAATGGAATTCCTGGATGGGATGACCCTCAAGCACCAGATCGCCGGCCGCCCGCTGGAGCCGGAACAGCTGCTGGGACTGGGCATCGAGATCGCCGATGCCCTCGATGCGGCGCATGGCCAGGGCATTGTTCATCGCGACATCAAGCCGGCCAACATCTTCGTGACCCGGCGCGGGCACGCCAAGGTTCTCGACTTCGGCCTGGCCAAGCTGACCAACAAGTTCACCGCGGCCGGTGGCGACACCGAAACCGTTTTACCGGAGTCCGACGCCGCGCACCTCACCAGTCCGGGGACCATGGTAGGCACCGTGGCCTATATGTCGCCGGAGCAGATTCGGGCCAGGGATGTGGACTCGCGCACCGATCTGTTTTCCTTCGGCGCAGTGCTGTATGAGATGGCCACCGGCAGGATGCCCTTCGACGGCAACAGCCCGGGCGAGATTAGCGGCGACATTCTGCACCTGGAGCCTCCGCCGCCCTCGCAGGTAAATCCGCAAGTATCGATTGCCCTCCAGGTGGTCATCCAGAAGGCGTTGGAGAAAGACCGCAATCTGCGCTACCAGCACGCCTCCGAACTGCGCAGCGATCTGCAGCGGCTGAAGCGCGATTCGGAGACCGGTCGGTATTCGACGTCGAGCTTAAGCGCCTCGAAGATCGCGCCGACTACATCTGCAGGTCAGAAGAAGAAAACCTGGAGCGTGATCGCCGTCGCGGTCGTGCTCATCGCAGCGCTGATTGGCGCAGGACTTTACTATCGTTTGCATCGCGCTCCGCAACTCACCGACAAAGACACCATCGTCATCGCCGATTTCGCCAACAGCACCGGCGATCCCGTCTTCGACGACACCCTGAAGACGGCGCTTGCCGTCTCGCTCCACCAGTCGCCGTTTCTCAATGTGCTCTCCGACAACCGAGTCGCAGCGACGTTGCGGCTGATGACCAAGCCTCCAGGCACGAAGCTGACACCGGAGGTGGCGCGTGAAGTCTGTCAGCGCGCCGGCAGCAAGGCTTACATCGCCGGTTCAATCGCCAGCCTGGACAACCAGTACGTGATCGGGCTGAAGGTGCTGAACTGCCAGACCGGCGACATGCTGGCGCAGCAGCAGGTGCAGGCCGATGGCAAGAAGAACGTGTTGAACGCGATGGACTCAGCTGCCGCAACTCTGCGCAACCAGTTGGGCGAGTCGCTGGCGACGGTGCAGAAGTTCGATGTTCCGCTGCAACAGGCGACCACCTCCTCGCTCGAGGCGTTGCAAGCCTACAGTCTGGGCGTAAAGGCCGGCCGCGAGAAAGGCATCAAGGACTCTCTGCCTTATCTGGAGCATGCCATCGAGCTCGATCCCAACTTCGCCATGGGATATCGCGAGCTGGGCAACGAGTACAGCGGCCTGGGCGAGGTCGGACGCGCCAGCGAATATTTCACCAAGGCCTTCCAGTTGCGCGATCACGCCAGCGAGCGCGAGAAGCTGATCATCAGCGCCAATTACTATCAGAACGTCACCGGGCAGCTCGACAAAGCCGCCGAAACCTATCAGGAGATGATCGACAACTATCCGCGCGATCCCGTCGGATACTTCAACCTGAGCGAGGTCTGCACGCCGCAGGGTCTTTACGAGAAGGCGCTGGAGTTGACGCGCCAGGCGCAGCAACTGGTTCCCGATCGCGTCGCGCTGTACGAGAACCTCGGCAACATTCTGCTCGCCTTGCAACGCCTCGACGACGCCAGAAAGGCGATTGGCGAGGCTGAAGCGCGCAAGCTCGACGACTACCTGCTGCACTCGCAGCTCTACGCGCTGGGCTTCATCGCGCAGAACGCTTCGGCGATGGCGCAGCAGTTGCAGTGGTTCGCCGCTCACCTGGGCGTGGAGAACTTCGGCCTGTCGCTCGCTTCGGACACCGCAGCCTCTGCCGGTCACCTGAACAAGGCTCGCGTCTTGACCTCGCAAGCTGCGGATTCTGCCGTTCGTGCCGACAGCAAAGAGAACGGCGCCATCTGGTGGGAGAACGCCGCCATACGCGAGGCTGCCTTCGGCAACGCCGCCGAAGCGCAGCACGCTGCCGCGGCTGGAACGAAGCTGGACGCCGACAGCCAGGGCGTCGCCGTGGAGGCCGCGATCGCCTACGCTCTGGCTGGCGACTCGACCCACGCGCAAGCCGCCGCGCAGCAGCTCAACCAGCGCTATCCGCTCGACACCCAGATGCAGTCGCTGTGGCTGCCGGCAATTCAGGCTCAGCTTGCGCTCAATCGCAAAGATCCGTCGGCCGCGCTGCGCGATTTGCAGGCGGCGTCGCCGCCCATCGAATACGGCCTGACCCCGTTCGCTGCCAACATCTCTTGCCTCTATCCCACCTACATTCGCGGACAGGCGTACCTCGTAGCGGGACAAGGCAAGGAAGCTGCCGCCGAGTTCCAGAAGATTCTGGACCACAGCGGCATTGTCTGGAACTGCTGGACGGGAGCGCTGGCGCGCCTCGGCGTGGCCCGCGCCAATGCCTTGCAAGCGAGGAATTCGCAGGGTGCCGAAGCCGATGCCGCTCGTGTCCGCGCGCTCGCCGCCTACAAAGACTTCCTGACTCTCTGGAAGGACGCCGATCCCGACATCCCTGTCTATAAGCAAGCCAAAGCGGAGTACGCGAAGTTGCAGTAGCAATGGCCGAGACTAGTTCAACCTGGAACCGTGATGGCCTGATTCCCAAGAAATCCTTTTGTGGGGAGTGATCTCTGCGCTTGCATCGATTCTGGCCGGCTGTGCTGAAGCGATCATCCGCAGGCACCGAGGCAGCTTGAATCGTGGTACAGAACCCTGCGAGCAGGATTACTTGCGACATGGGCGACTTATCGCCAACGATTATTTGTGGCGAGGGCTTAGCGGTGCAGATTTCGGAACGAATACTTTCCTAGACGGCACACGCAAACTGTCCTACTATGTGCCTAGATTCATGCACAAGATTGCTGCGATTCGCCGAGTGGTATTTACGCTATCGGTGGTCTGCCTCGTCGCCCTGACCGGCGCCGGAGGTTTGGGGACAACGACGGCTAATCCGCAGCTTGTGCTCTGGGCATGGGAACGGCCTGAGTCGCTGCGTTTCGTCGACTCCAGCCAGGTCGGCGTTGCTTTTCTTGCCGAATCCATTTATCTCAACCGCGAGCCGATCCTGCGTCCGCGGCTGCAACCTCTGCA
>JBEKTC010000327.1:0-8009 GCA_049516475.1 Candidatus Korobacteraceae bacterium | reverse complement strand
CAGCAATGAAAGGCGATGCAAAGTGGAACCGAATTGGGCTCCTTTGGAAAACCGGCTGGGCAGGGCAAGATGCATGGGATTCATGTTCATGGGTCGAGTCAACGGGATTAACCATTACAAGCACGGGATCACCCGCACTTACCTGTACTTGGATGACGCGGGCAATTGTTACCTGAAGGAAGAGAAAGGAGGTTTTGTTCCGGGAAACTGGGGTGCCGAACTCGGCAAGATGGAGGCTTGCCTGGCCAGGCTGGATTCCAGCCTGGCCACCCCGTATGACGAGGAGTTTATTGTTCGGAAGCGTAATGCATTGCGGCAACAAGGGATTTCGCTTCTGACGATCGAGGTCCAGGCTCACGACATAAACATTCACTGAAGAGTCAGCTAAGGCTTTTCGCGCTCGCGATTTGCTGTATTTGGATCACCCAGCCCCTTCCAACATCGACTTCATAATCCAGCGGCCAAGCCTTGAGATGAGCTAAATTAAAGCTCTGTCAGGACGGCTGGAGACACAATTCCGCTTGACGCTGGTCTCCATGCCGATTGGTGATGAAGTGGCGCGCTTGCCTCAAGAATGGTTCCTCAACACGCCCGTGCTGTGGCTGGGAGCACTCGTGTTGATAAGTACCATCCGGGGCCCTCTTCGCAACGCCCCAATGTTCATCAAGAAGCTGCTGAGTCTTGCAGTGGCAAGCCTAATCGCGCTTGGCTTGCTAGCCGCACTTGTGTGGGAACCGGTCATCAAGGTCAGCAAGGCATCTCCAGCCTTTACCGCACTGTGGATTCTGCTTCTAGGAATGGCCCCTATCGGTTTGATAGTTTCGTTTCTGATGATTCTGTTGTCCAAGCCCAATCAAGAGAGGACTCTCGCGACCGTCGGCAGCCCGGTTCAGCGACCGGCACCCCGACCGGTCGAGGCGATCCGTAATGTGCCAGCGGAGCGGTTCGCCGATCTCGGCGGCATGGAAGAGGCAAAGGAACAAATCCGCGAGGTCGTGCAGGGACATCTCAATCCTGGAAAATACGAACGTTACGGGCTGGTGAGAAATGGAATCCTCTTGTACGGCCCGCGTGGCACCGGAAAAACCTTCCTCGCGAGAGCGACCGCTGGCGAGTTCGGGCTGAACCTTGAATATGTCTCCGCTCCAAGATTGCTTACCCGCTGGATCGGAGCCACTGGCGAGAACATACAGGGAGTATTCGCTCAAGCTGCAGCCCGCAAGCCTGTGCTTTTCTTTATCGATGAGATCGACTCACTTGGAGGCGGCCGACAGGACGCCATCAGCGACCCGGGCGGGGCGGGACGTGAGTTCAATAACATCACTATGGCCCTGATGAGCGCGATCGACCAATACCGCACGATCAGCGGATTCGTGCTGATGGCCGCGACCAACCGCCTGGACGGCCTCGATGAAGCGTTAATTCGCGAAGGGAGATTTGACGTAAGAGTGCGGATCGATCTTCCGGATGAAGCCACACGAGTCAAGATTCTGGAAGCGCAGCTCAGCAAGAAACCGTGGAAACGGTTCGACTTGCAGGAATTCGCACGCCAGACGCCGGGAGCCAGTGCGGCGAAATTGCGCGCCTTGGTAGACCAGGCAGCAAATTACGCGCTGACGGACAACCGAAAGATCGAAGCAAAGGATTTGCAGCGGGCCATGGACGGAAACGCCGGCAAGGACCGGCCAAACCTAGAACGCGTGGAATGGAACGATGTCATCATCGGGGAGTCCGTCCAGCAAGACTTAAAGTCCATCATTCGCCTACTCGAAGACCCAACGCGAACTCATTCTTTGGGACTGCAGATCCCGGCAGGGCTGTTGCTGATCGGTCCGCCAGGGACAGGAAAAACCTTGATCGCAAGCCTGATCGCAAGCCAAACCAAGCGCAGTTTCTATCCGCTGACTGCAGCCAGCGTTCTAGGCGGAGGCGTCGGAGATTCGGTCAAGCATGTGGCCGCGGTTTTCGCGCGCGCCAAGGAACACAGCCCCGCAATCATCTTCCTCGATGAGATGGATGGGCTGTTGCCGGCGAACAACCGCTACCTGGCTCAGCACGATGTTCAGTTGGTGGAACAATTCCTTACAGAAATCAGCGGCTTGCAGCCGGAAAACAATGTGTTTCTGGTGGGCACGACCAATCATCCGGAAAACATCGATCCCCGAGTACTCCGAGGCGGCCGGTTGTCCGAGAAAATTCTGATTCCGCCTCCTGAAACTGCACAGAGAGTGCAACTGCTCGGGCTCTACCTCAAGGGGGTTCGACTGGAAGCAGGACTAACCATTGAGGACATCGCCATGCGGCTGAACGGGCTGGCTCCTGCAGATCTCCAGGCGATTTGCATGGCCGCAAAGCGCATGGCCTTCAATCGAATTGCCAATAGCGATCAACTCCCACCCCTGAACTGCTCTGATTTCGAAAGGGCCACCGAGCGCGTTCGCGGAGGCATGGCTCAATTGCACAATACTGGCTTGCAGTAGCCGAGCACTCGGAATCCCCTTTCGGTATGCTTCCGCTCTAAATATCGCCCCTTCCTCAGTGCCCCAATCCTTCATCTCCGCTGAATTTGCGGCCGTTTGACAGCATTTCATTTCCAGCTTACTTTCCGTCGCACATCGATCGTCGGATGGAAGAAGCATCTGGTTGTGCTGGCGATCCTGCTACTGGTGATTGTGCAGTTTGTGGCTGCACAGAACCTTGGTAACTCTCCGCAATTCAATGTGGCGGTTCAAGGAGAGACCGGGGCCCAACCTGAAGGCAGTTTCCTGAACCTGATCAATTGGATCGGCAACGTGATCGCCCCCGTCGGCGCGGGTGGTGCAGTCGTGGGCGCCGTCGTGTCCTGGCTAACGGGACGCGGCTTTGCCCGGTGGTTGTTCGCCGCTGGCGCCCTGTTGTTGGTGTCAGGTGTCACACGTCTGGTCGAGTTCTGGATCACGAACGGGACCGGAGGCATAACTTAGCCATGCCTCAAGGAGAAGGAGGCGCAAACCGAAACAGGCAGCCCGCAACAGCAGAGAGGCAATGCGGGCTGCCACTAACCAGGGTGGTTCTTGTGCAGGTAAGTCTCGGGAATAAGACCCATGGCAACGCCGCAGCTGCTCAACGACATTATCTCGGTCCTGCTCTTGCTCGCGCCGTCAGCCGCAGTACTGTCGCTGGTGATTGCCGGCGTCAGTCTGCGCCGCGAGGGAACAATGACGTTCGCCATCGGCGGAGGGTTCACCAAGTGGATGTTCTGGGCAGTCGTGTTCTTGACGCTGCAACCCCTGCTGAGCTGGTTCACCTCGTTTGGAGTACCCCTCCCTTTGCCAGGTGGAGGGATCGCCACGGGATGGCTCGCGAGCTTTCAAAGCGACTTAGCGCAATTCGTGACCAACTTCGTGGTGCAGCGACTGGTGCCGACATTGGCGGCGTTTATGGTGTTGCGCGCCATCCTGGACGCTGCCTCTGGAGATCATCCACTGCCCTCGATCCTGGCAGCTATGTTCCTGCTGGGCACGCAGACTACCTACAACCTGCTGAGGAGCTACAACACGGGAACGCAATACGCGACTGCCGATGTGTTGGACAGTCTGTGGAACCACCTAGTCGGAACGATTATGCCGATCGCTGCCGTACTGGCTCTAGTGGGAGCGATCCTGAACTTCGCGACACGAAAACCATTCATGAGGCTCGTCGCTGTGGCGCTGGCCCTGCTAACGGTTTCCGCTATTTGGAAACTGCTGATCGCGATGATGTAGGAGTGCGAATGAATCTCGGGAACATGACTTTCGATAACGGGATCCTTCATCTGGCGAACTGGATGGGAAATGTAATCATGCCCACGATTGCCGCGGCCTTCATCGTCATCGCCATTCTGCAGTTTTCCAAGGGACAGGAATTCTCGCACAGCATGTACGGAGCCTTGGCCTGTCTGCTGGTTTCAGGATTGACACGAGCGTTTGAGACGTTCGCTTCCCAGGCGGCATGGAACAACCCTGATCTGTACTGGATATCGATCCGGACCCTGATCGATTGGGTAGCGAACGTCATTTTGCCGGTGTACGCAGCTTCCCAGGTCGCCGCAATGGCGTTGCGTTTGGGAATCTTCTCGCTGGTTCATCCCACCAGCGGCTGGCTGCGCCATTTTGTGACGGCGGCTCTGTGCCTGCTGGTCTCCGGCCTGCTTCGGCTGGCTGAATTTTTCGTCAACCAAGGAACCGGAGGGGTTCGTTAGGAGAGAAACAGATGGCGCTTGACGTAACACCGATATACCGCAACTTGCGAACCAGAGTCACCTTCCTCGGACTGGAAGCAGAGGACTTGTTTGCCATCCTTGCGGTGGCGGTCGTGATGAACATCTGCGGAAGGTTCCTGAACCGCGAGATGTTCGGCGTGCCGATGAACATGGTGCTGCAGTACCTGGTGCCGATTCTCAGCGTGCCGGCGCTGATGCTCTTCAAGTACGGCAAGCAGCGTGGCTATCTGCAGGATTGGGTGCTGTTCCATGTCAAGCCTCATGTTTATTCGGCGCTGGAGCGGGACCGGGAATTAAATCGCGAATACATCAAGGACTAGGGAGCAAGGGATGCCGCTAACGACGGAACAGTACCAGAAATCATTGGCTCAGCCACCGCTGTGTGAGCAACTGAAAGTCCGTGACCTTACCGACCATCTGTTGATCCAGCTCAACGGCTCATTTGTTGCCGGATATAGGGTGAGCGGCATTCACTCCTACTATGCGAGCGATGAGGAGCGGAACCGGACGAAGTTGGCGTTGGAGGCCCTGATTCGCTCTCTGCCTGAACGATCGATGCGTTTGCAAGTTCGATTTGAGATTGCCGAAGGCGACGGAGGCTTGATCGCGCGCTACAACCACGAACAACTCAATTCCAGTGCGGTTTTGCAGGCAGTCGATCGCGAACAGTCCGACGCCTGGTCGAAGAAGGACGCTGAGGGCTATTACCTGCAGCACATGTTGCACTTTTACTTCATCTGGGACCCGCGCATACATCACCAGTCACCGGAGTTCGAGTGGAAAAAGAAGATGCGCGGCGGGAGCTTCAGCGTGTCTGCCAGCAAGTGCATCGAGCGCAGCCGGTGCGAGCATGAGGACCTGGTCGCCGAGTTCAACAGCCTCATGTCCGGAGTTGAGGCCACACTGCAAGCCACCGGTATGAGGATCGAGCGGCTGACGCAGAACGACATCTTCCTGGAGCTTAAGCGAGCCCTCAATCCTCTGGTAAATGACAAAAAGCCATTCCTTCCTCCCAGAGAATCGTTGGTGTATGAGAGTGCGCGAAGCCAGATGGCCAGCGTCAACATTGAAGACGAGTTGGATGAGCATCTCAAGATCGGCGGGTTGCTCTACTCGTTCATCAGCCTGAAAGACCTTCCCGACGCCACCTTCCCGGGAGTTTTGCGGGAGCTGGTGGTGATGGACTTTCCGATCATCATCAACGCGGAGGTTATTCTTCCCGATCAAGCCAAGGCAGTGAAGCAATACAAGAGCCGCCTGCGCAAAATGACGGCGGCACAGAAGGACATCCACGGTGGGTTCCGGCTCAATGTAGACGCTCAAGTGGCGGAGCATCAGCTCATCAAGGTTTTGCAGGAGCTTATCTCGAGCTCTTTGAAATCCTGCCAGCTCAGCTTGACCATTGCCGTCCGCACCTCACGACCGGCACGGAACCGCTTCGAAGCAGAAGCCGCGGAAAGGATGCTTGCCGATCGCCGGCAGCGGGTACTGCACGCCATCGCGCGCATGAACGGCGCACGCGGAATTCCGGAGACGCTGGCGCAAAAGCGGTTCTTCTTTTCCAGTCTTCCCGGACTCGGTGAGATCAATAAGCGGGAAAGAGATGTTCTCACTCTGCACGCGGCCGACCTGTTGCCGGTGGAGATGCCGTGGAGAGGAACTCCGAATTCTCCGTTGATGCTGTTTGAAACTCCCTATCGCCAGCTCATACCGTTCTCGCCGTTCGATTCCGGGCTGGGAGACGCCAACATGCTCATCATGGCGAAAAGCGGCGGAGGCAAGACGTTCCTCGCGCAACTCAAGCTGTTGATGATGGCCCGTGCCCGTCCACTGGTATCGATTCTGGAGCGAGGGGACTCTTACGAACCGCTGGTCGATCTGATGGGCGGCAGGGTGATCAATGTCGATCTGGATGGCAGAGAGACCCTGAATCCATGGGACCTCCCTCTAGGTGAGACTGCTCCCAGCAACGAAAAGACGGCATTTCTGAAGAACCTGACGCGGCACATGCTTGGCGACAGCCATGACACGGACACGTCGTTGCTGGACAACGTGCTTACTGACGCGATTACACGAGTCTACAAGCGCTGCTCTATTCGTTATTCCAATCCGATACCGACCTTCAACGATCTGCGAGAGGAACTCGCCAACTGGCGGGACGCCGAGAAGATGCAACGCACGATCGATGAGGCACACCTGGCGGCGATCAAACTTCGCTCGTGGACCGAAGGCGGCATCTACGCCAGGCTGTTTGACCAACCAACCACGATGCGCCTGGATAGCGACTGGCTGTTCTTCAACGTCGAAGGGCTCAGCTCCGATCCCCGGCTTGAGACGGCGATGAGCATGCTGATTGCGACTGCCATGTCTGCTCGCGCCACCGGGAAAAACGGACGTCCCAGCATCACCGTGCTGGACGAGTGCTGGTTCCTGCTGGACTCGCCGGCGCTGGCGCCAGAGGTCGTGCAACTTTACCGCACAGCCCGCAAGCGCAATTCAAGTGTATGGGGCATCAGCCAGACGGTCGAAGATTTCGTCGGCACGGAGTTTCAACCGCGGGTCCACGGGCCCGGAATCCTGAAAAACGCCAGCACGAAGATCATCGGGCAGCAGCCCGGAGATGTGACCGCGATGGTCAACCACCTCAACCTGAATCCGGTAGCGGTGAACCAGGTGAAGGGATTCGGCGCTCCACGAAAAGGGCGCAGCGCGGAGGTGCTGCTGGTGATTGGGGAGAAGGCCGAGACCACCCAGACGATTCGAATCGTGCCTACGCCACTGTCGTACTGGATATGCACGACGTTCCCACGGGAGAGGAAATACCGCGCCTGGTTCTTAGAGAAGCATGAAGGAAGGCCGCTGTTGGGGTGCTACCAGGAGTTGGCCAGCAAATTCCCCCAGGGCTTGGCGGAGGTTTCACCGCTTCTGGAAGAGGTCTCTGGCGAGGTAAATGGGGTGGCCCGGATTACAGCGCCGGTGGAGAACGGGAACGAAGCGGGGTCAAGGCCATAAGCCGCTATCGGAGGATCAAAGAAATGCAGGCTCTTTTGTACATAGTGTCTTTCACAGCGTTTTCCTGGCTCGTGGTGACAGTCCAGAACCGTCGGCGGTTGCTGGCGGTGACGCTGGCCGGAGTCATGGTTGTGACCCTCGTGGGAGTGCCACAGCCGGCCCAAGCGCAAATCGGGATATTGGGGGCCATTCAGGCGGTCCTCAAGGTGATCAATGGGGTGATTCAAACGGCGTTGACCTCGATCAACACGGTGCGGACCACGCTGAACAACCTGCAACAGTTGGTGGTGTGGCCACAGAAGCTGATCGATCAAGCTAGGACGCAGGTCATGCAGATGATCGGGCAGTACCGCAACCTGATGAGCAATATCTTCCATATAAGGCTCAACAGCGCCACCTTGCCCAACCCGCAAGCCCTGGAGGCCGTCATTCGGGACCACCAGGTGAACAATTTCCCGGGTTTGACGGCGACGTTTGCAAATGTCTATGGCGCGATCCCAGTTGAAACCGCCGCGAATCCAGGGGACCGTGCCATGTCCGACATGGATGATGCTCTGGCTCTCGACAACCTGAAGACGTTGAAGGCTGGCGACCAAGCAACGGACATAGAACTTCAAGCGGCGGACACGATCGAGAATTCTGCCAGCCAGGCAGCGCCAGGTTCTGCGCCGTTCCTAACCGCGACGGCGATCAGCTCCAGCATTCACGCCCAAGCCCTGACGCAAAAGCTGCTGGCTGCAGAATTGCGCCAGGAGGC
>JBEKTC010000326.1:0-5395 GCA_049516475.1 Candidatus Korobacteraceae bacterium | reverse complement strand
GGTCGTGCTGATGCGCAAGGGACTGCCGGAGAGCGTCCGTTGGCACCTGGCGCGCGGCAACTACGAAAAGGCTTCGCGTGCGGCGAGTACACTCTTGGAGCTTCCGGTCACGCTGACGGCGAAGAACTCGCCTCCCGTCGAGCCCTGCCTGTCGTTCGGCTGTTTGTTCCAGAAGCGTTACCTGCGCCGCACCATTTTTGCTTCCGCGCCCTGGTTCCTGCAGGACATTTCAACCTACGGCATCGGCATCTTCACGCCCACGATCATGGCTGCCATGGCGCTTGGAGGTGGCGCAACTTTTATCGCCAAGGACATCGGCGCAACCAAAGGAGCGGCCGCCGTCGATCTGCTGCTGGTGGTTGGTTTCATGCTGGCTATCATTCTGGTTCATCATATAAGCAGGGTCACGTTGCAGATTGCGGGCTTTCTGGGAATGGCGTTGGGACTGCTTATGGTGGGCGCCTCATCGCTGTTTGCGACTGGCTCGGAGGCCCACATGGGCATGATCTTCGGCGGCTTCATGGTATTCAACGCTCTTATGAACATGGGACCAAATGCCACCACATACCTGCTGTCAGGCGAGACCTTCCCAACCTCAATCCGGGCTACCGGGGCCGGTTTTGCGGCGGCAATGGCCAAGCTAGGAGCCGTGCTGGGGACGTTCTTCTTCCCCGTCCTGAAAGAGGAGATCGGGATTACGCCTCTGCTGGTGTCACTGGCCACGGCCAGCGCACTTGCCGCAGCGGTTACTTATGGATTCCGTGTCGATACGACGGCCTCGCTTGACGCCCAGCACGCAGAACAGATGGCGCCTGCGCAGTATGCAGAGGCCGCCGCGAACTAGTTCTCTACCCGATTTTGAGCATCTTAGATAGACAGGTGCCAGGAATAATTGATGAGTACTGATCTCAAAACGCAGACCGGATTGTCACCTCTCGCTGGCAAGCCAGCCCCGAAAGAAATGCTGGTGGACCTTGTCCGCCTGGAGCGCGACTACTATCAGAATCGCCCGGACGTCAGCGATCCCAATCAGTTGGTTATCTTTGGGACCAGCGGGCACCGCGGCTCATCGCTGGACGGCACCTTCACTGAAGCGCACATCCTCGCAATCACCCAGGCCATCTGCGAGTATCGCCGCAGCCAGCACATTGACGGGCCGCTCTACATGGGCAAGGACACCCACGGGCTCTCCGCTCCGGCGCAGCGCACGGCGCTGGAAGTCCTGGCTGCCAACGATGTCGAGACCATCATCCAGCAGAACGATGGGTTCACTCCCACGCCGGTCATCTCGCGCGCCATCCTGGCTTACAACCGCGGCCGCAAAGACCAGCTTGCCGACGGCATTGTCATCACCCCGTCGCACAATCCGCCAGAGGACGGCGGCTTCAAGTACAACCCGACGAACGGCGGTCCCGCCGACACCGATGTTACGGGCTGGATTGAAGATCGCGCCAACGAACTCCTGAAAGCTAGTAATGCCGGCGTGAAGCGCGTTCCGTATGACGCCGCAATCAAAGCGGCTGGCACCCATCAGGAAGACTTCGTGCTGCCGTACGTCAACGATCTGAGGAACGTCGTTGACATGGAAGCCATTCGCTCGGCCGGTCTGAGGTTGGGGGTCGATCCGCTGGGTGGCGCCTCGCAGCCCTACTGGGAGCCCATCAACTCGGTCTATGGACTCGATATCGTAATCGTCAATCCGGTCATCGACCCCACATTTTCCTTCATGACGGTCGACCATGACGGCAAGATTCGCATGGATTGCTCCAGCCCGTACGCCATGGCTCGCCTGGTCGGCCTGAAAGATCAGTACCAGGTCGCATTCGCCAATGATACGGACGCCGACCGTCACGGGATCGTCACGCCGTCTGCGGGATTGATGAATCCCAACCACTACCTCGCGGTTGCCATTCAGTATCTGCTCTCGCATCGTGAACAGTGGCCGGAGCGCGCCGTCGTGGGCAAAACGCTGGTCAGCAGCAGCATGATCGATCGCGTAGTCAACAAGCTTGGCCGCAAGCTCTGGGAAGTTCCGGTCGGCTTCAAGTGGTTCGCGCCCGGCCTGTTTGATGGCTCCTGCTGTTTCGGCGGCGAGGAGAGCGCAGGAGCGAGTTTCCTGCGGCGAGATGGTGCGGTGTGGACTACCGACAAGGACGGGCTGATCATGGACCTGCTTGCCGCCGAGATCGCCTCGCGAACTGGCAAAGATCCCGGCGAACATTTCCGGGCGTTGACCGACGAGTTTGGCCTGCCCTACTACACTCGCATCGACGCGCCCGCAACTCCCGAGCAGAAGGCGAAGCTGGACAAGCTTTCGCCGGAGTCTGTGAAGGAGTCGTCGCTGGCTGGCGAGCCGATCACCGCGAAGCTTACTCGCGCGCCCGGCAATGGGGCCGCGATCGGCGGATTGAAGGTAGTCAGCGCCAGTGGATGGTTTGCCGCACGTCCGTCGGGCACCGAAAACATCTACAAGATCTACGCCGAGAGCTTCAAGGATGAATCTCATCTGGCAGCTATTGTGGAGGAAGCACAGCAAATCGTGAACAATGCACTTCGGTGATCGCAGGTTGGCCTGCTACTCTTGGACTTCCACAATCATGCCGCCGCGTCCCGCACATCCCATACGCTCGCTCCTGAAGCAGATGCCAATCTATGCCAGCTTCAAGCAACTGGGCCACTATCCGGACTACTGGTGGTGGAAGCTGCGCGGCCAGCCCCGCCGAATCCCACACCTCATCAAACAGCGGGCCGTCATGGAATACGCGCGAGCGTTCGGGCTGACCACCCTGGTTGAGACCGGAACGTATTACGGAGAGATGATCGCCGCGCTCGCACCCCGCTTCCGCCGGATCTATTCCATCGAGCTTGACCCTCGCTTCGCGCGTCTGGCGCAAGAGCGCTTTCGCAAACACTCGCATGTGGAGATTATTAATAGCGATAGTCAGGCCGCCGTGCCAGCGCTGCTGCAACGGCTGAATGAGCGTTGTCTGTGGTGGCTGGATGCCGGCTACTACGGATGGGGCGGAGACTTCGGCAATCCCAAGCGCCTGGGATCTGAACTCGATGCGATTCTCGCAGATCGAATTGCGGACCACGTTATCCTGATGGACGACGCCGACGGCGTCAATGGCCAAGCCGGGGCCCCGACGCTTGACAAACTGATCGCCTCGATTAGATCCGCTTACCCAAACCGGCTCGTCGAGGTCGCTCACAACATCCTGAGAATCACCCCGCGATAGTCGGTTGAAGGGCGCAGCTTTAGCTGCGCCGTTGGGAGTGCTTTATTTCCCGGTTCCCAGCGGGCTTTAGCCTGCGAGGGAACGCGGCCGCACTTCGCCGATCTATGGTGCCGCAATCTGGAAGCGCAAAACCGACTGCGCTATGCGGTACTGATACTTCGCTGCGGCAAACTGAATTTGCGCTTCCGTCTGCTGGAGTTGAGCCTGACTCAACTCTACGATCGAACTCAGCCCCAGGTTATAACGCGTCTGCGACAACTTTACGGCCAGGTTCGTCTCTTCCACAAACTGCTGCGTAACGCTGATGCGGTTATAGGCGGTGATGGCACTCAGCCAACTATTGCGAACGTCATTTGCGATGCGGTCCTTCAGGTCGCGCAATTGCTCATCGGCGGCCTGTGCCCGAAACCCCGCCTCCCGCGAACGCGCCACATACTGAAAGCCGTTGAAGATAGGAATATTGACATTGACTCCAACTGCGCCATACCACGACGTAAACGGGGTCACGCCGGCGATCGTGCTGCTGTAAGGAGTGCGGCCAACTACGCCCAACACCTCGATGGTCGGCAACAGCAAGTCGCGTTCCGCCTTCTGGAAATGCTGCGACGCCTGATACTCGTAGCTCTGCGACGCAATCTCCGGGCGATTGCTGAAAGCCTCATCCACTAGTTGACTGACCGCATCGGGCGGTGGCGTCAGTTGGCTCTCGCTGTCGGTCAGCTCAAACTGTTGTTGCGAGGAATAGCCCAGCACTTGGGAAAGCGTTGAGAGCGCGGCCTGGTAATTGTTCTGGACGTCCAGCAGAAGCAGCTTGGCTTGCGACACATTGGCATCAGCAAAACTGACATCGAGTTCCGAGCGCAGCTTGTTCTGGAACAGGGTCGTAATCTGGCGGGACACGACTTGCCGCTCATTCACTGTTTCCTGGGCTACCTTTAGCAACGCAAACTCCTGCAGCGCGTTGTAGAAGGCCTGATCCACCGCCAGTTTGATCTGGTCGGCTGTCGCGACGGCGTTCATGTCAGCCGCCTTGGCCCGCAACGCCGCCGTAGCTACCAGGTTGTTGGTTCGTCCGAAATCGGTAATGAGTTGCGAAAGCGTAAGGCCTCCGGCCGCGCGCTCGTAGACGCTGGGGTTGTTGATCATACCCGCTGCGATCCGAGTGCCTTCCTTCGGCTCGACCGCCGTCAAACTTCCGTACACATTTGGATAGTAAGCAGCTTTCTGTTCACGGGTGACCTGATTCGAAGCCAGCGACAGCAGGCGGTATACCGAGATTTGTGGGTTGTTCTTCAGTGCCAGCGCCTCCGCATCCTGGACCGTCAGCCGTTGGACTGCGCCGGTCGTGGGAATCTGCGGCGGGGGTTGCGGCACCGCGGCCGATGGCGTCGGCGACGTCTGCATCTGCGGCGGAGGCGGCGACGTTTCCGTTTGTGCAGGCACGCTAGTCGGGAGCGCCGGAGATGCTGTCTGCGCCGCCATGGAAAGGCTACTCAACACAACTGGAATCACAAGCCAGAAGGTCTTGCGTCTCATGCTTGCACCTCCCGTCCCGGTTGTTGCTGTTCTTTTCCGCGATGCATCAGGTAGTACGCCGAGGGCACCAGGAAGAGGGTCACGATGAACGAGAACATCAAGCCTCCAATGATGGCGCGCGCCAGCGGTGCGTATTGTTCGCTTCCCGCTTCCAGGGCCAGAGCCAGGGGAATCAATCCCAGAAAGGTTGCGAAGGTCGTCATCATGATGGGCCGCAGTCGCACGTGGCAGGCATTCTTGATGGCGGTGCGCAAAGGTTCTCCGCGGCGCCGCAGTTCGCGGGTGAACTCCACGATCAGGATGGAATCCGACACCACGATGCCGATCATCATCATCACCCCCATCAGCGACATGATGTTCACCGTTGTTCCCGTCATCAACAGGAACAGGATCACGCCCGTGAATCCCGGTGGCACAGCCAGCAGGATCACGAAGGGATCGCTGAAGGAGGCAAACTGCGCCATCAGGATCAGGTACACGAGGACGATGGAGAGCAACAATCCGATGGCGAAGCTCTTGAACGAGTTATGCATGGCGACCACCGACCCCTGCAATTGCACGCGCGTGTTCGGCGGCAGCTTGGTTTGGTCGATGATCTTCTGCACCTGTTTCGCCAGCGT
>JBEKTC010000325.1:0-5421 GCA_049516475.1 Candidatus Korobacteraceae bacterium | reverse complement strand
TGCGCAAACTGCTGCATGCGGCTTGGGGAATGTTCCGCAACGATCAACCTTACGATGGAGCCAAACTGTGTCCGCAGGCGTAAAAAGAGAGAGGTTCTCCGCCACCTCTCCAGAGAGAAAAAATCTTGAAATCGAAGAGAGAATCTCAGTCGTGCTCAGTCGCTTCGCTCCCTCGCGCTCCTTCGTGATGACAAGGAATTATAGGTGTTGGTGACGGCGCAGCCGTTCGGCAAGGTCAGGGTATGGCTAAACAGGCTGCGGGAAAAAGTCGGAAGAGCAGATCCCTCGCGGCCTGAAGGCCGCTCGGGATGACAAAAGAAACAGCTTGTCGGCACGACTAAAAGTCGTGCCCTGACACAAAGCATTCAACGCGGACTTCTTCAGCAGCCCGTAAAGCTGCGTCCCTTCAAAACGCGCTGAAGCGGTTTCCACCCTTTCAGAACGCATTCGACAAAGAGCGTCGCACAAGCATTCCACAAAGCTCACCACGACATGCGAGACGCCCGTCACGCGCCGCTTCCTCGGCGTTCCCCTGCTACAATTCTGGCGGAATCGTGCGGGGTTTGCGGGCTTCGCACTCTCATTCGAAAAGCGCGAAGGAGTGGGGCACCCGCGATTTGTATCCTGTTCCGAATCCATCGAACTACTGGCCCGGTTGAGTCGTATATCCCTTTAGCAGTGAGCGGGATTTGGGCCAGGAGTCGTGCCCTGTGGGAGAGTTGATTGGACGACAACCAGGCCGTAAATGCGCTTGTCCGTCGCTGTGTGTCCGGCGACGCCGCGGCCTGGCAGGAAATCGTCCAGCAATATCATCGCAGGATTTACAACATCTGCTATCGCTTTTCGGGATCGCCGGATGACGCGTCGGACCTGGCGCAGGAAGTGTTCATCAAGATGTATCGCACGCTGAGTACGTTTGACACCACGCGAGCTTCGTTTATGACCTGGGTGACGACGGTCACGCGGAACTTGCTGGTCGACCACTTCCGTAAAGGCAAGTACGATCGGGTGACCGACTCGCTGGATGCTACCCCGGGCAATCAGGAAGACGGCCTGACGATTGCTGAGCAGTTGGAGGATCGCGCGGCCAGTCCCGAGGCCAGCATGCGCAGCCAGGAGACCAAGAAGCTGGTCCACGAGGCGCTGCGACGGCTTTCGCCCGAGCTGCGGGAGGCGGTCATCTTGCGCGATTTGCAGGATATGGACTACAAGGATATTGCCAAAGTCCTCAGTGTGCCCGAGGGAACCGTGAAGAGTCGCATAAATCGGGGACGAACGGAACTGGCAAGGCTCTTGCAACGTACCTATAGACAGGCGGGATGAACCAAGTGCGAGTTTCGAGTTTCCAGTTTCGAGTTTCAGGCGGGCAAGTCGCCGCCGATCTCCGCAACTCGAAACCTGAAACTGGAAACTTGAAACTGTGATTGTGATGCCGGAGAATATCCAACCCGCGATGCAGTGTACCGAGGTCGAAGCCCTTCTGGCAGAAGCCCTGGACGGAACGCTGCACGGCTCGACGCTGGCAGCCTTCGAGGCTCACCAGCAGAGCTGCGCTACCTGCCAGGCGATGGTCGCCGAGTCCAAGGCTGGGATGCAATGGCTGAAAGGGCTCGACGATGCGGAGCCGCCGCGCAATCTGGTGCATAACATCCTGGCTCAGACCATCGGAGCCTTGCCTTCGGAGCACGTCATGCCCGCGCCGCGTGGCGAAGGCTGTCTGGAGAAGCTGAAGGGCCGCCTGGCTCCGGTGTTCGCACCCGTGGCTACGCCGCGCTTCGCCATGTCCTTCGGAATGGCGTTCTTCTCCATCACCATGCTGCTGGGCATCGCCGGCTTCCACTTCGCCGATGTGCGCCACCTGGACCTGAGCTCCAAGGGAATAACGAAGACCTACTACGAGACTCAGGCTCGGGTTATGCGTTACTACGAGAATATGCGCCTGGTATACGAGATCGAATCGCGAGTGCGTGATTTGCGCCGTGCCGGAACTCCCGACAACAGTCAGGACAACAACAAGCAACAACAGCAGCAGGTGACTCCCGCGCCCAATTCGAATCCCAGTCCAAAGACTCCGTCGAAGAGCGACAACCGGCTGCCCGATCGCAGCAACCACACTTACAGCCGCGACAATGGCCCGCCTGAGCTGGCCGCGTTTCCGGCTGTATTCTTAGCAGCAATTCCCCAGGCCCGGCGAGTCAGGAGAACCGCATGAACTGCGCCAATCATGTCGACGCCCCCGCGGTTGCATACTGCCGCACCTGTGGCAAGCCACTGTGCAATGTGTGCACCCGAGACGTCCGTGGCGTCATTTACTGCGAGGAATGTTTAGCCTCGCACTTGAGCGGCGCCGTGCCGCCGCCCGGCTCAACCGCCGTGCCTCCAGTTGTCCAGCCGCCGCCTGGCACTCCCAGTCCCAAAGTGGCCGCCATCTTGGGGTTCATTCCCGGTGTCGGCGCCATGTACAACGGCGAATTTGCCAAAGGCTTCATCCACGTGTTGGTCTTCGCCACCCTGATCTGGCTAGCCAATCCTGATCACGGGAGCGGTCTATTCGGCTTAGCGATCGCAGCATTCGCGATCTACATGCCCATCGAGGCGTACAAGACGGCGAAGGCGCGCGAGCTAGGACTGCCTGCGCCCGATCCGTTCGGCCTCAATCACCTTTTCACCTCGGAGCCACGGCCCAATCGCGGGGCTGGTCCATCGGCTAACTCTTTTGCGCCAGGCGCGCCTCCGACTGGCGCCTCTGCCGATGTCGCGGGCGTCAACGCCAATCCGGGCACCGTTCCGCAGGGCGAACCGGTCGACGATGGCCGTGGCTCTCGAGTTCCCGTGGGAGCGTTCATCCTGATCGGTCTCGGGGTGATTTTCCTGCTGGATGAACTCGGGGCGTTTCACTTCGACTGGATCTGGCGCTTCTGGCCGCTCATCCTTATCGCTATTGGCGTTCGCATCTTAATGCAGCGTCAGCGGAGAGGCTGGTAAGGAGGACATCATGAAATACCGTTACAACAAATATTGCTCCTGCGCCCGCTGCCGTGCTCATGGCTTCACCGCGCCCGCTGTCCTCATTACCCTCGGCGTCCTGTTTCTCATGGACCAGATGGGTCATGCGCACTGGATGGGCTTCGACTTTACCTGGCCTGCACTGCTCATCGTGATCGGTCTGGTCAAGTTGCTGGAACACAGCGCTTCCATCTACGGCCACATTCCGCGTGAATACAATGCCACGCTGCCGCCCAATCCGGGCCAGCCCATTCCTCCGGGAACTCAAGGCTATCCCGGATATCCGCCGCAGCCGCAGGCTCCAATCGTCACGCCGCAGCCGAATGCACCGGCCGGTTTCATCACGTCGGACTCGCAGGCCGTGAGACCTGACGACAAGGGGGGACAAAATGGCTAGCGTGAATCCATATTCAGTTACTGCGCCACCGCCGCAGCCGCCGCCAACTCCGCCGCCGTATCGCTACCGGCGTTCGTTCGCGGGACCAGTCATTCTGATCCTGATTGGCTTGTTGTTCCTGATGAAGAACCTGGGCTTCCGGTTTCCCATCTGGCACTGGTTCGGACATTGGTGGCCGCTGCTGCTGATTCTCTGGGGCGTTATCATTCTGGTCGAGAACGTGACTTCCACTCGCACGGGTTACAGAACCCGCCATCTCGGCGCGGGCGGCATCATCCTGATGGTGCTGCTCGTCACCTTGGGTGTCTCGGCGCATTACAGCTCCGACGTCGACTGGGGCGGCGTGCGCGATCAACTCCAGATGGATGACGATCTCGGCGGCATGTTTGGCACCGCCTTTACCTTTGAGGACACGATGGAGCAGGCATTCCCGGCGAATGCCGCCCTGCGCATCGTGTGCGATCGCGGCGCGTTGAACATCACGCCCTCCGAGGACGGCACCATTCGTGTGGCCGTCCACAAAAAGCTCTACGCAGAAAACCAGAACGATGCCAGCAAGTACAACCAGGGCAGCAAGCCGCAAATCGAGTCCACCGGCAGCACGGTGGTGCTGAATGCCAACACCGACGGCGCCGGCGACCACAGTGTACAGACCGACATGGATATTCAGGTGCCGCCCGGGACCACGCTCGACATTGCCAGCAAGCGTGGCGATGTCACCGTCAACAACCGCAAAGCAGATATCAAAGTCTCGTTGCAGCATGGCGACGTTTCCCTGACGGAAATTACCGGCTCGGTCAAAGTCAACCTGGAGAAGGGCTCCATCCGTGCCGCGCAGATCTCGGGTGATGTTGAGGTGACCGGCCACGTGGACAGCGTCAACATCGATGAAGTTGCCGGCGCGGCCCGCCTCGATGGCGACTTCTATGAAGACATTCGCCTCAGCAAGATCGCCAAGGGCGTCATCTTCAAGACCTCGCGCTCAGACATGGAGATCGCCTCCGTGCCTGGCGACATCGAGATCGCCAGCGATCAGGTTCGGGGCAATGACCTTACGGGGCCAACCCGCGTGGCCACCGGCTCCAAGGACATTCACCTGGAGGACGTCTCCGGCGACTTGCAGGTGCAATCGACCAACGGCGATGTGGAAGTCACCACCGGCGGCAAGCAGCCCGGCAAGCTGAGCCTGAACACGCAGCACGGTGATGTCGCTCTGACGTTGGCCGCTAAGGCACCGCCCGACAAAGTGAATGTGGTGACGCAACACGGCGACGTCACATTGACCTTGCCATCGAACGACGGATTCCAGATCACCGCCGGGACCGGCAAAGGTGAGATCACCTCGGACTTTGACGCGATTAAGATCGATAAGAACAATGACGCTTCGCACGCCACCGGAACCGTTGGTAACGGCATCAGCAAGCTGCAAGTCAACACCGACACCGGCGACATAAAGATCGGCAAGAGTTGAAAGCAGGGGCTCGGGATCAGGGACTGGGGGTTAGTTTCCGGTTTCGAGTTTCCAGTTTCGAGTTTCTAGTCTCGGATAGAGTCTCTAGAAGCCATCTCATAAATGCTTTGTGTCAGGGCACGGCTTCACAGGCCGCTGAAAAAGCCGCGATTTTGCGCCGTTCGGGTAGAGCTAGCCTTCAGGCTAGCGTCTAAGTGCAAGAAAACGCTTGACACACATGTGCGTTTTCCGTACAATTCTTACATGGAACCGAAAACCCTGCAAGAAGCAATCGCGTACTTTGCCGATCCGCAACGCGCCTTTGATTATGCCGTCAAAATGCGCTGGCCGGGCGGAGACGTTACCTGTCCCCGTTGCGGCAAAGCCAAACACTCGTTCATCAAGACCCGGCGCATCTGGTTCTGTTACGTCTGCCAGAAGCAGTTCACCGTCAAGGTTGGAACTGTAATGGAAGATTCGCCCATCACCTTGGACAAGTGGATGTCTGCGTTCTGGATGCTGGCTAACTGCAAGAACGGAATTAGCAGCTATGAACTTGGGAAAGCTA
>JBEKTC010000324.1:0-5426 GCA_049516475.1 Candidatus Korobacteraceae bacterium | reverse complement strand
TGCGTCACGCGCTCGCAACTCTTGCCTATCGCGGAGGCAAAGCTCTGCGCGGTGCGCCCACGGATTTTGCGGAGTTCCGCGTCGCCGGCGGTTCGCGCACTCCCGCACAGATTCTGGCGCACATCGGAGACCTGCTCGACTGGGCGCTTTCCATGGCCCAAAGCAATCAGCAATGGCATGATTCGACTCCGCTGCTTTGGCATGAGGAAGAGCATCGCTTCTTCGCGGCTTTGCAGGCGCTGGAGGATTACCTTGCGTCCGGGCAACCGCTGGGAGTAAGTCCCGAGAAGCTGGTGCAGGGGCCGATTGCCGACGCTTTCGCCCATGTAGGGCAGATCGCGATGTTGCGGCGAATCGCGGGTTCGCCAGTCAAGGCCGAGAATTATGCTAAGGCTGAAGTTGTAGCCGGCCGTGTTGGACCGGAACAGACACCGCCGAAACGCGAGTTCTGATTTCGTCCCAATGTGCTTTAGCTAGTTGCTAGTTGCTAGTTGCTAGTTGCTTCGAAAATGAAATTCTCCGAACAACTCGAACAACGTTTCACCACCATGGTTGGCCATTATCCAACCAAGCGCTCTGTCCTCGTCCCCATGTTGCTCTACATCCAGGATGAACTTGGCGCGCTGACGGACGAGGCCATCCACGAGATTGCGGAGCGGATTGAATTGTCGGACTTGGAAGTGCGCAACGTGATCAGCTACTACTCCATGCTGCGCACGCGCCCGGTCGGCAAGTACAACCTGCAGGTGTGCACCAACGTGAGCTGCCTGCTGCGCGGCGCTGACGACGTCTTTGAGCATTGCAAGAAAAAGCTGGGCGTCGGCAATAAGCAGACGACGGCCGACGGCCTGTTTTATCTGGAAGAAGTCGAGTGCATCGGCGCCTGCTCCTGGGCGCCGGCGCTGATGATGAACTACGAATTCGTCGAGAACCTGACCCCAGAGAAGATTGACGAGCTGATTGACGGATTGAGAAAGAAGGAACAGCAGTAGGGTAGAGCGGACCTTTAGGTCCGCGTCACAAGTTGTTAGTTAGTTTTAGCGCAGCCTGTTCAGCCGGCGACCCGGGGCTAAAGCCCCGCATAAGTAAATCGGCTCGGGACGCGGGCCTGAAGGCCCGCTCTACCTGGACGCGTCGCTGGCGACGGGCGAAAAGCGAATAGCGACTAGCGATAACGCGAATGGCATACTTAGTCTCCCATCCCGACGAGGTAAAGGTCGTCTCCAAGCGCTTTGGTTTGGGCGCGACCAACCTCGATCGCTATCTGGAGCTCGACGGATATAAGGCGCTCCAGAAGGCGCTCACCATGCAACCCGACGACATCGTCAGCGAGGTGAAGGCGTCGAATCTGCGCGGTCGCGGCGGTGCGGGATTTCCCACCGGGATGAAGTGGTCATTCGTGCCCAAGCAGTCGCCCAAGCCCAAATATGTGCTGTGCAACGGCGACGAGAGTGAGCCCGGCACCTGCAAGGACCGCCTCATCTTCGAGCACGACCCGCACTCCGTCATCGAGGGCGTGATGATCGCTGCGCTCGCCGTGGGATCGAAGACCGGCTACATCTACATTCGCGGTGAGTATCGCTATCTTGTCGAGATCATGGAGAAGGCGGTTGCCGACGCCTACGCGCGGGGCTTCATCGGCAAGAACATTTTCGGCTCCGGCGTCGATCTTGAGATCTTTGTGCACTCCGGCGCAGGCGCCTACGAAGTCGGCGAAGAGTCCGCGCTGATGGAGTCGCTGGAAGGGAAGCGCGGCATACCGCGCATCCGTCCTCCATTTCCGGCAGTTGTCGGTCTGTGGGGTGGCCCCACGGTCATCAACAACGCCGAGACCTTGGCCAGCGTGCCGCACATCATTCTCGGCGGGGGCGAATGGTTCGCCCACTTGGGCACTCCGCGCAACGGAGGCACGCGGTTGTTCTGCATGAGCGGCGAGCTGGAGCGGCCCGGCGTCTACGAGTTGCCCATGGGCTACAACCTCAAGAAGATGATCTACGACGTTTCCGGCGGCATGGTGAAAGGCAAGCAGCTGAAGGGCGTTGTGCCCGGAGGCTCGTCGGTGCAGATCCTCAAGCCGGATGAGATCGACGTTGCCATGGACTTCGATTCCGTGGCCAAGGCTGGATCGATGCTGGGTTCTGGCGGGGTGATCGTACTCGACGACCAGATGTGCATCGTGAAGTTTGCCCTGCGCGTCACGCAGTTTTATCAGCATGAGAGCTGCGGCTGGTGTATTCCGTGCCGCGAAGGTACCGATTGGATGAAGAAGACGCTCGTCCGCTTCCACAGTGGCGGCGGCGTGATGAAAGATATCGACAATCTGAAGTATCTGGCGGAGAACATGCTGGGACGGACCTTCTGTCCGCTGGGCGATGCCGCGGCGATGCCGATCATCTCCTACATACAAAAGTACCGGCAGGAGTTCGAAGACCACCTCGACGGCAAGCCGTGTCCATATGAGAAGACAGCGGAGGCGGTTGAGGCAGTGGTCAGTAGCTAGTGGCCAGTGGCTAGATCGGAAGCCCGGAGGGCGAAAGTAATTAGCCCAGCGCGGGAGCGCTGGGCAAGCGGACATTTTGAGCATGTGAGTCCCTTTAGGGACGACACGAGCGCTGATTGACGGTGTAGGCTGAAATGACGCGAGAATATCTGGTTTGCTACGAAAAAGGCGGAAACAACTGGAGTGCGTTTTCGCCTGATATCCCTGGATGCGGGTCGCTAGGCGATACTCTGGACGCTATCCGCGCGAATATGCGTGATGCGATGGGGCTGTATCTGAGCGAGACGGCAAAGGTTGGTGATCCCATGCCGGACGCTATCGCGACGAGCGTAGATTTCAGTGAATTTGATCCAGACCATCAGACGAAACAGTATGTGGTCGAGTGGCTGGCGGTCCCACTTCCGCAGACGGATTCAACCGGCACACCGGCTCACGCGACGTGATTTGGTTTTGCTAATTGCTAGTTGCTAATTGCTGATTTATGGCTAACGTAACTCTCACTGTCGACGGCAAGAAACTCACCGTTCCCGCGGGGACGCTCCTCATTGAGGCCTGTAAGACGACAGGCATCGAGGTACCGTCTTTCTGCTATTACCCCAACCTGTCGCTGCAGGGTGCGTGCCGCATGTGCCTGGTGGAAATCGAGAAGATGCCAAAGCTTCAGACGGCGTGCACTACGCCGGTGACCGAAGGCATGATCGTCACCACCGAGAGCGACAAAATCAAGCAGGCCCGCAAGTCGATGCTGGAGCTGCTGCTGGCCAATCATCCGCTCGACTGTCCGGTCTGCGACGCTGGCGGTGAGTGCGAGCTGCAGGACATGACCTTCAAGTACGGCGCCGCCGAATCGAAGTTCATGGACCTGAAGAACCATCGCGACGAGCAGCAGTGGTCGCCGGTGGTTTACTTCGACCGGCCGCGCTGCATTCTCTGCTATCGCTGTGTTCGAGTCTGCGGCGAAGGCATGGATGTCTGGGCGCTGGGCGTCCAGAACCGCGGCTCCGGCTCCATCATCGCGCCCAATAAAGAAGATCATCTGGAATGCGAAGAGTGCGGCATGTGCATCGACATCTGTCCGGTCGGTGCACTGACGTCCGGTGCCTATCGCTACAAGACACGCCCATGGGAGATGAAACACACCGGCACGGTTTGCACCCACTGCGGTGACGGCTGCAAAACAACTTTGGGCGTGCGCCGCGCCGATACTGGCATGGAGATCGTGCGCGGCGACAACCGCGACAAGAGCGGCATCAATGGCGATTTCCTCTGCATTAAGGGCCGTTATGCGTTCGACTTCGCCAACAATCCCGAGCGCCTGCAGCAACCGCTGATCAAGCGCGATGGCAAGTTTGCCCCAGCCACTTGGGAGCAAGCCTTCGATCTGATCGCGACGAAGTTTCAGGAAGTCTTGACGACCGACGGCCCCACCGCGATCGGCGTGATTGGCTCGAATCGCACCAGCAACGAGGAAAACTATCTGCTGCAGAAATTTGCGCGGCTGGTGCTGGGCACCAACAACATCGATCACCACCGCACTGCCGATTTTCCTGCCTTTGCTTCGGCGCTGGCCGGCAAGCAGAATACGACAGCCTCGATGCGCGACGTTTTGAGCGCACCTGCGATCCTGCTGATCGGCAACGATCCGACCGAGCAGCATCCGCTACTGGCCTGGCAGATTCGCAGCAATGTCCGTCTGCATCGCGCCAAGTTGTATGTGGCGAATTCGTCTCCCATCAAGCTGCACCGTCAGGCCACGACATTCGCACAGATCGCTCCAGGCTCCGAGGGCAGCTTGGTGCAGTTTCTTGCCGGAAGCGATGAAACGTCGGACGCGGTTGTGTCGCCACAACTAACGCGCGAAGCCCTGGGCGAATTTCGTAATGGGCTGACGAAGGAATCCGGCCTAGTTGTAATCTTTGGTTCGGAACTGCGCAGCAGCGATGTAAAAACTCTGGTCGACTTCGGCCTTGCACAAAGCGCAAAGTTCATCTGCCTGGGCGATTACGCCAACTCCCGCGGTGCAGCCGACATGGGGCTCTATCCCGACATGCTGCCGGGCTTCGCTCCCGTCTCGAGCGCGACCCGCTTCCACGAGGAGTGGCTGGACGAGATTCCCACGACGCCTGGCTTAAACCTAATGCAGATGATGGAAGTTGCCAGGGAAGGGAAGCTGAAGGCGCTGTACGTCGTCGGATCGAATCCCATCGCGCGCTACAACGTCGATCCCTTCGCGCTTTCCAAGAGCTTCGTCGTCGTGCAGGACATGTTCCTGACCGAGACGGCTGCCATCGCCGACCTGGTGTTGCCCGTCGCCAACGCTTATGAAAAAGGCGGCACTTACACCAACACCTGCGGCGACGCGCAAATGCTGAAGAAAGCTGGCGAGTTTTCGGGCGTGCGCAATGATTTTGAATGCATCGTTCGCATCGCGGCCCGCATGGGATATGACGTTCACAAGCTGGTGCCGTTCGGCGGTGGAGGCACGCGCGCCGACATGGGCCAGACGCGCGGTGCACAGTCGGGTGAGGCCGACCGTCATGCAGTTTGGCTGACCGAGCACAATCTGGAACCGAAGATGAGCCCTTTCGATCCGACTGCCATGCTGGATGAAATCCAGAGGCTCGTTCCGGGATACGACATCTCGCGGCTGGGGCTGCTCGCCGGCCAGGATGAGCATACGCAGTTGATCCAGATCACAGGTGCGACCGGTCTTGGCGATCCGGCACTGATAATGCCCGCGAGTGATTCGCTATTCACCTCCGGTACGCTGGGGCGATTCTCGCAAACATTGAACACGGTTATGGAGCGCTACAACGCGCCGTCCGACCTGGAGAGCGCGGCGGGTTACGATCCGATGGTCAGGGCCGAAGGCTTGTAGTTGGTGGCTGATGCGGTTTCGAGTTTCCAGCGAAGAACGGTGTATTAA
>JBEKTC010000323.1:0-9372 GCA_049516475.1 Candidatus Korobacteraceae bacterium | reverse complement strand
TTCTTTACCGACGACAAACTAAAACGAATCGAAGTGAGCGGTGGCACGCCGGTCACGATTTGCGGTTCGACGCTGGGACGCGGCGGCACTTGGAACCAGGACGGAACCATTGTGGCCGCCCTGTCCTACAACACCGGTTTATCGCGAGTCCCAGCCAGCGGCGGCGCGCCCGTGCCGGTCACCACCGCGGATGGCTCTGTCTACTCTTCTCATCGCTGGCCCTGGTTCCTGCCTGACGGCAAACACTTCCTCTATATCGCGGTTAAACACAATGCGCCGACCAGTCCGGAGACCGCGGTGTTCCTGGCATCGCTGGACGGCAAAGAAAACAGGCTTCTGTTTCACAGCTTGTCGAACGCCATCTACGCTTCGGGACGTCTACTCTATCAGCGCGAAAACTCCCTGGTGGCGCAGCCCTTCGACGCATCCAGCGGCAAGTTCAACGGCGAGCCGCAAACTCTAAGTGAAAACGTTGAGTTTGACGCCGGGCTCTGGCGGACGAACATCAGTGCCTCCACCGACGGCATGTTGTTGTATGCGTCCGGCACGGCAACTGGGACCGAGATCCTGACTTGGTTCGACCGCAGCGGAAAACGGCTGGGTACGGTGGGCGATCAGGGCGAGTTCTACGATCTGGATCTTTCCGCCGACGAGAAGAAAATCGCGACCACGGATTTGAACACCAACATCGCAACCATCTGGGTCCGCGACATGACAAACAATCTGAAGACCCGGCTTACCTTCAGTGGCAGCGCACACCTCACTCCCATCTGGTCTCCGGACGGAAAAGAGGTAGCCTTCACCTCGGACCAGCAGCGCGCGATCTCGGTGAAGACTCTCGGCAGCAGCGCTGCGGAGCGTACTCTTCTTTCCTCGCCGAATCCTATCTATCAAGCCATTTCGGACTGGTCGCACGACGGCCGCTACCTGATGTATGAACAGGGCGCCGGCATGAATACGGAACTTTGGGTGCTTCCGTTATCTGGCGACAGCAAACCGTTTTCCTATACGAGCGGGTCGTCAAGAGGGACGTTTTCGCCGGACGGACATTGGGTGGCGTATGTCGGGCAAGAGGGTGGTCGCCCTGAGGTTTTTGTGGCGCCTTTTCCGTGGACTGGTGCGAAGTGGCAAATTTCGAACGGAGGCGGCGCCGGACCGCGTTGGCGCGCTGATGGCAAGGAGCTGTTTTACTTCGATCTCAACGGCATTGCTGCCGCAGAAGTGAACGGCTCGGGTTCGGCATTCGCGGTCGGCAACACGAAGTTGTTGTTCCGCCTTCCGCTGAGAGGCACTATCGCCCGTGAATATGCTCCCTCCCACGATGGCCAGCGGTTCATCGCCATCATGCCCAGCGAAGGCAGCTCTCAGACGTTGACTCTATTCCAGAACTGGCCGGCAGAATTGAAGAAGTAAGGCTTGGGTCGCGCTTCGGCTTTTGCTTCAGGGTGGGGGAGAAAATCCCCCACCCCAAGCTCAAAACAACCACAACTACTTTCCGGCGCGATGACCTGACGTCGGCCAGTTCGTCACCAGGTTGTAGGCATTCACGCTGCCGATGCCGGTGGCGAAGTCCCAACCCGTCGTGGTTCCATAGGCTGGCTGATACGAGTCGTTGGAGGTAGACAGCACGCCGAGGAACCCGTTCGACATAAAGCAGTTGTACGACGTTCCGTTCAGCGGCAGGCAATCCGTGTCCATGTCGCCCAGGGTCTCATCGTAGAAGATGCAGGAATTCGACGTCCCATTGCCCAGCGTGGAATTGCAACCGGCGTTGCCGCTGCCGCCATATTCCGTATTCGCCAACTGGTAGTACACGGTGTTGGGATTGCCCCAGGTGCTATTGGTCGCCTGGTTCACCAGCAGCTGGATGCCTGCCATGATCGGCGAGGAGAATGAGGTTCCGCCCGCTCCTGCCCAGTCTGCCGGCGATCCTGTGCAAGGACTGCCTCCGCCTGCTGGATCGGAGTAGCAGAAAATATAGTAGTGTCCCCAGGCGCCATTCGCGGCGAACAGCGAGACATCGGGAATGTCGCGGACGCCGTCGGAAGGATTACCCAACACGCTCTGCCACGAGGGTTTCGGATAACCCGCGCAGGTGCCGCTGGCTACGCCCTGAATGGAAGGAATACCGGTGGCGCAGTTGCTTGGGCCACCGCTGCCGCCCACAACTTCAACATAGAACCAGAAGCCGGGGAAAAAGTTGGAGAATGAGATCGTGCAAAATCCGTTCAATCCGTAGGTGATGGGCGATCCCGTGTAGTACTGCGACAGTAATACGCTGGCGCATTCGTCGTTCCAGGGAATCTCCGGAATGTATGACAAGGCCGAGCCGTAATACTGGTTGTTGGTTGAACTCCAATACGTACTGTTCTCACCGAGGTAGGTGTCACCATAATCGGTTCCACCCACCGAGACGTTGTAAGGCGTCGACGTCCAGCCGCTGACAGCGATTCCGTGAAATGCGGCATAGCCCCCTGCATCCGAACTAGCGGCGTTTTCGTCACCCGAGGAGACGAACACCGAAACGCCCTCCGTTACCGCCTGCTGATAGAGTCCTTCGATGTACTGGTTGAACGCCTGACCGTCGTAGACCTCCGACTCGCCGTAGCTGATACTCACCAAATCGGGAGGCGTCTGTTCGCTCAGCAAACCTTCCAGGGCGATAAAGCCGCCAAAGTTTGTCGCGGTATCCACGCAGGAGGCCAGCTCAATGGCCGCGTTAGGCGCGGCGGCGCTGGACCATTCCACGTCCAGCGCGGCTTCCACGTCGTCGCCGTTAATTCCCGGATCTTCACAACCGGTGCCCGGATGCACTTGCACAAACGTTGCCGAAGGAAACTGCTCCGACAGGCCGAAGGTGCTACGAAATGCATTCCAGTCGCCGGGATAGTTGTAGACGTCGGTATCTTCAATCAGCGCGATCGTCCGGCCCAGTCCGGTGTAGCCAGCGTTGAATGCCGGAGTCAGGTTGTAAATCGTCGCGAGATCGGAAGGCACCACCGCGTAATAACCGCCCCCGAGCGTGTAATCAGATGACGGCCTCTTGCCGACACTCGGGTTATACGGCTTCTGCATTTTCTTGATCATGGGATGCGGCATGAAGCTGTTCAGCTTAACCACGCCGACAACTGCTGGAGCAAGCGCAGCTGGAATCTGGGGATCGCTCATGTTGGCGATCTGGTGCACGCCGCTCACATCCAGGTTATGGATCTGCGTATGGAACGCTGCCTCGACTTTGGCTGCCGTGCCCGAGAAATCAATGACGGTCCCGGTGGGATACACCTCGTTGACCGTAAAGCCTTGCGACTTCAGCCAGCTCGTGAGGGTGTCGATGTCCTCCTGCGCGAGGCCGTAGCTGGCTCCCACTTGTTTTGCGCTAAGCCACTGGTGAAAACTTTCCGATTTCGGATTATGCAGCTCGTCGATGTACTTCGCCAGCGCAGTCTCCAATTCGCTGGGCCGACGCAGTTGCAGCATCAAGTGATTCAGCGCCAAGTCTCCTGCCACTGCGCCGCGATCATTGGCCTTGTTGGCTTCAGGACGAGTGTTGCCGGCCAGCGTTACCAGTTTCGATCCGTCAATCTTCTGCGTAATCAGGTGACGCTTGGCTTCCGCATCGGAATTAAGGGTAAAGGTCAGGGCGAATGCAACGACGGCAAGAAATGTTATACCAACGTTTCGGCGAGTCATACGATCTCCTTGCAGTGAGCTTCAAGGTTGGGAACATGTTACGCGGGATTTTCGTTTAGCTCCAACAGCCGCACACTATATACCGCTTTGGGGGGTTGTAGCGCATAAATATTTTCTCCGTCCGTCCATCACCTGCGCTGGGCCGGCTATATCGAAACGGCTTCTCATTTTTGATATACCAAGAAAAAAGGCCGTCAGCGCAGGTGCGCGGACGGCCTTTTGAGTCAGGTTACAGTGCCGGATGGCGTCAAGCGCCAGCGGCCCTGCCGAGGTTGTGTTAGTCCCTCTCGCGCGGAGGAACCTGTTGCGATCTGCGGCTGGGAGGGAGGTTGTCAACCTCGCCGCGCTCTCTCATCGGGTGGTCCGACTTGATGCCAGAAATTGGCTTCTCGCCCGCGGAGCTCATGAGCGGCTCGTTCATCTCGTCCTGGGTATAGCCGAAGGATGAAGTGTAGATGGCCTCCTGAAACAAACTGCCGACCGGCGGAAGAGCGAGAGCAAAAATGGGGAATGCCCTGCCACCCGCAGGAAATACAGTGGCCACGTAATCGGCGACCATGTAGCCGGAGAAGGTTTGGGGCAGCCAGCTCAGTTCCATATTGCCGGAGAGTCGACGACCTGCGGTCCAGGTTGTTCCGCCATTGGTGGTGAGGCTGAAGCCCGCGATCAGGTTACAGCTATTGCCGCAATTGGAGACGGGATAGTAATAGTAGGTCATCCCCATGTGGGCGGTGCTTCCGGAGGTCCGGATATCGACGCCCATGCCGTTGATGAAATGGTCGACTCCGCTGCCGATGGGATCGAGCGGGATGCGGACCTTGGCCGTCCAGTGAACACCGTCGGTCGAGCTGCTATAGACGATGTCGTTCGCACTGCAGTTGCTTTCAAAGCTGCAATCGGACCACGAGGTGTATACCGTTCCCGCGCCGTCGATGGCCGCGGAAGGCAGACCGGCGCTGCGCAGACCGCCATCCTCGCCGTGGCTGGGAGCGCAGGCAATCTCGACCGCTCCGGTCCAGCTCTGGCCGCCGTTGGTGGAGGTGAATGCCGACATTCCGCAGTTGAAGTCCGCAAAGGGAACCACGACGGTTCCGTTGGGCTGCACCAGGGGATTGCCGCCAATTCCGTAGTCGCCATTGGCCGTGGTTTGCGGTGTGCTCCAGGTTTGGCCGCCATCGGTAGACGTGCTCATATACAACAGATCGCCTACGTCAGGGTCGTCAAATTCCACATAGCAGTTTCCGTAGTGTGGGCTGGTAGCGGTGTTATCGCAAGTAATCCAATTCTTGTCGGCGTCCCGGTTCTGGATGACGTAGACCGGATTGTTCCAGTGGATGCCATCGCTGGAGGAGCTTACGGCAACAGTATCGTAGTTACCGATGGGCAGGGTGCAAATCAGCCACAGGCCGTACTTCGCGTTATAGACTACAGCGGCATCGCTGGCGGCGCTGTTGGGTCCGCCGCCTGGGCCGTATTGGGTCAAGCCGGGCAGATATCCGTTGGTCCAGGCAATTCCACCATTAAGCGAGGTTGCCCAGCCGATGTCAGCGCCACCGCCGCCATAGATGCGACTTCCGTCATGTGCTGGCTGCTTCCGTTGGTGAAACTGTCTTGACTGAGCTGCCGGAATAACGATTGTGCGTGGCCCGGAACAGCGCTGCTGATGGCCAGGGCCAATCCGAGCGCAAGGGTCAATATGGTCGGGCTAGCGCCGCGACGGGAGAACGATTGCAAAGTTTTCATTTGGAAGATTCCTTCTTCGTTGTTGTTGTTTTCGACCGCTGTAATTGTGTGGGGCACGTGTAAATATTTGCGCTGGACAGGAGGAGGACGAGACCACCGACCGGGCGATTAAATCTAACGTAACGTGTAGAGGACTCAATGTCAACGAAAACGATAGTAGTTGCCGCAGGCTCTGCTCATTTGTTCCGATTTTGAACACGATTGCTCTGGTTGCTCGCGTCGCAAAGGCCGTCGGCGATTGCAGCTACCGGCACAACTCCGGTTGATCGACCAGACGGCACATGGTGTCGTGTTACAACATTCTGCCTGCTACTATTGAAGGCCGTAATCATTTCCTGAAGGCTAGGGCCTTTCCACATCCCCGACCTGCTCTTGAAGTTCTTATTCGTGAGGAAACAGTCCGTGCGACCAATTCAACGCGTTCCAGATCCACCTTCTTACTGCATATTCATGCTGATTGCTCTGTTTACCGTAAGTGCCACGCCAAGCTATGCCCAGCGCACCGTGGTGCAGCAATCTGGCGGCGGAAGAAAAATAGAACTGCATTACAATGCCGCCGACCAGGTTACCGAAATCCGCACGCTTGGCGCCGATGGCCAACTGCTGCAGAGCCAAATCCTCGAATATCCCGCGGGCTCCTATGTGCCGCAGACTACCTCTACGTCTTACTGGCCAAACGAAAAAGTTCACAAGATCACGCGCGATAGCTACGACAAAAACGCAAACTTTACCGGCGAGTTCATCCAGGTGTTCGATGAGTCGGGGAAGCAGGTCAGCGGTCATCAGCTAACGCACGATCCCCAGACCAACTTCTATCACTGCACTGACTGGAACGCGTCGGCCCAGAAATACGAGACGATCGATTGTCCAGCCGGCGAGGAATCTTCCGGCGCTCCCGAAGCGGTGAAGAAGTTCACGCAGGAGGAAGTGACACAGCAACTGGCGCACGCCCGGCAAGCTGCCCAACAGCCTCCCAAGGCCGCGCCCGCCGTCGCCTCTCCGCAGCCAGGTGGGGGAACGAACGTGAAAGAAGTGGGACTGATTTTGCCGGCGCGGATTCGTCCCGGCGACCGGGTCTCGGGAAGCGTAGTTGAGGGCCCTAGCGACTATGAACGATTACCGGGAATCGTCGTTACCCGGGTTGCGCTTCCGTTCGCGTCCTCCGGTGCCGCTTCTACGTTATCGGGTTGGACGCTTGAGATCTCTGGCGAGCCGCCACAGCCCGCGGATGGTCCCATCGCGCTGACCGTTCCTCCTGGACAACTAGAACTGGCCATTCTGTTTCGGCAGACGGACAATGCGGGCAGCCCGGTTTCGAAGGCGATCAGCGTTCCGCACACTGCCTCGGCGAAAGCCAAGGCACCAACTTCCTACCTCGCGCCGGCGATCTGCCTGAAAGGTCAGCCTTGCGTAATTCATGGCCCCTTCAGCGGAGACAGCAACAAGACGTTCGCCGCGGTTGAGGAGCGTCCGGCACGGATTGTCGCCGAGACCTCCGACACCGCCTACATCGCGATTCCTGACCGCACGGAAGCCGGGATGCGGCCTTTGGTCATCGCCGAAGGATCGAAGGCGGTCGCGTTCCCCATGGTAGTCGCGGAGTTCAGCCTTGCTCCCGACCGGCGTGATTTGTCCAAGGGGCAGACGCTGTTGGTGTATCCGACTATCGACGGCCCGCAGGAGTTGCCCGACCCTCTGTGGCTACCCGGCAACTATCCCGCCTCGAACCTGGAAGAAGCACGTGAGCTGATACCGGGATTTCAGGTGCTGCGGGCCAGCCATGCGGCCCACGAAGCCGAGGAGAAACGGGAGGCGAAACAAGCACAAGCCGGTGAGACGGGCGAGCGCGATGAAGACCAGGGTGGAGAAATTCTGCTGGTGGTCAAAAACCTGACTCCCGACCAGGTCAGCTTGCACGAGTCGCAGAACGGAACCTTCGTCTTTCAATTGAAGGCAGCGTCGTTCAAAATGGGGGAATTCAAGTACAAGTTCGTGGCCGAGGCGATCAAGACCGGAAACTTTGCGGTTCAGGGTTATGTCATACCGTTTCTGGCGCCGGTGACTGGCCAGGAATTTACGGTGACGTCCGGCATTCCCTCGGCCAAGTAGGACGGTGGAAGCGCCGGGCTTTAGGCCCGGCGAAATCAGACCTCGCCAGAATTGGCTTTTAAGCCGAATGGAACATGGCATCGGGTTCCAAATCGGGAAAGCGCCGGGCTTGGCGTTTAGAGACGTTCTGGCGGGCCCCAGCGTTCCAGACGGCCCTAGGTACCACCCACCACCCTTTCGTCGATTCTAGGGCCATCCCAGGCTCCGCAGCGGGCATCCTAATTCGAGGTATCCATAGATATGGAAATATTGAACAAGGAGTACCCAATAGCACCTTTCGGCACGGCTGAAGCCGGTGCCCTCCCACCTTTTTTTCGGCTCAGCGCTCGTCAACGGGTTAAGCCGCGCAAAGTAGGGTCGCTGACGCGAGCAACGGCATAAACCATACATAACCGCCGTCTTACGGCGCAAAGTAGCTGGAGATGTCCATCAGCAGTTGGGTGAGGCCGTAAGCGTAGGCGTCAATCTTGCCATCCTGGTTGCCCACGATCGCCATGTTGGAGGTCACCGCCCCATCCACCGCATTCAGAGTGGAAGCCGTCGGCTGCTGGTCGCCATCGGCCCACAACGTCAGATATCCTAGCGAACCCACGGGGATCGCGGTTGCGTTGAAAACATATCCTTGCGCCGTACTGGGAAGATTGCAGGCACTGGCGGCAACATTGACCGGCGGATTGCGCTGGCCGCTGAATGCTCCTCCAGTTGAGCGCGTGTCGAGGACGCGGCATGGCGCAGCCGGATATAGGGACAAGCCGCCCGAAGCCGGCGCGGCAAAGTAGCCGTTGATGTCGATTACGAGCTGAGTGTCTTGATCGGGATAAACAGCAATTGCGCCGCCGGTTCCCACCGGCACGATGGCGGCATTGGCCACGATGGTCGCGGTCGGATTGTTCAAAGTAGAGACGACCGGCTGATGCAAGCCCGCCGGCCATACGCTGAGATATCCCAACGGCTGGCCTCCCACGGGCACAACTGTGAAGGTCATTGCATAAGCGAGTGCACTGGATGGGATCTGGCAATTGCTGCTCAGGACCGGAAAGTCGCGTTCCTGCCCGCCTTGCAAAAACGGCCCGCCTAGCTCTCCCCGCGCATTGCGAGTGTCCACGACGCGGCACGGCGCCAGGGGATAAAACTGCAGCGTGCCGCCGGCCAGCGGTCGAAAATATCCGTTGATGTCCAGGATCACATTGGTGGAGTCAGTCGCATAAACGCTGACCGCTCCGCCTGTGCCGGCAGGAACGATCGCCGCATTGGCCTTGACTCGCCCGTCGAGCGAATTGAGGGTTGAAACGACCGGCTGGGGTAGTCCCGTGGGCCAGATGGTGAGATACTCCAGCGCACCTTGCAAGGGCGCCACTGTGACGTTCAGCGAGTAGGCGATGGCCGTACTCGGGATGTTGCAGCTGCTCTGCGGGACGGCGAAGCTGCGTGATGTTCCACCGGCGAGATACGGTCCGCCAAACGGGCTATTCAGCTGCCGTGTGTCAGCGACGCGGCAAGGTGTAACGGGGAGAAACTGCACTGCACCCGCGCTTGCCCCGGCAATAATCGAAACGCTGTTGACCACGGTGTCGGCCACATAAACAGAGTTAGTCAGAGGATTGACGACGATCGCACTCGGCCATGTGTCATTCCCCAGCGAAATGGACGTGGTGGAATCGTTGGCGCCGTCGATCATAGTCACCGTGCCCTCCCAGATATTGTTGGTGAGGTACGCCTTGTTTGTCATCAGGTCGATATCGATTGCAGTCGGTGAGCTGCCGGCGGCAACTGTAGTAGTGGCAAGCGTGGTTTCGTCAATTGTGGTGACCGTGCCGCTTCCGCTATTGG
>JBEKTC010000322.1:0-5736 GCA_049516475.1 Candidatus Korobacteraceae bacterium | reverse complement strand
ATGGAAAAGGACACGCTCTTGTCGACATCGATGCCGCCAATCGCCAGTTGTGATTTCACGGTGATGACGGCACTGGCCGCAGCCAGCGCAAACAGCGGCAACTTTTCCAGCACCAACCAGAGGAATCGCTCCTCGCTCTTAGCTCTTCGCTCTTCGCCGGAAGGTCGCTCTTCGCTGTTCGCTGTTCGCTTTTCGCCAGAGATTTCACCCAAGTCATTCTTGCGAAAAGCGAATAGCGAAGGGCGAAAAGCGAGCCGTTGCAGCGGCCAAGGCTTGGCCATTAACCCCAGCGCGAAAAGCAACGCGACCACAAGGTAGCGTCCCACCTGCGGCCTACGCGCATACCAACGATAAGCTGCCAGCGCCAGCAGGAAGAACAACATGCTGAGCAGGTTCTTGCGCTCGGAAATCCAAGCTACCGACTCGACATTGATGGGATGCAATGCGAACAGCCCGGCCACCATTGCACTGCGGCCCGTAAATCCAGTCGCTTGCTGCAACACCCAGAACAGCAACAGCACATTCAAGGCGTGCAGGAACAGGTTTTCGTCGTGCGGGCCGGCTGGATCGAAGCCAAAGACCTCCGTGTCCAGGGCATGGGAAAGCCAGGCCAGGGGATGCCAGTCAGGCACGTCGGGAGTGACGGAACCGATGGAAGTGAATGCCCACTTAACGGTGTCTAAACTCAACCCGGCGCGGACGTGCGGGTTCGAAACGACATAGGGACCATCGTCGAAGTTGGCAAATGGATGAGTGTGGACCGGATAATATACAGCCACTGTCGCAACCACCAAGAGAAGTCCCAGCAGGAGTGTCCAGTTGGTGCGCTGGACGACCTTCGCCGACGATTTGCGGGCATCACGCGCTCCGGATCGTGGGCGCGGCTTTGCGGCGGGAGAAGACTTCACAAGAGAGGCTGGTCCTAAGGAATTTGCTTTCTTGATGGCGAGAACAGCAGGTATTTTACACGGTATTCAAAACAACGGCACCACGTCCTTTTGAGACGAGGCGCCGTTGAATGAATCAGGCTAACTACAGCTCCCTAGTTGATACCAATTGCATAGTTCTGGGAGGCAATACCGTTCACGATTACCTGCAGATTGGTTGCGCCGGTTTCGATGTCCGACGGAATGTCCACAGAAGTGTACGTTGGACCGTGATATCCCACGGCCATGGTGCTGTGGCCATGCGTCTTGCCGTAGAATACGTGTCCCGTACCGGTGTTGGTGAACCGTACGATTGGGTAGTTGGTGGCATCCTGGAAGTCGTCACCATAAGCGTTATTCTGCGAGGCGCCATTGAAGTTGGTGCCGTTCAACGTAATGGTCGTCCCGTGTCTGTACACCAGGTTGGTCAACAGAAGCGTTGGATTGTAGCCGGTGTACGGACTGCCGGCGGAGGTAAACAGTTCGACATCGTTGCTGAAGTCGGTGAACATGATCTGACCGGTAGGAAGCATCAGCAAGTGTCCATAGTAGGAGGAGTCACCAGGACCGTTGGGCGGGTTGGCGACCTCCGTCAGCGTGCTGCCATTCCACTCAAACATTTGGCCACCGATATCGCCAAATCCTGGGCTGGCAAACATGAGCACGTTGCCGTTGACCTCCAGCGCCGCCGGACCGTCTGCGATATCGAAGCTGCCGGGGAAGTCCGGCCCTTCGGTCCAGGAGTTACCGCTGACGTTATAAATTCCCGTGTGGCCAGCACCGCAACTGTTCGCGCCGGTTTGGAAGACATTACCGGTGGGCATCAGCACTGCCGGACCAAGCTCGTAGGTAGCACGGCCTGAGCCGCCGCAATTAGCCGCCGAATCCCAATACTGCTCTGGCGTGCTGCCTTGGCTGGTCCACGCGCCCGTGCCCGCATTGTAGGTTTCCCAGTTCTTGCCGGCTGAGTTGTACTGGAAAACGTAAGCATCGACGTCCAGCACGTTGCCGCCGGGCAATAAGGTCATACCTTCTTCGTCATAGATATCGAATTTGCCCGTACCGGTCGAGGTCCAGGTCAGGGTTGACGGATTCAACAAAGCCGCCTGCTTCTGTGTATCGCAGCAACTGCTCTGCATGTAGCTTCCGTTGAACAGAATGACGCTAGGGGAGTCGCCGATGGAGTTCCATCCGCTGGGCGGAGTCACCGAGGTCCACGTGTTGGCAACGGGATCGTAAATCGCGCCCTTGGTGGTCCAGGCGTCGCCACCGAGATTGTATTCACCACCTTCCGCGATGTAACGGCCATCGGGCAGCACCGCAGAGCCGAAATACAGCGGCCCGTAGCCGGCAGGCATGGTGGCGACTTGCGTCCAGGTGCCCGCAGCATAACTACCATTAATGTTGGGGGTTAACGTCCACCAGTTTCCCCAGGTTCCACTATTACCGCTTTCATCATGAACAAGGACCCGGCCATCGGTCAGCAACGCCATCGCGCCAGCGGCCCCGAAGGAACCAGGTAAGGCAGTTACAGGTTGCCAGGTTTGCGCGCTGGCTACACCCACTGCAGCCACCGCGACCAAGGCGATTCCGAGCATTCGCAAAAGCTTCATGTTTCTCCTCAATATTTGTCTCAGTTTTGTCTGAAGGAAGGGTGTCGATGCAGACCGTCGGCAGTCGAGGGGAGCGCCGCAGTTTTACATCTCGACTCAGCAACAGCTTCGGAAAGTTACTCCGAAACACTATAAGAAGTCAATTGGTTGGCGCTAAATACTATAGCGAATAGTTTGTTCAAATCGCGAATACATTTGACGATAGAAATTTGGCGCGACTTGTAGCGACCAGCAGATACAGGGGTTGCGTCACTCGAATGCGCACGCGGGACTCATCCCGCCCGGGTCAGCGGGACATTGCGGTGGCGGGACTGTTGACAAAACTTTTACAAATTAAGGAGACGGGCGCCTCTGCAAAGCGCAAAAGCGAGCGAGTGAGACCGCATCTTGAGATCGCCCTCCACAAATATAGTACCTTTGCGGTACTATATATACTCTAACGTAAGTGGGAGCGCGCAAACCATGATCCGGCTGGCCAAACTCACCGATTACGGCCTGGTGCTGATGACCATCATCGCCAGAGATCACGCCCCGTCCGTGCATACGGCGCGAGACCTGGCGGCGCAATCGCGCCTGCCTCTGCCGACGGTGAGCAAGGTCTTGAAGCAGCTTCTGCAAAGCGAATTGCTGGTGTCGCATCGTGGCATCAAGGGCGGGTACAGCTTGGCTAAGGAGCCGGCTGAAATTTCTGTGGCGGAAATCGTCACCGCGATGGAAGGCCCCATCGCGCTGACCGAGTGCAGCACCGACGTAACCGGCCTGTGCGACCTGGAGCGCTCCTGCCCCATCAAGCGCAATCAGCAAGTGATCAGCCAGGTGGTACGCGGCGCGCTGGAAAAGGTGACGCTTTCCGATTTGATTCAACCCATGCAGTTGAGCGCAATCAAAGGTGCGCAAGGCAAGCTGGTAACAACTATCGGTTATTCATCCGGGAGAGTTCAATGAGTTCGAACGTCAATGCAATTCGAGATCTGGCGGAGCGTGAGTACAAGTGGGGATTCGTCACCGATATTGAGGAAGAGCGCGTCCCCAAAGGGCTCAACGAGGAGACCGTTCGCCTGATCTCGGCCAAGAAGAATGAGCCTGAGTTCATGCTCCAGTGGCGGCTGAAGGCCTATCGCTACTGGGCCGCGCAGGAGCAGAAGCAGGCCGAGCCCACTTGGGCGAACATCAAGTATCCCCCCATCGATTATCAGGCGATCACGTATTATTCGGCGCCCAAGCAGAAGCCAAGCTTAACCAGTTTGGATGAGCTGGATCCCGAGATCCTCCGCACCTACGAGAAGCTGGGTATTCCGCTGGCTGAGCAGAAGATGCTCGCGGGCGTCGCGGTTGACGCAGTCTTCGACAGCGTCTCGGTCGCTACGACTTTCAAGGCCAAGCTCTCCGAAGTGGGCGTCATTTTTTGCTCCTTCTCCGAAGCTGTGCAGAAGCATCCTGACCTGATCAAGCAGTATCTCGGCTCGGTCGTGCCCTACACCGACAACTTCTTCGCCGCGCTGAATGCCGCGGTCTTCACCGACGGATCGTTTGTTTATGTGCCTAAGGGCGTTCGCTGTCCGATGGAGCTCTCGACGTACTTCCGCATCAACGCCGCCGAGACCGGCCAGTTCGAGCGCACTCTGATCATCGCCGACGAAGGCGCATCTGTCAGCTATCTGGAAGGCTGCACCGCGCCCATTCGCGATGAGAACCAGCTTCACGCCGCGGTGGTTGAGCTGGTCGCGCTGGACAACGCCCAGATCAAGTACTCGACGGTGCAGAACTGGTATCCCGGCGACAAGAACGGCAAGGGCGGAATCTACAACTTCGTTACCAAACGCGGCAAGTGCCAGGGTGTGAACTCGAAGATCTCCTGGACCCAGGTCGAGACTGGCTCGGCGATCACGTGGAAATATCCGGGCTGCATTTTGCAGGGCGACAACTCGGTGGGCGAGTTCTACTCCGTCGCGCTGACCAACAACTATCAGCAGGCCGACACTGGGACCAAGATGATCCATATCGGCAAGAACACGCGCAGTACCGTGGTTTCCAAAGGCATCTCCGCCGGACACGGCCAGAACACCTATCGCGGGCTGATCAAGATTCTGAAAGGCGCGACCGGCGCGCGTAATTACACGCAGTGCGACTCGCTGCTGATCGGCGACAAGTGCGGCGCGCATACCTTCCCGTACATTGAGGTTAGGAATTCGACGGCGCAGATGGAGCATGAGGCGTCGACTTCGAAGATCGGCGAAGACCAGCTGTTCTATCTGCGGCAGCGCGGGCTGAAGGCCGAGGACGCCGTCTCGATGATCGTGAACGGTTTCTGCAAGCGCGTCTTCCGCGAGTTGCCGATGGAGTTCGCCGTGGAAGCGCAGAAGCTGCTGAGCGTGAGCCTGGAAGGCAGCGTCGGATAAGAACACTGGGTGGAGCACGCCTTCACAGGCCGCTGAAAAAGTCGCGATTTTGCGCTGTTCGGGTAGAGCTAGCCTTTAGGCCAGCGTCTAAGTGCTTTATTTTCGATTCCGAGTCGGCTTCAGCCGACGGCACAACTCGCGTTCAACGACTTTTTCAGCGGCCTCTTCAGGCGTGCATGATAGCTGGCCCGGAAATCCTCGGCTTTAGCCGCTGAGGTAAGAGCGCCATAGGCGCGACATTGGTTTTGAAGGGGCGCGGCTTTAGCCGCGCCGTTGGAAGTCTTTTTAATTTTTGTCATCACGAGCGGACTTCAGTCCGCGAGGGATCTGCTTTTCAAGGACGATCGAATACATGAGCTTACTGGAAATCAAAAACCTGCACGTTAAGGTCGACAACAACGAAATCCTGAAGGGCATCAACCTGACGGTCAACCCCGGCGAGGTCCACTCCATCATGGGCCCGAACGGATCGGGCAAGAGCACGCTGGCCCAAGTGCTGGCTCGCCGCGAAAGCTACAACGTAACTGGCGGCTCCGTCACTTTCGATGGCAAAGATCTCCTGGAGATGAAGGTTGAGGATGCTGCTTGCGAAGGCGTCTTCATGGCGTTCCAATATCCGGTCGAGATTCCCGGCATCAGCAACGCGTATTTCCTGCGCTCGGCGCTGAACGCCGTCCGCAAATATCACGGCCGCGACGAGATGGATGCCATGGACTTCCTGCCCATGTTCCGCGAAAAGCTGAAGCTGCTGGAGATGGACGAGAAGATGATGAATCGCTCGGTCAACGAAGGCTTCTC
>JBEKTC010000321.1:0-5472 GCA_049516475.1 Candidatus Korobacteraceae bacterium | reverse complement strand
AACATCGACATCTTCGGCTGGCTCGGCTATCCCATGCAGATCAAAGTCGATTTCCTCTGCCGCGACTCGATCCTCGCCGCGCCCATCGTGCTTGACCTAGTGCTCTTCCTCGATCTCGCAAAGCGCTCGTCGACACTCCGCGGCATTGGCATTCAGGAGTGGCTCAGCTTCTACTTCAAGTCGCCGATGACCGCCGAGGGACTCTATCCCGAACACGACCTGTTCATCCAGTCGATGAAGCTGAAGAACACCCTGCGCCACCTCAAGGGCGAAGGCCTGATCACGCATTTGGGGCTGGAGTATTACGACTGAAGTAGGGATTTGGGATAAAAATAACCGGGTACTCCGTTCTGTCATCTCGAGCGGAGCGAAGTGGAGTCGAGAGACCCGCTCTTTTCCATTCTTTTGGCTAGGGCGGGGCAGTTTTCATCTACGCCCTTCCAATTGCTCCAACCATCTGCCTTTCGATAAACTCCGTGTCGTGACTATCAGGAAGCTGATCCTTGCCGCTCTGTTTCTGCTGAGTGTTTATTCCATGGCTCAGCAGATCACTCTCAGCCCAGGCGCTGCCCCGGGCTTGCAGCTCTACAAGTCGCAAGCCCGCAATTATCCCTTCTGCGAAATCTTCGCTTTTATGGGCAAGCCGCCAGATGTGATGGCGCAGGTCTATAACACCACCAACGCCAGCAACTGTCCGCCCGGCAAATTCATCGCCCTCGACGCTAAGAAACTCGCCGCCCAGCTCGGGGCCGACCAGGTTTACTTGAACCCGAGGCGGCACTGGACGGTAGACCAGCTATGGGTCTTCAAAGCCGGCGAAACCGTCGATTTCGATGGCGTAAAGGCGACGTGGGTGGCCAGCGTGTCACCAGCCGAGATCAAGGGCGGGCTGCAAGCTCCATACACGGCGATGGAGATTCATCGCGATTCAAAGTACCTGTTCGAAAAAGGCAAGCCGGTCTACCTGATACGCACGCCGGACGGGAAGGTTTACGTCATGCAGTCTTACGTCACTGTGGTTGACAGGGGCCTGAGCATCGACAACCTTTCGGAACTCGGCAGCAAGCTCAAGCTGCCTGACGGATGGAAGTTCGAAACCAAGAAGCTGGACACCGACTTGACGATTGATCCGACGAAGGCCGGCGGCGTGGCCCACATCATTCAGGACCAGATGCAGAATACCTACGAAGGCTGCGGCTTCGACGCGGCCTGCAACTACACGCCGTAAAAGCGCGATCCCGTCACGTTTCAATTGGGCAGATCATCAGCACTGGCTAAGGACGATCTACCCAGCCTGGTGCCGGTGCCGAAGCAGGCGGGCGATGCTTTCCAGCAGAGTGTCCGGGCCTTCGCCCTTCGACAGGAAGCCGTCGACAAACTCCAAACCGGGGGGTTCTTCCGAAGCTGCCGACACGATCAGGATCGGCACCTCCGGCTTGACCTCTTTCATCTCCTTGGCAATTTCGGCTCCCGTTTTGTCCGACAGGAAATGGTCGGCGATCACCAGCTCGATGGGATTCTCTTTAAATAGCTCAAGCCCTTCTTCGCCGGAGGACGCGGTGAGAACGGAATAGCCGGCGCTGGTCAGCAACAGCTTGCGAACTCGCAGGGCAATTTCTGCGTCGTCAATACACAGGATGAGGGGGTGCTCTAAAGAAGCGGAGGATGTCATGGGCGCACGTGTCGGACAAAAGTATACGCCGATGCAATCGCTTGCGGGCCTTGAAATTGTGCGGCCCAGACCCTCCCTGGTACGCGGGAGCGATCGCTCCTAATGCCAGGTGTAGCCCAGCATAAATTGCACGTTGGCGTTCAGCCCGGGATTGTGGTTCCCGATCGACGCATTCGACAGGTGATAAGCCTTCACCATGATGTCCCAGGAATTGTTTCCCTTGTTGAATATCTGTGCGCCAATCTCCGGCCCGCTGGTGAAGTTGATCTGCGAGGTGTCGCCGGGCGGCAGGTTGTGATTGCTGAAGAGCGCGCCGCCCACGGCCGCAAAGTAAGGCACAATCTTGCTGCCGCTGGTGAAATTCCACTTGAAGACGACGGGGTCGACGCCTCCAGCGTACTGTCCGCCGTTGATCCAGTACTCGTCGAGAGGAACAACGTCGATGGCCATCTCGTAGGTGCCGCGCAGAATTCCGGGTCCGTGCTCGTCCGTCAGCACGCGCCCCAGGCGAACCCCGAGCACCAGGTTGCTGCCGCTGGGGGTGCTGTCGACGGTGGTCCCACCACCCGCGAAAATCCCTACGTTCCAGCCGGGATGCCGCAGCACATCGGCGGGAGCTTGGGCCAACAGGGGCACACAAACCAGACAGCAGAATAGAGAGAGAGGAACGGCTTTCTTCATCATGTTTTTCGGGTAATGGGAAAACTTATCAGGTTGGGCGCTATCGCGCAAACCGTTCCTGCAGCCGAAAATATCTCTTCGCCCTCTCCACGTCTTTCCCGATCTGTTCGCGCAGCGCGTCGACCGAGGGAAACTTGATTTCGGGCCGCAGCCATTTCAGGAAAATCAACTCCAGCTCCGTCTCGGGCTGCAACTCGATGGGATGGAAGTTCAGCAGATGGCTTTCGATGGCGAAAGACTCTTCCCCGAATGTCGGGCGATTGCCCACGTTGGTCACCGCCTCAAAGCATTCGCCAGCGACGCGCAGCCACGTGATGTAGACGCCATTCGCCGGCACAAGCTCGTCGTAACGAGCCAGGTTCACCGTTGGGACGGTGTACTGCCGGCCGTAACCACGGCCGCGGCCTGGGGTGGAGATAATGCTGAATGGCCGCCCGAGAAGCGCACGGGCGCGGCTGACGTTCCCCTCCGCTATCAGCTTGCGAATCTCGCTGCTGGAGAGATGATGCCCGCGCAGCAACTGCTCGGGATGGATCTTCGCTTCGAAGCCAAACTGCTTGCCTAACTCGGCAAGCGTATTCACGTTCCCCTGGGCTTTATGGCCAAAGTGGAAGTTGTAACCTTCGTGGACCTCGCGGGCATGCAACGTTTCCGCCAGAACGCGATGCGCGAAATCATCCGCCGCCATCAGCGACAAATCGCGCGTAAAAGGCAGCACCAGCACGGCGTCAACGTGCGTCTGCTCCAGCAGCTTCAGCTTGGCCGGCAACGCGGTCAGCAGCTTGGGCGCAACATCGGGACGCAAGATGCGTAGGGGATGCGGCTCGAACGTCACCACTACCGCTTTGCCGCCGAACAAGCGCGCACGGTCGGCCATATGGCGCACCACTTCCTGGTGCGCGCGATGTACTCCGTCAAAGTTGCCCACGCTGACCACGGTGGGACCGAAGTCCGCGGGGACCTCATCGAGCTGGCGAAAGACCTGCATCAGATCTCGAACTCCAGCTTCAGTCCATCGTGCGATAGCCACACATTTTTCGGCAGCGCTGCGTTAGTCGCCTCATGCGGCAGATCGTGCGAGATATGCGTGAAGTACGTTCGCTTTGGCTTCAGCCGCTCCACAATCTTCAGCGAGTTCTCCACGGTCGAGTGCGTGGGATGAGGATGGTGGCGCAGCGCATCGAGAAACAGAATGTCCAGGCCCTCCAGTTGCGCCAGCGTCTCCTCCGGCACGCTGCTGAAGTCGGTGAGATAGGCGGCGTTGCCAAAGCGATAACCTTCGATGGGCACATCGCCGTGCATCACGACCAGCGGCTGGAAGGTTGCGCCAAAAAGTTCCACCGGCCCATTCACCGGCTGCAGTTCTACTTGCGCCAGGCCACCATACTTGTAATCGGCCTCAAAGATGTAGCGGAAGACGTTGCGCAAAACCCGCGCCGTGTTCTCGCTGGCGAACAGCGGTATCTTGCCGCCACCGGTGATGCGGGGAAAACTGAGCGGCCGGACATCGTCCAGTCCGAGGATATGGTCGGCGTGCCCGTGAGTGTACAGCACGGCGTCGATCTTGCGAATCTGTTCGCGGATGGCTTGCTCGCGGAAGTCGGGCGTGGTGTCGATGAGAACGGTGCGTTCGTCCCACTGCACCATGATCGAGGGGCGGGTGCGACGGTCGTGCGGATCGGCTGAGGTGCACACCGCGCAGTCGCAGCCGATGGTCGGAACCCCCATCGAAGTTCCACTCCCCAGCACCGTGAGCGTAGCTTTCATCTCACCTTGCTGTCGGCGCCGGGACTGCTTTGTGGCGGACGGGTGATCAGATTGGTGACTTCAAGGTAGGCCATGCGCAGCTCGTAGAGGCAGTTTTGCAGCATGTTCTCTTCCGCCGAGGTGAGGTTGCCCTTGGTCTTCTCCTGCAAAAGGGCGAGTGTGTCGATGGTCTGGCGCGCGCCGATCAAGTCCACCTCGGGCTTGGCGCCCTGCGGAGCGGCGAGCCCAAGCTGCATCAGCGACGTCATGTACAGCGAGGCAACAAACTTCTCGAAAGTTATCTCGAAGTCCTTCGCGCGATGCGGCTGGCCCTGCTTACGCATCTCCTTCTCGATCTCTGCGTCGATCTCGCGCGTGGACTCCCTGTAGGCCGCGGCCGAGGACTGCTGCTCGTGCGCGCTCGGGGCCTGAATGTCCGGTTCCTCGACCGAGGTTGCCGTGGGGGTCGGCGAGACCTGCGCGGCATGGTTTTGCGCGGCGCGCTCTTCATTGACGCGCTGCTGCGCTTCCTTCGTTTCGCGCTCGCGTTCCTCGCGACGCTCCTCGGCTTCCACTACGTCCTGACGCAACTCACCGTCAGTGCTGAAGAGGCGGCGATCGGTCACTACAAACTCAGGTTTCTTCTCTTTGTCTGGCATATTTTTTCTTTTTCACCACTGAGCCACGGAGAATACTGAGGTTTTCAAAATCCGGTGACCTCCGTGGTGAACCCCTTGTCTTAGATAAACGGAAGTGCCCTCACCGTGGCGCTCTGATTGCCAATTTGCACCGTCGCCCCAGGAGTTGCAACTTCTCGCCGCAGATAGCCGAGGGCCAGCGTCCTGTCGCCGCCGGGAAACGGCACACGCGCCGCACTCGTGATCTCGCCCACATCTTTGTCGTTGGCGCGAACTTTCGTTCCGGGTTGCGGCGGCTCGCCCTGCACTTCAAACCCGATAAACGTGCGATGCACATTGCCGCGGGCGCGAATGCGCTCCACAATCTCCTGCCCGATGTAGCAACCCTTGGTGAAACTTAGAGCGTGTTCCTGGCCCGTTTCCTGCGCAAGGTCACGCTCGCGCAGATCGATCCTGTAGCGCGGCCCGCCGCGAGCGATGCGATACATCTCCAGCGCATCGCTTCCCACGGGCACAGCTCCGACGGAGGTTAGCGCATCCCAAACTCTGTCGGCTTGCTCCGCGGCGAGCCAGATCTCGTAGCCATCCATCTGCGGGTGGGTATTGCGCGCAACCGAAATGCCGATCTCGCGCCAGACCATGTCGATCACCTGCCCGGCCTGGAGCTGCGAGACGTCAATGCCCGCGCTGGATAGAGTCTCGCTGGCCATTGGACCGGCAACACCAATCGCGCCT
>JBEKTC010000320.1:0-5488 GCA_049516475.1 Candidatus Korobacteraceae bacterium | reverse complement strand
CGAATTCGGCGGACATCTGGAAAAGACGTCCGGAAAATAGAGCTCGATGCTTTTTTGTCATCCTGAGCGGAGCGTCCGCCCGACCCGCTGTTTTGCGGGGCGGGCGGACGCGTAGCCGAAGGACCCCTATCGCGGCAGGCCTTATCCCGACGTAGGGCTCCTTCGACTCCGCAGCGCAAAAAAAAGCGCTGCCCCGCTTAGAATGACACCTCTTAACCAATCCCGGAGACACACGATGAACGTCGAAATCCTTCCTGATGTCGACTCGTTGGCCCAGCGCGCGGCCGCGGTCATTGCTGCCGATGCTCGTGCGGCGGTCTCTGCGCGAGGACGCTTCGTTATGGCGGTCAGCGGTGGCAAAAGTCCCTGGCTGATGCTGGCTGATCTGGCCAACGAAGACGTGCCCTGGGCCAATGTCCACGTCTTCCAGATCGACGAGCGCATCGCGCCCGCCGGCGATCCGGATCGCAACTACGTGCACCTGCGCGACAGCCTGCTCCAGCACGCTCCCATTCCGCCGGAGCAGATCTACGCGATGCCGGTGGAGTCGCCCAACGTCGAAGCCGCGGCGAAAGAGTACGCACACACATTAGAAGGCGTCGCCGGCAAGCCGCCGGTACTCGATCTCGCTCACCTCGGCCTCGGCCCCGACGGCCACTGCGCGTCGCTCATCCCCGGCGATCCCGTGCTCAACGTAATGGACAGAGACGTCGCCATCACCGGCGTATACCAGGGCCGGCGACGCATGACGTTGACATATCCCGTCATCAACCGCTCCCGGCGCATTCTCTGGCTCGTCAGCGGCAAGGACAAAGTTTCAGCCTTCCCGAAGTTGCGTGCCGCCGATCCATCGATTCCCGCAGGACGCATCAGCCAGACACAGGGATTGCTGCTCGCCGATCGCGCAGCTGCCGGACAATAGCTTGCGGAAGTCGCGGCTGGTTTAGCGCGCTGTCCTCGCTAGTTGCGCCTTTCCGGATTGCCAGTCATTTCCACAAGGGGCAGGCCTCACTCCGGCTTCCCTTTCTGCGTTTCTTGCGCACGAAGATATGCCTCAATCTCTGTACGGCCTTCGTGCCTTGCCCACTCGGCAGGCGTGGCTTGCCACAGAGTGTCCTTCCAATCCGATCTCGCCCCGCGTTCCACCAGAAGCCGGACCACGTCTGGATGGCCAGCCACCGCGGCCTGATGCAATGGCGTGGATTGGGAATGCCCCCCGAGTGGGTTGTATCGGTTTGGATCCTCGCCCGCATCGAGCAACATTCGCACGATCTCAAGATGACCGAACTGCGATGCGAGGGCGAGTGCCCAGTGGCGATCCTCGGTGTCGGCATTGGGGAGCAGGCGACCGGCTTCCTCGATGCGTCCCAGAGCTGCCGCGATCGACAAATCGATCCGGGCGCCGCGCCGAATCAAGGCGTTCACCGCCTCGAACTCGCCATACACGGCCGCAGTTCGCATTGCGCTGTTGGGATCGGCTCGGTAGTCGCATAGCAGATCGATCAATGGAAGTTGCGCGCCGCATTCACGCGCCACGTTGCTGCTGGCGACCAGCATGAGCGTCTCGTCCAGCGCGGACTGTGTGGTGCCGGCGTCAAGAATGACCTTTGTTACCTGAACAATGTTCTCCGGCAGAGTGCCGCGGCGAGTCGGGTTTTCTGCGACGAATTCCAGCAGCGTGGGATTACGAAAGTAGTTTCCACCTTCGAAAACCACGTGCTGCCGCGCCACTTTCGGATGTTGGCGTAAGTGGGCACGCAAACCCGCTACGTCACCTGCATCCAGAAGGTCCACGGCGCGGCGAAAAACGGCGTCTTCGATGCGCTCATGGTGTGGCAAATTCGGTCGATCGGAGAGGGTTGGCTTTTCGATATGCGCTTTCAATCTTGGCCAGCTCGGAAAGCCAGACTCGCGAGCGATGGCGAGTTGCGCGTCGCTGAGGCTGAGCGTGGCGCCGAAGATCTCGGCGTCCGTGGCATTCCTGAAACGCGGATGAAACTCCCTGATCCGCTGGGCAACTCCTGGATTGCGGCTAGCATGGCCCTTGAGCAAGTCCTTGGCTTGATATTTGAGGTGATCGAGGTTGGGATTCGACGGGAGTGGTCTTACTGGCATGACGAACTTCCTTTCGTACGCCCCAGGTCCGCATTGATGGGCAGAAAGTTAGTTCGCAAAACACGAATTGTTGTGATCGGGTGGACTTCTGTCCTTTCCGCGGACCGGATGCGCCCCTCGCGCTCCGGCAATCTTAGCACGGCGGCACACGAGCGGAAGAGCAATCGCTTCTCCCGCTTGCGCAGCAGCCGTTTGCGTCAGCGATTCCCTTCCCTTAAGCTGGCCATTCATGCTTCGACGCCAGTCTTTCCTCGTGTGGTTCCTCTGCGCGGTTGTCGCCTCCGCTACCGCGAAGCCGCCCATCTCAGCCCCTGCCGATAGCTATCAGGTCGTTCACGTATATCCGCACGATCCCAAAGCCTTCACCCAGGGTTTGCTTTACGTTGATGGTCACTTGTATGAAAGTACCGGCCTCAATGGCAGATCGTCGATACGGATGGTGGACCCGTTCACCGGACGGGTCTTGCAGAAATACGATTTGCCCGCCGAGTACTTCGGCGAAGGCCTCACCGACTGGGGCAGCACTTTGATCCAGTTGACGTGGAAGGCGCAGAAAGGCTTCGTCTACGATCGCTTCAGCTTTTCTCTGCTGCGAACGTTCCAGTACCAAGGTGAGGGATGGGGTCTCACTCACGATGAGACAAGCCTGATTATGAGCGACGGCAGTTCGTATCTCCGCTTTCTGGATCCCAAGTCCTTCCGTGAGACCCGGCGCATCCATGTCACCGACAACGCAGGCCATGGGATCGAGAACCTCAACGAACTCGAATACGTTCGCGGTGAAATCTATGCCAATATCTGGCAGAGCGACATCATCGTCCGCATCTCTCCGCGAACCGGCAAAGTCCTGGGATGGATCGACCTGAGCGGAATCATCGATAAGCGTTCCCTTGAGAGCTCCGACGCCGTCCTGAATGGCATCGCTTATGACTCGAAGGAAGACCGGCTCTTCGTCACCGGAAAGCTCTGGCCAAAGTTATTCGAAATCCGGGTGCAGCCCCATCGCTAGGTTCCAGGGATTCAAATCGCACTTGCCACATGAGCATTGCCTCATCAATACACATAGATATAGAATGTATACACATCCGGGAGGACGATTGTGCGAACCAATATCGACATCGATGACGCCTTGATGCGCGAAGCCATGCGTCGTAGTGGCGCTGCAACCAAAAAGGCGGCCGTGGAAGAAGCCCTTCGGTTGTTGGTGCAGACACGCTCGCAGATCGCGATTCGCAAGTTGCGAGGCAAAGTGCAATGGGAAGGCGATCTGAATCAATCGCGCTTGGGAAGAAATTCCAGTTAGCCGGATAATCATGGTTATCGTCGATACAACAGTATGGATCGACTATTTGGGCGGCACGGCAAACGAGCAAGCCGCGTGGCTTGATCGAGAGGCTGGGCGCCAGCGGCTTGGACTGACTGACATCATCCTCTGCGAAGTCTTACAGGGCATTCGGAGCGACGCTGCGTTTGCGAATGTGCGTCGCACTTTAGAGAATTTTCAAGTCTTCGAACTCGGCGGAATCGATCTTGCCGTGGCTGCCGCCCAAAACTATCGCAGGTTGCGCCAAAGCGGCTTCACGGTGCGTAAGACGATTGATTGTCTGATCGCCACCTTCTGTCTGGAAGCCGGGCACTCACTGCTTCATCGCGACCGCGATTTCGACCCTTTCGAGAAATACCTCGGTTTGCAGGTTGTGCACCCTTAGCTTCGAGGCTCGCTACCACACCGCCCGCACCACCCCCCAATACGCCGATAATGTTTCCCCCAGCGGAGCTTTTCGCGCCCCAAACAATGCGGCCACCGAGCGCAGCAACATTCCTTTGACGATCGCCGACCGCAGAAAAAAGACTTGCCTTTTCGAGAAGTGTTTCCTCGCGTACCGCAGCATGTTCATGTACCAGAAGATCTGCTGGTCGCGAAACGTAAGTTGTCCCACACTGTGGGCGCCACTGTGGCGGAAGCGAGCCTCCGGGCAATAGAAAATCTTCAAACCCAGATCATGCAGCCGCTTGCAGAGATCGACATCTTCAAACCAAACAGGAAAGAACTGCTCGTCAAACCCGCCGACGCTGTCCCACGCTGTACGAGTAACTGCCAAACAGGCTCCCGCCGGCTGTTCGACTTCCTGTTGCTGCGAGTAGTCGGCGTCCAGACACCGATATCGCTGATTCACCGGATTGCCTGGCCACAACCGATTCACCAGCAGCACCTCGTAAAGCAGCGGCGCAAGCGTAGGTATTCTGCGAAAAGCGAAACCGCGCGCCGGCTGGCCGTCGGTTTCCAGCAGCGCACCACCAACGGCGGCTGCCTTTGTTGTTTCAAGACATCGCAACAGCGCAGCTACCGCGCCCGGCTCCGCGATCGCATCGGGATTGAGCACCAGCAAAACATCCCCCGTCGCCTCGCGCGCGCCCTGGTTGATCGCTGCGCCGAAGCCGAGATTCTGCTCGTTCGCAATCAGGCACACCGGATTCCACGCGACGAACTCCTCAATGCGCTGCACCGTGTCGTCGGCCGATGCATTGTCGACAACCACGATCTCGCAATCCTCGTGAGCCAGGGCCTCCAGGCACGCGCCGATGGTCGCGCCGGAGTTGTGAGTGACGACAATAGCCGAGCAGCGCATAGTTTCAGCAAGCACGCATTATAATCGTGCGGGTGCGTAGAGATTAACGGCTGGAGGCTGGGGACCAGAGACAGGATCAAGAACTTGCAACCAGTCGAACGAGACTAGCCCCTAATCCCCAGCCCCATTACAACCGGTAAATTCCACTTTTCCCGAAGACGCCAATGCATGCCATCGCAGCCACTCCAGTATCCACGAGCACAAACTTGCAGATCATTGAAACCTCACTTCCCGGAGTACTCCTGATCAAGCCGCGGGTCTTCGAAGATCCGCGCGGCTTCTTCATGGAGACCTACCGCCAGAACGCTCTCGCCGAGGCGGGAATTCGCGAGACGTTCGTGCAGGACAATCATTCCCATTCCTCGCGCGGGGTGCTGCGCGGGCTGCATTATCAGCTTCGCAACCCGCAGGCCAAGCTCTGCCGGGTCGCGCGGGGTGAGGTTCTCGATATCGCCGTGGACGTCCGCCTCGGCTCGCCGCACTTTGGCAAGTGGGTCGGCGTGGTGTTGTCGGGTGAGAACCATGCCCAGCTTTATGTCCCTAAGGGCTTCGCGCATGGCTTCGTGGTGCGCTCGGAAACTGCCGACTTCCTCTATAAGTGCAGCGACTATTTCGATGCCGCCGACGACCGCGGCGTGCTGTGGAACGATCGCGGTATCGGCATCGACTGGGACACGCCGTCGCCCATTCTCTCGGAAAAAGACATGCGATACCTTCCCCTGGCTCAAATCGCTCACGATCAG